>JBAUVZ010000128.1:0-11322 GCA_049583505.1 Candidatus Sulfotelmatobacter sp.
GGCGGGGGCAACGCGGTGAACCGCATGATCGATGCGGGAGTGGAGGGCATCGAGTTCATTGTCGCCAACACGGACTTGCAGGCGCTGCGCTTGTCGCGTGCGCCGGTGAAGCTGCAGCTGGGGGTGAAGCTCACCAACGGCCTGGGGGCGGGCGCGAATCCGGAAGTGGGGCGCAAGGCGGCGCTGGAGGACTCGGACAAGATCATCGAGGCGCTCGAGGGCGCCGACATGGTGTTCGTGACCACGGGCCTGGGCGGGGGCACGGGCACGGGCGCAGCTCCGATCATTGCGTCGCTGGCCAGTGAGATGGGAGCGCTCACCGTCGCCGTGGTCACCAAGCCGTTTTCTTTTGAAGGGAAGCGGCGCATGACGCAGGCCGAAAAGGGCATCGCCGAACTTATGGAGTCCGTGGACACGACGATCGTGATTCCCAATGAAAAGCTGCTGGCGGTGGCGGAGAATGCGGGATTCTTCGAATCGTTTCGCATCGCCGATGACATTCTGCGGCAGGGGGTGCAGGGGATTTCCGACATCATCACGATTCCCGGCATCATCAACCGCGACTTCGCCGATGTGAAGACGATCATGGCCGGCATGGGCTATGCGGTGATGGGTACGGCTACGGCAAGCGGGCAAAATCGTACGTCCGAAGCGGCGCGGCGGGCTATCGCGTCACCGCTGCTGGAAGCGGGGGCGATTGACGGAGCGCGCGGCATTCTGATCAACATTACGGGGTCTGCTTTGCTGAAGCTAGCTGAGGTACAGCAGGCTTGCACCATCATTCAGAGTGCGGCGCACGAGGACGCCAATATCATCTTCGGCGCAGTGTTGGACGAGAAGATGAAGGACGCGGTGAAGATCACGGTGATCGCCACCGGCTTCCGGGAAGCAAGCCGCGCACATCCGCGGCGGTTGGAGGCGCAGCACTCGTTCGCGGCCTCGCACGACGACGCCATGGATTTTCCCGATCCTGTGGGTCCGGCACCAGTGCCGTCGTTTCCTGAGTCTTATCCGGAGCCGACGACCGATCTGAGGATGGAGGAATCGAGGACGGCGGAGCCGTCTCCGGTTGCAATGGCGCACGCGGGGGGCGAGGTGATCTCGCTCGACACCATGCGCAACGCGATGGTAGCTAACTTCGAGCAAGACGACCTGGATGTTCCAGCATTTCTGCGCAAGCGGGGCGAAGTGATGTGAAGAGTAGTTTAAAGGAACAAAGTTGCAAAGATTGAGCGTAGAAGTGCAGATCTCTGGAATGGACCGAAGGGCCAAAGGGGAAAAACTTTGCGCAGCTGACCGTATCTTTTCAGTAACGAGGTAACTGTTACCGGAGGCTCTGGAACGAAAGTAATTTCCGCTTAAATCCTTGTTCCATAATGGGTTATATCGAAATTAATGTTTAACTAGATAGAAACTTTGTTATTGCCTGAAACGGTCTAACTCCCGTAATATCGCGGAGTTGGGTGAAGTTACCGGTCGAAGCTGGCCACTGGCAGGCTTCGTGCATCGGAATAGGTAGGAAATTCGGGAATTGGATTTCCTGAAGATCGTATTTCCGAAGATCATATCCGAAGATCAGGGGAACGAACTGGAGATGTTTAAGTCAGGAACGCGCTGTCTTCGTCTGGTGGTGATGGTGGGGGGGCTGTGTTTGGCGCCGTCAGTGTGGGCGGCGCACGTCAACCCGCACCCGCTGAATACCAGCAAGCCGAAATCTAGGAAGTTGAGTGAGAGCCAGCGGACGCGGCGCCGCATGCGCCACCTGGCGAGCAGCCGCAGCACGGCTGTCCGCACTGCGGGCGGCCACAGCGCAAGCCTGACGCGGACCTCGACCGCCAGTTCCCATCACCGATATCACGAGCGCTTTTTTGTGAGCTCGTTCGCCGAGGGGATCACAGGCGGCGATGCCACCGAAGGCGAAGACACGGTTGTGCGGCAAGCGGCCATCGATGCCTTGGGGAATATGAATGGCACGGTAGTGGCGATTGAGCCGACCAGCGGACGTGTGCTGGCGATGGTGAATCAGAAGCTGGCGCTGTCGAGTGGAGCGCAACCGTGCTCGACCATCAAACTTTCCGTGGCCCTGGCGGCGCTGAACGAGGGCCTGGTCTCGAAAGACACCGAAGTCCCGCTTGGAGCCCGCAGCCGCATGAACCTCACCGAGGCCCTGGCGCATTCCAACAACGCATACTTCGAAGCATTGGGACGCAAGCTGGGTTTCGAAAAGGTTGCCTACTATGCCCATGAGTATGGCCTGGGCGAATTAGCAGGTTACGACATTGCTGGTGAGCAGTTAGGTTTGTATCCCGACGAAGCGATTCCACAGAAGCTCGGCGGAGTGGGCAAGATGTGTTCGTTCGGCGAGGGCATTTCGATGACGCCGTTGCAGTTGGGGGCAATGGTTTCGGCCATCGCCAACGGGGGCACCCTTTATTACCTGCAGCATCCGTCAACGCCGGAAGAAATCACGAATTTCCAGCCGCGCATCAAGCGGCAGCTTGATATCGCGCCGTTGATCCCGGAAATCTCCGATGGCATGGCGGGGGCAGTGCAATACGGCACGGCGCGGCGCTTGGGGCTCAACTTCAGCGAGGAAGAGATTCTGGGCAAGACCGGGACCTGCTCCCATGCCGGTACTCGGTTCGGCTGGTTCGCCTCCTACGCGAATACCAGCAGCGGACGCATCGTAGTAGTAGTTTTCCTTCAGGGCGGGCGGCCCACGTTTGGTCCAAAGGCGGCCGAGATCGCGGGGCTAATGTACCGTAACCTTTACGATCACAACTTCTTCATCGCGGGCACTCCAAGGCCGGCGGATACTACCGCGTCTGGTCCCGCGAGCACGACGCAGTAGCTCAACGCGACTCCACATTGATCTTGATCAAGGCTTCTCGTGAGAGAGGCCTTTTGTTTTGCCACCTAGCTCTTGCCAGACGAAAACGATCCCTTTCGGAGATACCTCAATCTTGTGAACCAGGGCAGGTGGGCCGCAATCTGAGCTTTTTCTAACATGCGAACCGCGAATACCGCCGATAGGTAGCTAAGAAAGCCAGGCGGAGTGTATATCGAGAGTCAGAAGCAAAACCAGCAGATGCTGGAAGAGCAGATTCTGGAACGGACCGTGCAATTGGCCGACACCAACACCCGGTTGCAGGAGGAAATGTTAGAGAAGGACTTCGCCCGCAACGAACTCGACCAACAAAACGAGAGAATGCTGGGTGAACTTAAGAAACGCTCGGAGCGGGCGGCTATGCTGGCCAAGATGGGCGAACTCCTGCAGAGCTGCATCAGTCGAGACGAAGTATTCGCGGCGGCCCTGGGTTATGCGCCCAAGATATTTCCGGCAGTCCCTGGAGCGTTAGCCCTGCCGGACGCTTCGCGCAACCTCGCGGAAGTGATCGGCTCATGGAGCGACTGCCAGCTTCCCGCCCTGGTATTTGAGCCGGCATCCTGCTGGGCGTTGCGCACGGGGCACCCGCATCTGGTGTTGGCAGGTGACTCCACGGCACCCTGTGCTCACGCGACGGGCGTGAAGAATACCTATTTGTGCACTCCGATATTGGCGCAAGGCGAAACCCTTGGGATCGCACACTTCCAAGCCACGGACGCGGCCCCGAAAATGGATGCGTCGGAACTCTCGTTCAAGACGACATTTGCGGGACAGGTCGGACTGTCCATTGCCAATATAAGACTGCGGGAAGCGCTGCGAACCCAGTCGGTGCGGGACGCCTTGACCGGTCTCTATAACCGCCGATACCTGGAGGAGACGTTGGACCGCGAGGTGCGGCGCGCAGCGCGTGCGGCGCAGTCTCTCGGATTCCTCATGATCGATCTGGACCATTTCAAGAACTTCAACGACACCTACGGGCACGATGCCGGGGACGCGGTGTTGCGCGAGACCGCGCTATTTCTGGCCAAGGGCATTCGGGCCGAGGACTTCGTATGCCGCTTCGGCGGGGAGGAATTTGTGGTGATCCTGCCGACGGCGGATCTGGAATCGTCACGTGCGCGAGGTGAGCGGTTGCGATCGAAAATGAGAGAACTGACTATTATGTATCAGGGCAAGTCGCTCGGGATGGTCACGATTTCCGTAGGCGTAGCGGCGTTCCCCGAGCATGGCAGGTTGCCCAAGGAATTGATGGCGGCGGCCGATGCTGCTCTGTATCAAGCCAAACGCGGCGGGCGCGACCGCGTGGTGGTGGCGTCGACCCCAGTGATGGACGAGGCGGCGATGCCCGGCGCAAGCGAATCCGCCGCCAGTTGGAGTTGATGCCGAGGTCCCTGTGACCGTCTGAGCTTGATTCTGCGCTTTGGTTACTATTTTTTCCGCTCGTCGCGCTCGACCACTCCGTCCTTAATGTTGACCACGCGGTGAGCGTACTCGGCGATGTCATGCTCGTGGGTGACCAGGACGATGGTGTTTCCCTCGCCGTGCAGGCGGTCGAACAAGGCCATGATTTCGCTTCCGGTCGCTGAATCGAGGTTGCCGGTGGGTTCGTCCGCCAGAATAATGGAAGGCCGATTCACCAGGGCGCGGGCGACGGCGACGCGCTGGCGCTGGCCGCCGGAAAGCTCGTTGGGCTTGTGGGTCATGCGTGATTCCATGCCGACGGCCGTCAAAGCGGCCTTGGCGCGTTCAATGCGCTCCCCGGTGGGAATCCCGGCGTAGATCAGCGGCAATTCCACGTTATGCAGAGCGGTGGCGCGGGCCAGCAGGTTGAAGGTTTGAAAGACGAAGCCGATTTCCTTGTTGCGGATCCGCGCCAACTCGTCGTCGTCGAGTTCGCTCACCAACTGGCTGTTGAGCCAGTATTCTCCTTTGGTGGGTGTATCGAGGCAACCGATCAGGTTCATCAGCGTGGACTTACCCGAACCGGAGGGTCCCATGATGGCAACATACTCTCCCCGCTCAATGCGGAGATTGACGCCGCGCAGGGCGTGCACCTGCTGCTCCGAGCCCATGTCGTAGGTCTTCCAAAGATCCTCAGCCGCAATCATGCAAGACTGGGGCGGCGGCACTGTAACGGCGTTCGTGGGCATGCTGATGACTTCCGCGGTTGCCATGTTTTTCTCCTGCTCCGGTGCCACTGGGTTCTCCGAGATTAGATTCGACTCCGAGAGCTCCATCGTTTGTTCGAGACTGTTGTTCGAGACGCGTAATTCGCGACCTGCTATTGCGAAACCTGTTATTGCGAAAACCTGGGCTTGCTTCTCCGTTGGACGGCGCAAGCCGGTGAAGGTTACGTTTCGTCTTCCCTCTTGGGGATAGAGTTATCGATCTTGATGCCGCTTCCCGAACGAAGCGTACGCAAAACCTTGTAACTCCCGGTGATGACTTCATCCCCTTCCTTCAAGCCATTGAGCACTTCGATGTCGCTGGTCCCAGCGATGCCTGTGGTCACGGGTACGAACTCAGCTTTCTTGTTGCGAATGACGAAGACGCCCTGTACGTCCTGTTTCTGGTCTTTGCTGGTGTCCTTGTCCTTATCATTGGATGCGGTTTCTTTCGGGGACGGCGCCGCGGCATGCACGGAGCCCGGGGCAGACTTCTCTTGCTCCAATTGGGCCTTGCTCCGGGCGGAGAGCGCCTGGATCGGAATGGCCAGCACGTTGCTGCGGGCGGCCGTCGTAATCTTGGCGGTGGTGGAGAGTCCAGGGCGAAGATCTTGAGGAGGATCGCTGAGCGTTACAACCACCTTGAAGTCTTTGGCTTCTTCGCTGGTGCTGGTCTGCTGGGAAGTGGCTACGCCGGTGGAGCGCACGATGGCATTGTCTCCAATTTCTGAAACCGTGCCGTGGAAAACCTTGTGGGGAATCGCGTCGATGGTCACTTCGGCGGATTGGCCGAGGTGCACGTTCACGATGTCAGTCTCATCCACCTTTACTTCAGCGGTGATCACTGACATGTCGGCCAGCGTAAGCAAAGTGCTGCCCAGCGCATTTTGAATGCCGATGACCACGGACTCGCCTTCGCGAACCGGCAAGTTGGTGACAACTCCGTCGTAGGGAGCCGCGTAGGTAGTTTTCTGCAGCACATCGGCGACTCGCGTGAGATTAGCCCGGGCCTGCGCGACATGCCGGTCCGCGGAGTCTTTCTGAGCCTTCGCCTGGGCGACACGCGCCCTGGCTTGCACCAGCCCGGAGTCCGCTGTGGCCCAGGCGTTTTGGCGGCTGTCGAAATCGGATTTCGCGATCAGCCCATCCTTAAAGAGATTTTGGGCGCGATCCCAATCCAGTTTGTTGCGTTCGTAGTCGGCCTGGGCGCGCAGAAGGTCAGCGTCGGCGGTCCTGAGGGCTGCGTCGGCAGCGATCGCATCCGTTTCCGCAGCCTGCACCGAGGCCTGATTGGCACTCACGTCAGCCGAGGACTGCACGTTTTCCAGTTGCGCCAGCAATTGACCCTTCTTTACGTGATCCCCCTCCTTAACGTACAGATGGGTGATCTTGCCATAAGCATTGGCGCCGATGTTCACGTAAGTCTTAGGCTTGATTTCGCCCGAGGCGCTCACCACCGAAGACAGGTCCTGGCGTTGGACCTTCCCGGTCTGCACCGTGACCACATTCTTGCCGCTCTGATAGACCGTAAAACCGACGATGGCGGCCAACAGGACCACCACACCCGCGCCAATCGCGATTTTCTTCCAGGCTTTCATGGCTTCCGTCACCGTTCAGCTGCCGTGCCGATCGGGCCAGCCTCGGCCCAGTCGCAGGCGGTTACTCCCGAGATTCACTTGCAGATACCCACCCCCGCCGGGGTGACGGGCACACATTCTGGGATACGATCCTGCTGGCAGGAAAGTTCCAATCTGGAATATAGTGCCGAGACCCGAGGGATCCAGAGCAGGGGCTGCCGGATACAAAATTATAGCAACCGAGAATTATAGCTTGATCTGCCCTGGTCTTAAAATATTCGAGGTGTCGGGCGGGCAACTCGGCAGGAGTGTGGCCGCGTCCAACAGAGCGGTTGGCTCTAGGCGTCAATCTATTCTCTTGACGCGACTTAGCCTTGCTTTCGCCCAAATGAGGGCCTAGAATAGACCGACGAAGTTTGTCGTGGCAGGAGTCCCTCTCATGTTCCGGGTAGGTTCACGTTACCTTCTATCTGTCGTTTTCTTGGCCGTTACCGCAGGTCTTGCCGGCCCGGCAGGCGCCCAGAGCGACAAACCGGCCGCTGCAAGCGCTCCTGCGGGAGATCAAAAGCCCGATGCGGCCGCCAGCCCGCAAGCGCAACCCACCGATGAGATTGATCCCCTCAAACGCGCACCCACGGAAAAGCAGAAGAAACAGCAGAAAAGAAATCTGAACATCGAGTTGAGCAAGACTTACAAGAAATGGCTCAACGAGGACGTAGTCTGGATTATCACCGACGAGGAAAGAGCCGCGTTTAAACAGCTTTCCAACGACGAGGAACGCGACAACTTTATTGAAGCCTTCTGGCAGCGCCGTGACCCCACGCCCGATACCGAAGAGAACGAATACAAGGAAGAACACTACCGCCGCATCGCTTATGCGAATGAGCATTTCGCCGCGGGAATCCCGGGTTGGAAGAGTGACCGAGGGCGGATCTATATCATGTACGGGCCTGCCGACGAGGTCGATTCGCATCCCTCCGGCGGTTCGTACGATCGGCCCATGGAAGAAGGCGGCGGCGAGACCTCTACGTTCCCCTTCGAAGATTGGCGCTACCGTTACCTGGAAGGCATTGGACAGGAAGTGATCATTGAGTTCGTCGACACGTGCATGTGCGGCGACTACCACATGACGCTGGACCGGTCGGAGAAGGATGCGCTGAAATATACGCCCAACGCCGGTCTCACGCTCTACGAACAGATGGGTATGGCCAGCAAGACCAGCCGCTTCACCAACAGCGGTTTGGAGCAACTGGGTACCGGTCCAATGAGCTCGGATCTGCAGACCAAGGAGTTCGATCGCCTGGAGCAGTTTGCCAAGCTGCAGGCGCCGCCGCCGGTCAAGTTCAAGGATCTGGAAGAAATCGTCAACACTAAGATCATTACCAATCTGATGCCTTTCGACGTGCGATCGGATTTTGTTAAGGTCACCGGGGACACGGTATTGGTGCCGATCACCATCCAGATGAAGTATCGCGACATTACGTTCGCCAACAAGGATGGAGTACAGCGCGGCACAGTCAATATCTTCGGCCGGGTGAGCACGTTGACCGGGAAAGTAGTACAGACCTTCGAAGACACCGCCCAGGTGGATGTGCCCGCCGAGTTGTTGCCGCGGACGGCGGAGAATTCGTCGGTGTATTGGAAGGCGCTGCCGCTGCGTCCGGGACGTTACAAAGTAGAGATTGCGGTGAAAGACGTGAACGGAGACCGCAAAGGCCTGTGGAGCCGTAGCATCATTGTGCCTGAGTATTCTGACGACAAGCTATCGACCTCAACACTCATTGTTGCCGACCAAATGGAATCGGTGCCGACCAAGGATGTGAGCACCGGCAGTTTTGTGATTGGTCTGACCAAAGTCCGGCCGCGGGTTGCTCCGGCGGACGGCAAGCCAGCTCTCTTCAAGCGGAGTCGGGACCAGAAGGTAAACTTCTGGATGCAAGTCTATAACCTGGGCGTGGATGAGAAGACGCACAAGCCTTCGGCCACGTTCGAGTTTGACATCGTCAATATTGCGACCAACAAACCGGTGGTCCAGAAGACGGAATCCACCGACACAATGGGTAACGTGGGCGAACAGGTGACGTTGCAGAAATCGATTGCATCGGCTAACCTGCAGCCGGGTGTGTATCGAATCGATATCAAGGTGAACGACAACATCTCCAAGCAGACTATTGATCCTTCAGCAACGTTTGCTGTAGAGTAACTGGCTGCTTGTTTCCCCTGGGGGTTGGAGTGAAGTTTCGCCGACTCGGTTCTTGGGCGGTGATCATCGCGCTGTCTCTTCCCGCGTGGGCTGCGGAACGGCCAGGTTCCATCTCGGGATATGTGCGCGATGCCACGGGCATCCCCCAGATGGGCGCGGTAGTGGAGATCGCGGGCTCGGCAGCGCGGAGCCTGACCGTGTTTACCGACGGCGCCGGATTCTACTCCGCTAAGGACTTACTGCCAGGGCTATATTCTGTCAAGGTCTCGGCTCCTTCTTTCCTTCCCGCCTTGGAAGAAAAGATTGGTCTGCAACCCGGCATCAGCATTCATCTCAACATCACTTTGAACACGCTGCTGAACGCCGTGCGAGTGGGGCCGCTGCGCGGAACCGCGGATGATGACGACTGGAAGTGGACGTTGCGTTCGGTGGCGAACCGGCCCGTCCTGCGAGTGTTCGACGATCCCGCCACGAACGTGGAACAGCAGGACCACGCCCTCACCGGCAGCCTTTCGTTTCTGGCTGGTTCGGCGGCCGAGGGTTATGGCAGCGGCTCGGACATGAGCACCGGGTTCTCCGTAGAGCGCTCGATTTTCTCTGCGTCTCGCGTCGGGCTGAGCGGAAATGTCGGCTATGGAGACAGCCTTCCCGCGGCCGTTCTGCGCGCCACTTACTCGCACCGCCTGCTCGACGGTTCCGGGCCCTCTATAGCTGTCACCATGCGTCGCTTCGCGCCTTCTGATCTCAACCTGCACTATGCTGCATTGCAGGCGCTCGCGCTTAACGCGGGAGACGATTTCACGGTGGGCGACGTACTGGAATTCAAGTTCGGCAGTGAACTGCAAACCATCCAATTCCTCGGGCGAGTAACCGCCTTCCGTCCCTACGGTTCCCTCGACCTGCACGCCTCGCCCAACACCGTTTTCTCATATGACTACGCGACCTCATTGCCCAACACGAGGGCCGAAAAGGGATTCGATTCGGCGCCCGCGGATCTGAGCGAAGCCGATCCTCGGGTCAGCATGACTAACTTTGCGACTCGGCTCGAACGCGCTCACCACCAGGAGTTGAACGTTTCCCGGCGCATCGGCAAGAACAGTGTGCAAGCGGCCGTATTCAGCGATCGCGTGGCCAACACGGCGTTGACAGGCACCGGCGAAGTTACCGCCGCCGGCGGCTTCCTTCTGCCCGATATCTACTCGGGTACCTTCAGCTATGCCGGCGACACCCTGGACGCGCGCGGAGTGCGGATCGTACTCGAACGGAAGTTCTGTTCCGATCTCACCGCCACGCTGGATTATGCTTATGGCGGAGTCCTCGATCTCGCCAAACCGCATGTCGCCCTCCAGGATGCCCAGCAGTGGATTAGCACCCAGCGCCGTCATGCCATGGCGGCCAAGCTGAGCGGCACGGTAGCTCGCACTCACACCCGCTGGATCGCCTCCTACCGCTGGATCAGTGGGCCGGCGTTGACTCCGGTGGATATGTTCAACGCTTCACCGGGACAGAGCGATCCCTTCCTCAACCTTTTCATCCGGCAACACATTCCGACCCTGGGCTTCCTGCCCGCGCATATGGAAGCGCTCATCGACCTGCGCAACCTGTTGGCGCAAGGTTATGTGCCGGTCATGGGACAGGACGGCCAGACCGTCTATCTGGTCCAGGCAGCCCGCTCCGTTCGCGGCGGCGTCAGCATTACCTTCTAGGTCCACAATTTTTCCGCACGCCCGTCAACTCCAATCTTCTTAAACCCAGCTCAGGCGTTTTCGTTGGAAGGTAGACATTCGCGCCACGTCACGCTCCCAGCCGTCGTGTGACTTCCGTCACTAGGTAACCGGATTCCCGCGATGCTAGGCTGCAATGGTAGTCCTCTCTTCTGAAAGCGTCTATTTGCGGAGAACTTGATGCGTCGCCCCAATTGCGCCGTCCCTGTCTTTATCCTCCTTCTTGGCGTGTGCTTTGCCGCGCCCATCAATGCTTATGCCCACCACGTCAAGCCGGCTGCTACGGCCTCGATGCCGGTGACGACCTCGTCAGCCGAGGCGCGCTCGCTCTACGAAAAGGGCATGCAGGACTACGAAAATCTCTACCTGGAGGGCTGCAATGACGACTGGCGCGCCGCGGTGAAGGCCGATCCCAACCTGGCTGTGGCCTGGGCCTGGATTGCCTTCAACAGCACCAATCCCGAAGAAGCGAGCGCTGCCCGCGAAAAAGCCAAGGCCCTTGCGCCCAAGCTGACCCCGGGGGAGCAGTTGATGATTGCCTGGATCGCCAAGGTGCAGGAAGGTGACTTCATTGGTGGCATTTCCGCCATGAACGACGTGCTGGAAATGTATCCCAAGGACAAGCATCTGCTGTACCTCGCCGGCAACTGGCTGATGCTGGAAGACGGCGACGAGCAGTCGAAGAGAATCATGGAAAGGGCGCTGGCCATCGATAAGAACTTCCCCGCCGCGCTGAACGATCTGGCCTACCTTTATGCCCGCAACC
>JBAUVZ010000129.1:0-6078 GCA_049583505.1 Candidatus Sulfotelmatobacter sp.
TATTGGGTGTAACAGCCGCGCTCACCACGGTCACCGCAGCCGAGGTGGGGCTGGGAAAGGTGAAGGCAAAATTGGTCAAGGGAAAGTTGTAGTCGCAATAGATCGAGGTGACGCTGTCATTCACGGCCGCAGGAGCGCTGGGGATGACTGCGGCACTTTGTACGCCGTTACCGAAGCCGGGCAAAATGCCGTACATGTAATTGATTGAGCCGCCGCCGCTGTTGGGGTAGGTATCGGCGGGAACATAGCAGGTGCCGGCCTGGTTGCAGGCGACTCTAGTGGGGCCGCCGGCC
Source organism: Candidatus Sulfotelmatobacter sp. (assembly GCA_049583505.1). Taxonomy (GTDB): domain Bacteria; phylum Acidobacteriota; class Terriglobia; order Terriglobales; family Acidobacteriaceae; genus Sulfotelmatobacter. The sequence continues at coordinate 294 of JBAUVZ010000129.1, forward strand.
GTGGCCAACTGCAAGCCGCCGGATGGCAAGCCCGCGCCGGCCATGCTGAGGTCCTTGGTCATCAACTCGATGGCGGCGCGCATGTTCTCCTGAGTGTCAGCGCGCTGAGTCACCGTTAAGGTTGCATTCATACCCATTCTGAACAGTTGGGTCATGGCCATGACGGCGATCAGTCCGATGGCGGAGGCGACCATCAATTCCAGAAGGCCGAAGCCGCGGTGCGATTTTGAGATAGGCATCTTCATGGTTTTAGTCCGGCTCAGTGGTAGCTGGAGATCAGCCCATTCACGGTATAGGCGCGGGCCGGCCAGCCGGGTTTAATGTAGGAGACGGTGATGGTGACGGCGATGAGATTCGTGTTGATGGCGCCGCTGGGCAGCAACACCGTATTGAAGGTGATGCTGCGGGTGAAGTTGCTGAGGCTTTGGGTGACGTCGTCGGCAGTGCCCAGAACGCCATCGGGGCCGGGCAGAACCAGACATTCCACTCCTCCCGGGCAAGCCACGCCGGTGTCGGGAGCGGTGCAGGCAACGTCATCGGCAGTGCCGACGAGGCCATCAGGTCCGGCGCACTTCAGAGGGAGAGCTCCCGGCAAGAAGATTCCGCCGGCAGCAACGTTGTTGATAGCTGCGAAAGGAAGCTGCTGGCTGTTGCGGGCGGTGTAGATGCTCTCCATGGCATCGAGCGCCTTGTGGCGGGCGATGAGATCTTCCTGCGCCGAGGCCGTGGCGGAGATCGCCGTGGCAAAGCTCGCCATCACGGCAAGCATGCCGACGGTCATGATGACGATGGCGATCATGACTTCGATCAGCGTGAAACCGCGCTGGTTTCGAAGCTTTCTGACGAACTTGTTCTGTTGTTTCATTGTTGTACCCATGTGGCAACGCCTGCTACCTGATTAAGCCGCCATCCGCGGATTCTGCCGGTGGCGCCCCAGACGGTGACAGCCCGTGAAGCGTAGATACTGCCGCCAACGCGCGTCATGTAAACGACGCCGCTACTGTAGTTGCCGAACTGGTCCTGCGCGGAGCCGTCGGGAAAAAAGACGACGTAATTCAACGGGACGCCCGGCGTGGATTCGAAGTCCAGGGCAGTGGCGCCAGTGCCAAAGCCGTCCGGCGTAGCGCCGGGGAATCCGGCTTGCACGTTAAAACTGACATCCGCCGGAATCGTGTACGTGTTGACTTGCTCAAGCGCCGGCGCAGCCACGGCGGGAGGCACGAGAGGCGGCTGGTATTGGACCTGAATTGTGCCAGCGGGAAAGCCAGCCGGATTGAAATTGACGTAGTACTCGTGACTCTGGGTAATCGCCAGGTTGCGCGTATTGCGCAGGGCCATCAAAGTGGTGTCATAGGCCGAGTTCACATGGTTCTGATTGACCTGGGGCCCCAGGTAGACGAATGTGACCCCGCACAGAACCAGGGCGAGGCTGACGGTTATCACCATTTCGAGAAGCGAGAACCCGTTGTTTTTGCGCGATGGCATAAGTTCCTTAACTGCGGTAAACCTCGTATCGTCTGGTGACGTCAATCAAACCAACCTCAACCCAAAGATTCCAAACAGCCCAACCGGACAGAGAAAACCTGCAACCGTTCGGGGAGCAGGCTAACCGTCGCTGCATACGGTGGGGCAGTCTTCATCCTAGGAAGGTGGAGTGACGGCGTCAAAGCACCACGGTGCAACGGAGGACTATTGGTCTTTTGTAATGGCAGTGGTGACTGAGGTCACCGGATTGAGGTCAGTGGAGTTAAGGGAGGTCCCATGGAAGACAGATGGGGTGGTTATGACCGTGGTAACTTGTCGGACGAACTGGGGTGATCCTAGGATGCTTGAAGGTATGACTCTCTCATCGCTCTTAGTCGGCGCGGACAAAGCATCGGTGGAGGTGCTACGGCACGTCCTGGAAGAACTCGGCATTCAAGTGGAGTTGTGTGCGGAGGCCGGCCGCGCGGGTGTAAGACTGGCGCAGGAACATTTTGACTTGATCATTCTTGGTTGTGAAAAGCAGACGGACGCGATTGCCCTGTTGCACAATACCCGGTCTTCCCGGCTGAACGACGCAACTCTGACGATGGTGGTGGTGGCGGGGCAGGAGAGCATCCGGGAGATGTTTTCCCTTGGGGTGAATTTCGTGCTGTACAAGCCGGTATCCCACGAGCGGGCGTTGAGCACGTTGCGGGCAGCCCATACCGTGCTGCACCGGGACAAACGGCGCAAGGCGCGAGCTGCAGTACATACGCATGCGACGATCGACTACGCGGGCGGGGAACACGCGAAAGCGACGCTGGTGAATCTGGCCGAAGATGGCATGGGAGTGAACTTCGGCAAGAAGTTGCCGCCGACCTGCAAAGTCTACTTTCAGTTTCAATTGCCGGGCCAGATGGCGAACGTGCGGCTTTCGGGACAGGTGGTTTGGCAGGATTGGAACGGGCGCGCGGGAATCCAGTTTGTCGATGTACCGCAAGGTTCGCGGCGGGTTCTGCAAGAGTGGTTGAAGATGAACGCGGCCGAGGCGCCGAAGCGGGAGTTGCCCTCGGCAGCAGTGGAAGTGGAGCACTCCATCCGGCCGAGTGACGGCGCGGCGACGGCCGGCGGACAAGAGGAGAGGCAAGAAGCGAAGGGCCGCGACGGGGAAGCTGGGGCTCGACTGCGCTCTGAGCCGGACAACCGCCGCGGGCAGACTCGATATGCGTGCCGTTTGGGAGCCGAGGTTTACCAAAGGGGAAGCTCGGTGCGGAACTACTGCCATCTAAGCGATCTGGGCCCGGGCGGATGCTATCTCGAAATGCCATTGGCTTTCGCGCAGGGATCCCCGATTGAGATCGTCGTGCGCACGTACGAGATGAAGTTGCGTTTAAGCGGGGAAGTGAAGGCTTCGCATCCTGGCTACGGGATGGGCATTTCGTTCCAACTGAACACCAAAGACGAACGCCGCGGGGTGCAGCAATTGATCGACTTCGTGGCGGCCACGACGCAAAGCAGTGAATAGTTATCGTGCCGTGGTAGCTTCCTCCGCGACGGCTTTCCGGAAATAATCCAACGACATTCGCAGTCCGGTCGAGAGATCGATCTTGGGTTCCCATCCCAGCAATTGCCTGGCTTTGGTGATGTCGGGACGGCGCTGCTTGGGGTCATCCTGGGGAAGAGGTTCGTAGGCGATCTTGCTTTTCGATCCCGTCACCTTCAATACATGCTGCGCACACTCGAGAATCGTGAATTCATTCGGGTTCCCGATGTTTACCGGAAGATGCTCCGAGGACTTCGATAAACGGATGAAGCCGTCGATTTCGTCGCTGACGTAGCAGAAGCTGCGCGTCTGGCTGCCATCACCATAGACGGTGAGGTCTTGGCCGCGTAAAGCCTGCTTCATGAAGTTGGGAACAACCCGGCCGTCATTAAGTTGCATGCGGGGGCCGTAAGTGTTGAAGATGCGCACGATGCGCGTGTCGACTTTGTGATAGCGGTGATAGGCCATGGTTACGGCTTCGGTGAAGCGTTTGGCTTCATCGTAGACGGAACGCGGACCGATGGAATTCACGTTGCCCCAGTAGGTTTCCTTCTGAGGATGCTCCAGCGGATCGCCGTAGCACTCGGAAGTGGACGACACCAGATACTTTGCGTTGTACTTGAGCGCGACCTCGAGGGCGTGAAAGGTCCCGAGCGATCCTACTTTCAGCGTGGGAATGCCGTGGATGGTGTAATCCACAGGGCTGGCGGGGCTGGCGAAGTGGAAGACGTAATCGACGCGGCCGACATCGAACGGCTCGCAGATGTCTTGTTCTATAAAATCGAATCGGGAATCATTGCGGAGATGAGCGAGGTTGTGGCGGCGGCCGGTGAGCAGGTTGTCGACGACAACCACGCTCAACCCTTCGCCGAGCAGAGCATCGCAGAGATGGGATCCCAGGAAACCGGCGCCGCCGGTGACCAGGGCGCGTTGTGGGCTCATGCTTTCTTGGTGCCGTTGCGTAAAGCGGCGGCGGGCACGCCGTCCGGATGAGAGGCGGCGCGTCCCACGCTGTAATAAGTGAAGCCGTGCGCCGCCATCACTTCAGGATCATATAGGTTACGGCCGTCGATCACGATGGGATACTTGAGTTCCTGGCTCAGGCGAGGGAGATCCAGGTTGGCAAACTCTTCCCACTCGGTGAGGATCAGCAGCGCGTCGGCGCCGCGGGCCGCTTCGTAGGCGGAATTGGCGAACCTGAGGCCGGAGGTTATGACTTCCTGCGTGCGTTCCATGGCAGCTGGGTCATAGGCCGTGATCTTGCAGCCTTCCTGCAACAGAGCCTGCACCAGGAAAAGGGCGGGCGACTCGCGAATGTCGTCGGTGCCGCCTTTGAAGGCGAGGCCGAGAACGCCGAGATGCTTGCCGCGGAGCGTCCACAGGGCGCTGCGCACTTTGCGGAGGAAACGCTCACGCTGGTCTTCGTTGATACGCATGACTTCGTCGAGCAGACGGAAGTCGTAACCACACTCGCGGGCGACAGCGCGAAACGCCATCACGTCCTTGGGGAAACAGGAGCCGCCGTAGCCGATTCCGGGGTTCAGGAAGCGCGGACCAATGCGGGAGTCGGTACCGATGCCGTGGCATACCTGGTTGACGTTGGCACCCACGGATTCGCAGATGGAAGCGACCGCGTTGATGAAGGAAATCTTCACGGCCAGGAACGCGTTAGAGGCGTGCTTGATCAGTTCCGCACTCTTGGTGGTCGTGACGATGATGGGGGCAGGAATCGAGGCGCGGTCGGGTTGCGGGATGGCGTCACTGCGTTCGTAGTAGCTGCCGCTGGTGAGCGGTTCATAGACTTGGCGGAGAACGCTGGCGGCCCGCTCGGTGTCACAGCCGACGACGATGCGGTCGGGAAACAGAAAGTCAGTGACGGCGGTGCCTTCGCGCAGAAACTCAGGGTTCGAAGCGACGTCGAACGACTCCGGGTCGGCGCCGTTGCGCAGGATGATCTTGCGGACCCATTCGCTGGTGTAGACCGGGACCGTGCTCTTCTCGACGATGACCTTGTATCCGTTGATGGCTCCGGTAATCTCGCGAGCGACGGACTCGACGTAAGACAGATCAGCCTCACCGCGCTCGGTGGGCGGAGTTCCCACGGCAACGAAGATGGCGGAACTGGCCCGCACGGCTTCCTGAAGATCGTCGGAAAAAGTAAGACGGTGGCCGCGGTGCCGGCTCAACAGCTCAGGCAGAAAGTTCTCGTGGATGGGGACTTGTCCGTTCTTGAGGGCGGATAACTTGCGCTCGTCGTTGTCGACGAGAATGACGTCATGACCGAGGTCGGCAAAGCAGGCGCCCGCAACCAATCCTACGTATCCAGAACCAACCACAGCGATCCGCATGTTTCAAACTCCCTGGATTAAAGATCTTGAAACGGCTTTGTTTTCGGGTGTTTCCAAAGAGAAGCCACGGGGAGGAAGCCACAGAAACAAACTTGGGGAAGCATTCTCACTTACCGGCAAGATTCTAACATTTTTCTGCACGAAGGGGGAGGAAACAAAAGACGCTAAGACAGGCACTTACTGTCGTTTTTCTGCCGTTTCGGGACCGGTGGGAGGGCCTGCCGGTGGTCTAGTCTGGGCGGGAACAAGGTTTAAATGCATGTTGACAACCTCCTGATTTGGGATGAAACTCCGCTAGAGAAGCAGTTTCTCCGTTGGCGGCTCCAACTCGTAGGGCACACGATCCCATATTCGGGTCTGATCCCGCGAAACCAGGTTCTTCCGAAAAGCGCGTAGAGAGTCGAGGAATTGCACTAGAATAGGGCAGGTC
>JBAUVZ010000130.1:0-4666 GCA_049583505.1 Candidatus Sulfotelmatobacter sp.
GAACTCTGGCGCGTCGGCCTAAACACGATGGGGGCCTGCGGTGATGTGACTCGGAATATTACGGGCTGCCCCGTAGCAGGCGTGGACGCGGACGAAATCTGCGATGCTTCGTCCCTCGCGCTGGAAGCCGACAGAATGTTGGCGGGGAATGCCGAGTTCTACAACCTGCCGCGCAAGTTCAAGATCTCCATTACAGGATGCCGCGTCTGGTGCCCGTACCCGGAGATCAACGATGTCGGCCTGACCGCGACCGAGCGTGTGATTCAGGGAAGGGCTGAGATTGGTTTTGGCTTGCGTGTGGGCGGTGGACTTTCTACCGAGCCCTACCTGGGCGCGCCGTTGAATGCGTTCGTTCGCTGGAATCAGGTTCTGCCGGTGATCAAGGGAGTCGCGGAATTGTTTCGCGACTCCGACCAGTTGCGCGAGCACCGCGAGCGGGCGCGGCTGAAGTTTCTTTTTTTGCGGCATGGTTGGACGCCGCGTGACTTCCAACAAGAGCTCGAGCGGCGAATCGGATTTCAACTCGATCCGGCCGAGCCCGAGAATCCCCCAGTTGACGTCTACCGCGATCACATCGGCGTTCATGCGCAGAAGCAGCCGGGCCTTTGCTATGTAGGGGCGACGGTTCTGCGAGGACGGATCACCCCCGAACAAATGCACGCCGCGGCCGACTTGGCCGACCGCTTCGCGAACGGCGAATTGCGCACCACCAACATGCAGAACCTGCTGATCGTCAACGTGCCACGGCTGCAGGCGGACGAATTGGCGAAAGAGCTCGACGCGATCGGGTTGCCGGTGAGTGGGTCGCCGTTTCGGCGGGGAGCCATCGCCTGCAGTGGGACCGAATTTTGCAAGCTGGCTATCACGGAGACGAAAAGCTTCTCCCGCTGGCTGGTCGAAGAATTAGAAGAACGCCTGCCGGGCTTCGATCAGCATCTGAAACTGCACGTCACTGGTTGCCCCAACAGTTGCGGACAACACTGGATCGCCGATATCGGAATCGAAGGCAAGAAGATCAAAGTCAACGGACACATGGTGGATGCCTACTACTTTTGCCTGGGCGGGGCGCTGGGCCTGAATCAGGCGATCGCAAGGCCGGTGGGGTTTCGCTGCCCCGCGACCGAGGTTCCAGAAGCCATCGAACGCCTGCTGCGTTACTACCTCGCTGATGGCAGACCGGGGGAGAATCTGCGGCGATTCTTTGCTCGTCACAGCGACACAGACTTGCGGAATTTTCTGGCAGGAGAGTTCGTAGAAGCGGTCGCGCGCGATCTGCCCGAAGGACGTGTGCCCAGCAGCGTGGAAGGTTAGAAGAAGATTATGAGCAGCTTGTTCCCAATGTTTGTGAAGCTCGAAGGCAAACGTTGCCTTGTGGTCGGCGCCGGCGAGGTTGGCGAACCCAAGATCGGCGGCCTTATCGATACTGGCGCGCGCGTCCATGTGGTTGCTCTTGAGGCGTCCGAAACCGTGCATCAGTGGGCGAGGGCGGGGAAGATGACGCTGGAGATCCGTGGCTTTGCTTCGGCCGATCTCGAGGGAACTTTCCTGGCGATAGTAGCCACTGGGTCGCGCGCTCTGAACGGATCCATTTATCGCGAAGCGCAGCAGCGTGGAATTCTGTGCAACGTAGTGGACGATCCGGAGTATTGCGATTTTTACTATCCCGCCGTGGTGCGCCGGGGTGATCTTCAGATTGCAATCTCCACGAATGGGCAGAGTCCGTCTCTGGCGCAAAAGCTTAGGCAACAGTTGGAGCGGCAGTTTGGTCCGGGATACGCGCGATGGGTTGCGGAATTGGGAGAAACACGGAAGCTGGTGCTGGCCAGCGATCTTGACCCACAACGGAAAAGCGATCTGCTGCATTCCCTGGCGAGCTGCGAGGCTCTGAAGGCGGCGTTGGAGGAAGAGTCGGCGAAGACCGAGGACGACAGGAGGGTAACGGTATGAACGGCAAGGTGTACTTGGTAGGCGCGGGTCCGGGCGATCCCGAATTGCTGACGGTGAAAGCCCTACGTTTGCTGCGGACCGCCGACGTTGTACTGCACGACGACCTGGTCACGCCCGAAATCTTGAAACTGATTTCGCCCGCTGCCGAAGTCCAGAACGTGGGCAAGCGTTGCGGCAGCAAAACCATCCGGCAGGAGGAGATCAACTTTCTGATGGTGACGCGGGCTGCTTCAGGACTGCAAGTAGTGCGCCTGAAGAGCGGAGACCCGCTGATCTTCGGCCGGGCCGGAGAAGAGATCGAAGCACTGCGCCGGTCAAACATCAAGTATGAAATTGTTCCGGGAGTCACCTCGGCCCTGGGAGCCGCTGCCGCAGCCGGGATTCCGCTGACCCATCGGCGAGCATCTTCCACGCTCGTGCTGACGGCCGGACATCGGGCTTCTGCGAACGACGATGCGGATTGGAGCCAGTTTGCCGCGGCTGAGTCGACTCTTGTCGTCTACATGCCGGGCACCAACTATGAAGAGATTTCCAGCCGGCTTAAGGCCGCCGGATTTGCGAAAGAAACTCCCTGCGCGATCATTTCCCGGGCGACGACTACCGCACAGCGAATCTACCGTTCCACGGTTTCGGATCTCGGTAACGCGCCGCGGCTTGCATCTCCGACACTTCTTGTAGTCGGCGAGGTGGTGAAGTTCGCCGGTCGCTCATTAGTCGAGCAAGCCGCGACCTTCCCTGCATTGGCGCAGGGATTTGAGGCCGCACTTTCGCAAAGCGTCGCTGCAGGATTCAGACCGGACGAGGAGCCCGTGGCATGAAAGAAGAAGTCATGAAAGAAGAAGTTAGAAAACTGCAAATCGCCGCGGAAGCCTGGAGACCCGAACGGATCCTCGCATGGGCGTTCGACACTTTCGGGGAGGCAGTCGCGATCTCTTCTGCTTTCGGCGCCGAGGGCATGGCCCTGATCGATATTGCTTCCCGGGCGCGCCGGAACTTTCGTCTCTTCACCCTGGACACGGAATTCCTGTTTCCCGAAACCTATAACCTCATGGACCAGGTAGAACAGAGATATGGCATTACGATTGAAAGGGTATATCCGCTGAACTCGCCCGAGGAACAGGAACGGGTTCATGGCGCGGCGCTGTGGCAACGTAATCCCGACCAATGCTGCAATCTGCGGAAAGTCGAGCCGCTGCAGCGCAAGCTCGGCGAGCTACAAGCGTGGATTACGAGCATTCGGCGCGATCAGACTACAGCGCGGGCAGGCGCTGGCAAAATCGAGTGGGATCAAAAATTCGGGCTGGTGAAGATCAATCCTATCGCCGACTGGAGTTCGAAGCAGGTCTGGCAATACATCCGCGAGCATGACGTGCCTTACAACGCGCTGCATGAGCGCAATTATCCCAGCATCGGTTGCACGCACTGCACGCGGGCGGTGCGGCCGGGAGAAGATCCCAGGGCAGGGCGCTGGGCGGGCTCGTCGAAGACCGAGTGTGGACTGCACGTCATTCAGCCGCAACCGCAGCGGCCGACCAATCCGCCGGAAGCGGACGCTTGACAGAATCTACGAGTGCGCGGGGGCGTCTGCCTTCTTGAGATAGTCGGAGAGCTGCCGGACCACGGTAACAAAAGTCTTCGTGGCCACTGAGAGCGTGCGGTCGCGGCGGTAGGCAAGGCCGAGTTCCCGCCATAGTTCTGCACCTTCCAGTTCAACCAGCTTCACTCTACCCGCCGCCACTTCATCGCGCGCGAAAGACGCACTGATCAGCGAGATGCCAAGATCAGCGGCCACGAAGCTCTTGATCATTCCGATACTTGGTAACTCCATTCTGACCTTGAGTTCGGTGTTGTACTCGCGGAAGAGCTTGTCCAACAACCGCCGCGTGTGGCCGGTCTTGGGAAGCAGCAGAGGATGCTTCACAACGTCGCTGATGTGCGCCGCCTTCAGTTTGGCTAAAGGGTTCTTGGGGCTCACCATCAGCATCAACCGGTCGCGGTAGATCGCCCGAACCTTTAAGCTCGGAGACTGGACGGGCAAACTGAGTACGCCCACATCGAGCGAGCCATTTTCCAGCTTCTCAACAATCTTGTAGGTGAAGTTGCGATAAATGCTGATCTGCACGTCGGGATACTTGCGGCAGTATTCTCCGAAAACTTCAGGCAGCACATAGAGGCAAGTGGCTTCGTTGGCGCCGACCAGGAGCGTGCCGCGCGGCGTGTGGCCATGGTCGGCCACCGCCACCAGCGATTCGTCGCGCAGCTTTTTCATGCGCAGCGCGTATTCGTGAAACACCTGGCCGGCGGAAGTCAGCTTGACGGTCTTGCCCGAGCGGTCCAGCAGACGATCGCCGTACTCCTGCTCAAGTTGGCGGATTTGAGCGCTAACCGCCGATTGCGACCGGAAGACCTTCTCCCCGGCACGCGAGAAGCTGCCTTGCCGGGCAACCTCCAGAAATGTGATGAGCTGATCGAAATCCATGCAGTTTAGTTAGGAGATTATAGCGAACTTCCCATCGAAGCAGCGTCGGTGAGCACGAGCACAATCGGCACGAGTTCACTGCACCACAGGCCTTTCCGAAGAGAAGAGTTTGTCGCGTCCGTAACTCCGCGCTTCCTCGGCTGCAAGGCGCGCCAGAATCGAAGCCCAGGTTTCTTCGATGGAGCACGGTGGCGTCAAGGGCTCAACCCGAAGCAGGGGCAGTGCGGAACAGGAAAGGAG
>JBAUVZ010000131.1:0-4089 GCA_049583505.1 Candidatus Sulfotelmatobacter sp.
TCCATGATCCTGCTCGCGGTGGTCAACAACCAGCCCCGCGAAATGGGACTGATTCAGGCCATCAAGCACTTCATCAATCACCGCGTCGAAGTAGTCCGTCGCCGAACCGCGTTTCTGCTCCAGAAAGCCCGCGATCGCGAGCACATCCTCGAAGGCTATCTCAACGCCCTCGATCATCTCGACAACGTAATCACCATAATCCGCGCCAGCGCCAACCGCGCCGACGCCCGCGAAAATCTGGTCGCCTACTTCGGCGGCAAGAAAATCGAGATCAACACCACCGGCCGCGCTCCCAAGCTCGATCCCGAAAAGCCCTTCACCTCGCGCCAGGCCGAAGCCATCTTAGAACTGCAACTGCACCGCCTCACCAAACTATCCATCGACGAAATCTCCAACGAGCTGAAAGAAACCCGCGAGCGCATCGAAGACTACGAATCCATCCTCGCCTCCGAAAGCAAGCTCCGCAAAGTCATCATCAAAGAACTCGAAGAAGTGAAAGAGCTCTACGGCGACGAACGCCGCACCCGCATCGAAGACGAAGCCGCAGAAATCGTTCTAGAAGATTTAATCGCCGACGAGCAGGTAGCCGTAACCTTCAGCCACTCCGGCTACATGAAGCGCACCCCCATCTCCACCTACCGCATGCAGCGCCGCGGCGGCACCGGACGCACCGGCATGAAGACCCGCGACGAAGATTTCGTCGAGCATCTCTTCATAGCCTCCACTCACGCCTACATCATGATTTTCACCAACAAGGGCCGGGTCTACTGGCTCAAGGTGTACGAAATTCCCGATGTAAGCGCCGCCGGCAAAGGCAAACACATCGGCAACCTCATCGGCCTGCAACCCGGCGAAACCGTTCGCACCATGCTGGCGGTGCGCGATCTCGAAGAAGAAAACAAATACATCTTCTTTGCCACCCGCAACGGCCTGGTAAAAAAATCCGAGCTCCGCGAGTTCATGCACGTCCGCTCCAACGGCATCAACGCCATCAGCATCGAAGATGGGGACGAACTCGTAGCCGCCCGCATCACCAACGGCAACCAGATCGTATTCATCGCCTCCCACGAAGGCGCAGCCATCCGCTTCGACGAAAATCACGTCCGCCCCATGGGCCGTGCCGCCTACGGCGTAAACGGCATCAACCTCGAAGAGCGTGACTACGTAGTAGGCATGACGGTAACGCCAAGACCAGAAGCGAAAGGAACAGCGAAGGACCATGTGGAAGCAGAGAAGGACCATGTGGGGACGGCCGTCCTCGGCCGTCCAGCGAGCGAAGCGAGCCAAGGCGAGGCAGAAGCAGAAAGCGAGATCCCGCCCGCCGAAACCGTCGACCTAACCCAAAAAGGCACCCTGATTCTCTCCGTAACCGAAAACGGCTACGGCAAGCGCACTCCCGCCGATGAATATCGCCTCACCAATCGCGCCGGCAAAGGCGTAATCAACATCAAAACGACGGAGCGAGTAGGCAAGGTAGTAGCGATCGCGCTGGTAGACGAAAACTCCCAGGTCATGCTGATCAGCCAATACGGCAAAATCATCCGCATGGATTCCAAAACCATCCGCGAATCCGGCCGCAACGCCCAGGGTGTCCGCCTCCTCCACATGGAACCCGGCGACCGCGTAGCCGCCGCAGTTGTCTTAGCGCCGGAGGAAGAACCCAACGGCAACGGAGCCACGCTGATCCAGTAGCTAATTCAGTAATTGGATCGCTGCAATCTTGTAGACGTTGTCATTCCGAACGAAGTGAGGAATCTGCTTTTTGCTGACTTCACCACTGCTCCGCCGGTCCATCCTCGCCGCACTCGCTACTGGGTACTAGGTACTGGCCTCTGCTTAACTCCCTGCTTCCGATTAATCTCCCGCGAAAATTCCGTAACAAAATTCAGCGCCGTCCCCCACCCCCCCTGCTCGAGCGCCGCCCACCCGCCGTTAGCAAACGCATTCTTCGGACTCGGCTTCCACGCCGTAGAAATCATCCCACCCCCAAACGCTCCTCCATAAAGTGCCCACTGCGGATGTCGCCGCTCTTCGCTGCGATCGTAAGTCAGAAAGTTCCGCACGATCGCATGCCGCGTCCGCGGCCAAAGCCCCTGACACTTGCACTGGTCGTAACGCACTTCATATCCCAGCTTCGCATTGCCCAACGCCGCCAGCGTGTTGGCCGCAATGAATTGTCCTTCCCGCGACCCCCACCGCTCCCCATACCCTCCCCATCCATCGTCCCACTGCCGCGGCGTCCCCCGCACCTGGTCAATCGCTGCCGCAAACATCCGCTTCATGTACGCTTCCGGAGTAATCAGCGTCTCTCGCAAATAAATCACTTCCCGCTCTTCTCGAGTAGGAGTAACCAGCGTCCGGTTCCTGCCCACATACTCGCCCGCGATCCATCCCGACTCCCAGTCCCGCGCCCGCAGCAGTTCGTGTTTAGTCTTGTGCGTAACAAATTCCACCGGATTTCCACTCTGTTTCTTCTTACTCTCTCCCGGAGCATCCGGCAGCTCTTTCCCAGGCGCCTGTCCAGAATTCTGCGTAGGATTCTGCCCCGGCTCACTCGCCTGCGCCCAGCCCGGACCTATCATCACCAGGACAAACACTAGCAAGCCCCAGTTTTTCCTCTGCGCCCTCCGCGTTAAAGCCTTTGACTTTTCCACCCGCGAAAACCTCAGTGCCAAACTCCTTTGGATGCCGACTCAGGCCAACCTGGAGCTCGATTTTCCAGCCGCAGAGCGTCGCTAACTGGGTACTAGGTACTCGCAACTCCCGACTCCCGACTCCCTACCCTCGCTCAAAGGCGTGCTTCTTCTCCAACTCTTCCACCGCCGCACGCATCGCAGCTTCAAATTTCTCCCCCCGTCCCATCAGCCCGTCAGTCGCCCCCGCCCACTCGCGCTCCATTCGCACCAGTCCATCCCCCGCCAGCCGTCCCGCCACTTCCAGCAAATGCGCCGGCGTAGTCTCCAAATACTGCGCGTCAGTTGGATCCCCAATCCAAACTCGCGCCAATGTCTCATCAGAAGCGGGTGCCCCGTCCTTCTCGCGTTCTTTGCGAGAGGGCGGGGAATTTGACTTCAACCGAGTCCCCCAATAAACCTTCCGCTCCAAAAACGTCGCAATTACCTCATCGGTAGCTTTCCCAAAAACCCACTTCGCCCGCTTAAAGTCATAATGCCGGCTAGAAAACGCCACCGGCTTAAGTTTCCCCGACTTCACAAACTCAATCTGCCGATGATCCACTTCCTTGCGCAGCGCATTAATCACCGGAGCCTCCACATCCACCGGCTCCAGCGACGCCACCACTTCTCTTACCGTGGCCGACAAATTCACTGCCACCGGCGCATGCAGCCCATCCGAATTCTCCAGCCGGATGTCCCCATGCAACACCCAGAAATCCGCCCCCGAATTCGACCGGTGAAACGGCCACTCCAAAGCAATCGTCAGCGGCAACCCCGTCACCGTCACCCAAATCTTCTTCGACTCTCCACTATGTTCCACCATGCCCACCCTCTCGAAAGTATGCGAAATTAAAATGATCTGTCATCCTGAGCGCGCAGTCGAAGGATCCCTACAACTATCACAGGCCCGACCAGCAGTTCGCAACGGAGGGCGCCCGGGACAGATGCCCCTTCAGCCGGGTGCCCCATTTCTCGCGTTCTTTGCGAGAAAGCCTGCCCTGAGCGAAGTCGAAGGGTGGGGATCTTTCTCGCCGAATGAACTATCCCGCCTTCTTCCGCACCTTAGTCCCCATCCGCAACAATTTCCGTACCGTCCCCGTAGGCAGCCGCTTCATCTGATCATGCAGCTCGGTAACTGCCTCAAAAAATCCCGCCATAGCCGTCAGCCGTTCCCGCGTAAACTCCGCCCCGGCTTCCTTCGGATCCAATTCCTCCAGACTCCGCCGCAGCATCTCCCGTGTCGGATCGATCTCCCTCCGCTTCCTCTGCTCAATCACCAGCCGGAACATCTCCCACACATCTTTCATCGACTCATAATGTTCCCGCCGGTCGCCCAGCACATGCACCGCCCGCACAATCCCCCAACCCTCCAGCTCCCGGATCGAAGTACTCACATTCGACCGCGCCACGCTCA
>JBAUVZ010000132.1:0-40661 GCA_049583505.1 Candidatus Sulfotelmatobacter sp.
GCACTGAGAGAGCGCAAGCGACCGAAGGGCGTGTTTGGCTCGCTTCCTTATACCCGTGCGCGGGACGCGAATTTCCTTCAAAGCCTACCAGAGGCTCGCACACGCAACCGAGTTTATCGCTCGAATCAGACCTGGATAGTTCCTTTATTGACACTGGCGGGTTGACACTGGTGAGGACGGTGTCGAGCTATCGACGCATATCAGCCGTCGCGGACGGAGAATCTAAACACACGCGTACCGGGCGCGGCAAGGCGTTCTTCGCAGAGGACTTCCCGCCGTAACGAACTGTGGATGAAAGGTTTGCCAGTTGATGTTGAGTTGAGCCACGTTTGATGGCGGGTGCATTGCCGCCGAACACCATCCACGGCAAAGTGACCTCCGAGCCACCGCGGAAGATCAGTCGCGGAAGCGAGGAGGCCAGTATGGTGAGTCGTTTCTTGGCAAGCCCCGGTTCTCAAACCATGACCGAGTTTTGTGAGCAGGTGAACCCGCGCGTCCTATTGGAGATGAGGCGGGCACGGCCGTTCCCCGAGATGCGGCGGGTGCAGGAAAGCTGGGTGGCGGCCCATGAAAAACGCGCGCTGCTGTGGCTGGCCGCGCACACGCCGCAATGGATCGGCCCTGACCATCTGACTGCGTTGGGGTTGGCGGCGCAGGTCGGGGCGGGAGCGTCTTACACGCTGGCTGCCTGGAACCGGTACGCGCTACTCGGGGTGATTGTTTGCCTGGCATTGAACTGGCTGGGAGACTCGCTCGATGGAACGCTGGCGCGGGTACGCCAACAGTTGCGTCCGCGCTACGGCTTTTACGTGGATCACATGGTCGATAGCTTCGGTGCCTTGGCGCTGATGGGCGGGCTAGCCTTGTCGGGATACATGCATCCCTCGATTGCCATCGGCCTGCTGGTTGCATTCCTCATGCTTTCGATTCAGTCCTATCTCGCGACCCACGCGCTGGGAGAGTTCCGGCTGTCGTTCTGGCGCTTTGGTCCAACCGAGCTGCGCATCCTGCTCGTGGTGGGCACCCTGGTGCTGCTGTGGAAGCCGCAAGTGCATTTTCTCGGTGGCTACTACAAGTTGTTCGACTTGGGAGGAACGATTGGCCTGGCCGGAATGGCTCTGATAGTGGTCTTCTTCACCGCACAGAACACGCTGCGGCTTTATCGCGAAGAGAGCATAGGCAAGTGAGAATCGGGATCGGAGACAACCTGACGGCGAGCTTCCGCGTCCTTCACGGGAGAGAGTTGGTTCCGAGGCGCAGGAATGGCGCAGGCGCCTGGCGCGGAACCGCCTTGCGCTGGTTGAAGTTCAACTTGGTCGGTGGATTCGGGATCGCAGTGCAGTTGGCAGTGTTACTGGCATTGAAGAGCGGATTCCATCTCAGTTATCTGCTGGCGACTGCGCTCGCGGTGGAAGCGGCTGTCGTACACAACTTCTTCTGGCACGAGCGTTATACATGGGCAGACCGGGTGCAGCCCTCATGGCGAAAGTCGCTGCCGCGGCTGCTGCGTTTCAATCTAACCACTGGCGGAGTTTCCATCGCCGGCAATCTGGCCCTGATGAAGGCATTGGCTGGCCTGTGCCATCTGAACTATCTCGCCGCGAACGGCGTTTCTATCGCGCTGTGCTCATTGTTGAATTTTCTGGTGAGCGAGGAGTGGGTGTTTGAGCGTGGAGCAAGGAACTGCGCGCCGTACTTGCCGCTCGGCACGAATAATTCCATACTCGAACCATGAACGGTGGAGTCCTGCGGTGAAGTGCGCATTTTTTTTGGCGCTGGCGGTGTTGTGGGTGCTGCCGTCCCTGGCACAGACTTCTTCGTCTTCATCGTCTCCCTCGGCGCAGCGTGCTTCTCCAGATCACCCTGCCGCCACTCAGAAGCTTATCGTCACCGTGACTGACGAAAACGGAGTGGCCGTCGCGTCCGCCCGCGTGCAGTTGCAACCCCCGCCGCCCGCCATTCCGCTGCGCTGCGGAACCGATTTCGCCGGCCATTGTGAATTTACCGAGTTATCTTCCGGAACCTACCAGCTGCGAGTCGAAAAGACCGGTTTCTACGCTGTAGTGCAGCCCGATGTGCAAGTCGGCGTCACCGCCGATGTGGACGTGACTGTCCGCCATCAGCAAGAGGCGCATGAAGTGATAGACGTCGTGGAATCCGCGCCGGCCATCGACCCGGCGCAAATCTCCGCCAAGGACGAGCTCACCGGCACCGAGATTAACGACATTCCGTATCCGGGGCCGCGTGACTACCGCAACTCTCTGACGTTCATCCCCGGAGTCACGCCTGATGCTTTTGGCCAGTCGCATGTGGCGGGCGCCGAGACCTACCAGACACTGCTTTTGCTTGACGGCTTCAACGTGACCCAGCCGACCAACGGCCAGCTCGTGGTGCAGACCAGTGTCGACTCATTCCGCTCCATCGCGGTGACCCCGAGCCGGGAGCCGGCCGAGTTTGGCAAAGGTTCCGGCGGCGTGCTCGCCTTGAATACTCGCATGGGCAACGATCGCTTCCGGTTTGCGACCACGGACTTCTTCCCCTCAATTCAGACCACCAAAGGGAACTCCCTCAACCAGTGGACGCCCATTTACACGATGTCCGGACCCATTCTCAAAGGAAAAATGTGGTTTATCGACGCGCTTGACGGTGAGGTCGATGACAACCTCGTTAAGCAGCTTCCCGCCGGTTCCGATCGCGACCACCCCTGGCGCGTGGACAACCTGGCCAAGCTGCAATCCAACTTGACCACTCGCAACATCGTGACGGTCAGCTTTCTGTCGAACTACTATCACGATCCCAACAACGGGCTGTCGGTTCTTCAGCCGCTGTCGAGCACTTCAACGGAGTCCGCAACCGCCTACCTCGGGTCACTCAAGGACCAATACTATTTTCGCAGCGGTGCGCTGCTCGAAACCGGATTCGGCGTGGATCAGTACAACGTGTCTCTTACTCCTCATGGAGATAGTCCGTACATCGAGGCGCCGGTGGGAGCCGCAGGCAACTATTACCTGACGGAGAGCGGGCTGGCCCGTCGAGTGCAGGGCCTGGCGAATCTCTACCTTCCGCCGCATCAGTGGCACGGACGCCACGACATTAGGGTTGGCACAGACCTCGACCGCTTGAATTATGGTGCGGAGTTCCTCCGCCAGCCCATTTCGTTTCTGCAGCCAAATGTTCCCCTGCTGCCCTGTCCGATCGACCCCAATGGCCTTCCTGTGGTGCCGGCGACAACCTGCGCGCGCTATGCCGTGTTCTCCGGGGGCGCTTACTCTCCCCTCTACAACGCCGAGGCGAGCGCCTACGCCGAGGATCGCTGGCTGGTTACGAACCGATTGCTCATCGAATCTGGTTTGCGCTTCGATTGGGATGAAATCATTCGGACGCCGCTGCTCTCGCCGCGCCTGGCAGGGACTTACATCTTCGACGATGAAAGCAATACCAAACTGTCGGCGGGCATTGGAATTATTTATGACAACACCACCCTGGGACCGATCCATCAAGCCGTCGAGGGGCAGAGGGTCGATTACTTTTTCGATTCGAACGGATGCCCGCAGGACGCCAACGACAACGCTGCTGCTTGCACAAAGCTGCCCCCGGGGACGCCGGAGCCTGCGCCCATCCCCATCCCGACCTCATTTGCCGTGGACCGCAGCACGCTCGACGCCCCGCGATATCTGAATTGGAGCATCGGCTTTGAAAAGAAACTGCCGTCCGCGATCTTTCTGAAACTGGAGTTCCTCGAGAAGCGCGGCGTGCATGGCTTCGCCTACAACACGCGGAATGGCGCGGTGGACGGGATCTTTTCTCTCGGGAACGGACGCGACGACCGCTACGACGCCTTTACCGTCAGTGTGCGCCATCGCTTTCGCCAGCGCTACGAGATTTTCGGTGCCTACACCCGCTCCAGCGCGACTACCAACCAGATGTTCGACTTCAGTTTGGATATTCCGCTGTTGAGCCCGCAGCGTCCCGGTCCCTATCCGTGGGACACGCCGAATCGCTTCGTGGGATGGGGCATAGTGCCATTTTTCAAACTGCCGGTCATTCACAAACTAGATCTGGTCTACTCTGGCGAAGCCCGCACCGGCCTGCCGTTTCTGGCGACCACCGACCAGGGAGAAATCGCTCCCGCCTCTGCTTCCGAAACGCTTCGTCTTCCCACGTACTATTCCATAAATCTGCAGTTCGAAAAGCGCTTTCATCTGTTCAGGCGCTATTGGGCCCTGCGCGGCGGCTTCGACAACGTCACCAACCACGCCAACGCCCAACTGGCAAACAGCGTCATTGATCCAACCCACCCCTCCCCCACTTTCATCGATGGCAACGGGCGCGCCTTCAACAGTCGTATCCAATACCTGGGACGGCAGTGATTCGGCGTCAGCAATCTCAAATCTTGAGCACAACTTTCCCGTAATTCTTGCCCTCTTGCAGCAGCTTGTAAGCTTCCACGGCACGATCGAGCGGGAAGACGTGGCCGATCACCGGAGTAAGCCTGCGTTGCCCAATCCATTCCGAGAGCTGCTTCCAGGCGGGTTCCATGATCTCGCGCTTTTGCGAGAGGTAGGTTAGCCATAGGCCCTGGAGGCTGGCGGATTTCGCATACAAAGCCCGCACATCGAGTTGCGGCGGCTTGCCAGTCGCAGTGCCGTACTGGATGACGCGTCCGAAGTCGCGCAGGCAGCGCAGGCTTTTCGCGGTATGCTCGCCGCCCAGCATTTCGAACACCGCGTCCACGCCTTCGCTGTGGGTGAGGTTCTTCACGACTTCTTCGTAGTCGTGTTGCTTGTAGTTGATGCCGTGCTGCAGGCCGAGTTCTCGCACTTTCGCCAACTTCCCGTCGGACGACGAAGTCCCATACATCTCAACGCCCAGAATGTGGCCGATCTGTACCGCCGCCGTGCCCACGCCTCCGGCCACGGCATGGATGAGCACGCGATGGGTCTTGCCGGTGACTGGCGGCTGAGTCATACCGGCTTGCCAGTAGGCGAGATACGCGGTGAAGTAGTTGACGGGAAACGCGGCGGCTTGTTCGGCCGTCCAGTGTTCGGGGACGGGCCACAGCATGTTACTGTAGGCGCCAACTCTCTCGGCGAAAGCTCCCCACTGGATGTAGCCCATCACCCGGCGTGCACTGCTTTCTTCCACCCCAGCGAACTCGCGCCCGGCGATCAGCGGTGGTGCAGGCGTTCCGGGGTAGCCGCCTTGAGCGGTCATGAAGTCAGCAAAATTCACTCCTCCAGCGGCCACCCGAACCAGTGTTTGTCCCGGCCTCAGAGTAGGTTCGGCGGTGTCCTGAATGGCAAGCGCGTCCGGCCCGGACAGGCTGGTGATCACTAAGGCTGTCATGCAGGGAAGTCTAGCAGGACGGGTACCCCCTCAGACCACGGGAAACCGACCACGGGGCTGTAACGACGCAACGTTCCTTCGCCCTATTTGCCGTCAGGTATATACTCTTGGCGTTGGTTTACTGAGGTTTTCCCGGCCACGCCTCCATGGGCTGGGACGGGGCGTACATTCATTCCCCTAATTCTTGCGCGCCCCGCATGCTGATTTGCCGATTCCCGCCTGGGGCGGCGAGGAAATGGCACCGGTGCATCGCGCCAGATGTCCAGCGCAGCTGCATTCGGGGGAGGTCATATTGTGGATTTGATTCTTGTACGTCTTTTTTTTGTCATCGTAGTTTCGGCTACCTGTTACATCATTGCTCCCTTCGGATTGCCTCGCAACCTGGATGCCGGAATCGGCGCACTGGTCGGAGCGGGCATAGTCCTGTTCGAATGGAAGCTGCGCGGGGTGAGCCTGAAGCGGCTGATCGGCGCGGCTATCGGGAGCATCCTCGGCATCTGCGGGGCTTACCTGTTTGCCCTGGTGATTCGCAGCAGTGTGCCGGCCGGCAACACTCAGAGTTTCCTGCAAATTCTCGTGATGTTACTGATGGCCTATGTCGGCCTGATCGTTGGCGCCAGCAAGGGTGACCTGCTGAACCTGGCTGCTCTGGGCGGCATCTTTGGCGGCGAGAAGCAGGGCAAGAAGAGCTACAAGATTCTCGACACCAGCGTCATCATCGATGGCCGCATCGCCGACATCGCCGAAACCGGATTCCTCGACGGCATCATCGTCACCCCGCAGTTTGTGTTGCGCGAACTGCAACTCGTCGCCGATTCGGCCGACTCGCTCAAGCGCAACCGCGGCCGCCGCGGCCTCGACGTTCTTCAGCGCCTGCAGAAAATGGCCACACTGCAAATCCAGATTGTGGAAGACGACTTCCCTGCCGTCCGCGAAGTGGACTTGAAGCTGATCGAGCTGGCCAAGGTCTACGAAGGCAAGATCATCACCAACGACTTCAACTTGAACAAGGTGGCACAGCTGCAGGGGGTCGAAGTGCTGAACATCAACGAGCTGGCAAACTCGCTCAAGCCCATCGTGCTGCCCGGCGAGATCATGAAGGTATTCATCCTCAAAGAGGGCAAGGAATACAACCAGGGCGTCGCCTATTTGGATGACGGCACCATGGTGGTTGTCGACAACGCCAGAAAGATGATCGGCAAAACCATCGATGTCTCGGTCACATCCGTGTTGCAGACTACGGCTGGGAAGATGATCTTCGGCAAATGGGATGAACGGGCCTTTAGCCGGAGCAGCGTGGCGGTCCAACCGGCAGTGCCGGTTATCCCCAGTTCGGCAGTGCCTGCCGCGGCGGTCCCGAACACACTGGTCGAGACCAAGCCCCAGCCTTAACGGCCGGTCTTGAACTGCGTCCGCATTTGAACTCCCCCGCTCCCGCTCGTATACTTACACCCCGCTATGAAGGTGGTCGTGATCATTCCGGCTGCGGGGCTTGGAACGCGCATGGTGCCCATGCCCGTAGGCGCTAAGGGCACGCCGAAGAAGGCGCCGCCCTCGAAGCAGTTCACCGACCTGGGTGGCACGCCGATTCTCATCCATACCCTGCGTAAGTTTGCCGCCGTCGAAGCGGTGAGCGAGATTTGGATTGCTCTGCGAGAAAGCGAGATTGCAGGGTTTCGTGCGCGGCTCGAGACCGAAGCGCGCGATGTGCTGAATAAAGACATCTTGAAGAAGAAAGTAGAACTCGTCGTCGGCGGAGAACACCGCCAGCAGTCGGTGGAGAACGCTTTGAACGCGCTTGCAGCGGCGGCGCATGACGATGATATCGTTCTCGTACATGATGCCGTGCGTCCGCTTGTAACCCGCGAGATCATTCAGGAAGTAATCGATGCGGCGGAGAAGTATGGCGCGGCGATTGCCGGCCTGCCTGCCATCGACACGGTGAAACAGGTCGAGCGCACGGCCGGGGGCGCGCTGGTCAAGGCGACGCTTCCGCGCGCCGGCATCGTGATGGCACAGACGCCGCAAGGCTTTCGCTACGGCGTGATAAAAAAGGCGTTCGATGAAGCGTCAGCGGACGGATTCCTCGGTACGGACGAAGCTTCGCTGGTGGAAAGATCAGGCCACGAAGTGGCTGTGGTGATGGGCTCTCCGCGGAACATCAAAATTACGGCCCCGGCAGACATGGAACTGGCCGAGTTCTACTTGAAGAAGTGAAGGACGTTGTCCATACGATGTTCTCATACGAAGATACAGAGGTCGGTTTTGAGAATTGGCTACGGGTTTGATTCGCACGAATTTCGCGAGGGGATTCCGCTGAAGATTGGCGGCATCGCTCTGGCGCACGACAAGGGGCTGGGCGGGCATTCTGATGGCGACGTGCTCTTGCACGCCATCACCGACGCTCTCCTCGGAGCCGTAGCCGCACCCGATATTGGAGCCTTGTTTCCGCCATCCGACCCGAAGTGGAAGGGTGCGGATTCGATAGTCTTTCTGCGCGAGGCGCTGAAGCGCGTGTACGACGCGGGATACGGCGTGGCGAATCTCGACGCCAGCTTGATTCTGGCTGCTCCTAAGATTGGACCCCACGCCACGGCGATTCGGGCGCGCGTCGCGGGATTGTTGGGAGTACAAGCCAATTGCGTCGGGTTGAAAGCTAAGACTCCGGAAGGGCTCAATCTGGAAAATGCCGCCATCGCGCATGTCGTGGTGTTGTTAGAGAAGCGACGACCGAAGAAGACGCGGACGAAGAAGAAGGCGCGGGAGAAGACTAAGTAGTTTTAGCATCCCGCCGCTGGGTGTCGGCCGCTTTGATCTTTGCTGTCTGGATCAGGGCGCGGAAGATCGCGCGGGAGTGCCCGTCTTCGTCGACGGAGCGCTCGGGGTGCCATTGCACAGCGAGCACGAAGTGATCCGGGGAAGTTCCTTCCAAGGCCTCGATGATGTTGTCGTCGGGGCAGCGGGCTGCTATGCGCAGGCCGTTTCCAATCGTGTCAGCGGATTGGTGATGCGACGAGTTGACTTGGACGACCAGTTGGTTTGCCCTGCCTAGGATTTCCGCCAGCTTGGAATCGTTTTCAATCTCGACCGCGTGCGCTATGGTGACCTTCTTTCCCGCTTCGTGATTGACCCGCGTGCGCAAGTCTTCCGGCAGAAAATCCGGGATGTGCTGGATTAGCGATCCAGCGCGGTAGACGTTGAGGCTCTGCAGGCCGTAGCAGATGCCGAGAACGGGCTTGCGCCGGTTGTAGGCGTCCTGCAGCAGAAGTTGGTCGACGACGTCACGGCTCGGATCGGCAGCGGCGGTGCGGGGAGAGCGCTGCGCGCCAAACTTTGAGGGATCGACGTCGGCTTTGCTGCCGGGCAGGAGCACGCCGTCGCAGCCCTCGATGATTTTCAGGACGTCGGCTGGCGGCTGGTCGAGCGGAATGCGGACGGGCATGCCTCCGGCTTGCTCGACGGCGCGCTCGTATTGCGGGATCGCCCGCTCGGCATAGTCTCGATCGATCGAATGGGGCATGGGGATGGCGATGCGGGGCGCGGCGTCACCGGGCATGATCAGCTCATCCTCTCAATTGCGGACAGGGTCTTCGACTGGCGGTAGTGGCGAATTTCCATGGTTAGTGTCAGCACAAAGATGATGCCAGCCGCGACCACGGCTGCGGGTAGGGCGATCTGGCGGTAGGCTACCGTCATGTCGGGATGAACGCCTCGCAGGGCGGAGACAGCCACAGTCCCGATGATGCCGAGCAGCAGGCTGACGGCGAATGAGAGGAGTGTGCCGATGAATGTTAGCAGCAGGACGCGCACCGGGATGGCATACCAGCGGGGTGGGCGCGGCTTCGACGGCATAATTCTAGGCTACACCATTCGATGATCTCCGACGGCAGCCGGACCGTGATCTGGACCGGGAAAAATCACAGATCGACATCAGATAAAATCTATGGAATCAGCAAGTTACGACATTTTTATCTGGCTTGAATCTGGCTAAAATCCTGCAAGTAAAGGACTTACTTGCAAAATACTCCATTCAAGGGACTTAGCGGTTCTCGGTTTCGCTAAATGGTTTGGAATCAGGGGCCGGAATCGCAAAATATTGGATTCACGGGAGTTATCTCATTGCTATTCGGATGTCAAAGAACTAATGCGTGTAGAGATAGGATGGCTCTTTTCGGAATCCAAGTCAAGGGAATAGTTCGCGTTTGGCAATGAGGTCTGCGAGAACTCCGGCAGAATACTGCTTCGCGGCTGTGCTTCATTTCTGGCTCAGAAGATAGAGGTCGGAGTGACCGCCGGGACGAAGACATGTTAGGTGGGGGGCAAGTGCGACGGCAAGAGCAAAGTCAAAGGCAGCGGGCAAGAGTGCCCGCTCCACACGAGCAGTTTCACGCGAGCCCCGTAGTGTATAAAAGAGTAATTATGTCGCAGGCAGCGCCAGCAATTACGCGTAGTCCCGCGGATGTGGTGCGGATGACGCCGGTTTCGCAGGCGGCGAACGGAGTGTGCTATGCCGTGGCCGGCGAGGTCTCCATTAGCTCGTTTGATCTGGAGCGCATGATCGCGGCGGTGCCGGGCAAGATTGCTGCGGCACTTAAGCGCAAAGCTTATTACTTTGTGCCGCTGACGGTTAGCCAAGGGGAAGAGGTCCTGATCGCGGACCGCTATGATGTCGCGCTAAGCGACAACGCGGTTTGCCATCGCAACCTGAATCTGGGCGATTCGCAGTGCGTCTTCATTTCGACCCGGCTGATGGACGACAAGTTTTCCGTGGCCTTCGAGTTCTACATCAACGTAGGCCATGCGCTGGTGGAGATCGCCGGAGTCTCGCACGAATTCAGCGAGCTGGCCTGGAAGCAGGTGGAAGCGGGGACGCGCGGCGAAACTTCACTGGATGCCTTTGAAGCGCGCAAGCTGGGCACGGCCGGCGGGCCGGATGCGGAGCGCTACAAGAACGAATACTTCGAAGCCACGTTTTCCGACACGATCTCAATCTACCTGCTATCGCTGTACCTAGATGTGGATTACTACGATCTGCGGGAGCGGGACTATCCGCTGCTGGCGCCCTCGGCGCTGGCCGAACGGTTGAGGAAGATGGCGGAGTTGTTTCCGGCGAATGCGGGGTTCGAGTTTGCGGTGCTGTATAAGCGAAGAGGATAGCTCCGCGGCAGTTTCCAGTTTCCCGTTTCCGGTCGCCTACTTATTCCCGATCACAAAATTGACTGTGCTGGGCTGATTGGCGGTGACCGTGACTGATTTCTCCCAGCTTTTTGGTTCGGTGAAGATCGGGCGTTGTACTGTACGCTCGGTTAGGACGTCGTAGGCCTGCTCCTTACCTGCGAGTCCCCAGCCTTCATGCCAGGCGACAATCTGGTAGGTGCCGGGGGGCACGCTGGTGAATTCGAAGCGTCCGCTCTCGTCGGTGACGGCGTAGTAGGGATGCGAAACAACCATCATCTCGGCGTTCATCCAGACGTGGCCGCCGTTGCAGTGCAGATTGATCAAACCGGGCGTCGACATGGTACGGGAGACGACCTGATGTTGGAAGGGAAATGGCAGATTGAAACTGGCTGCCCCGTCCATGTGAATGGTGTGCAGAGTGGCGTCGGAGCTCTGCATCTGCAACTCCGCGTTCTGGGGCACGAGAAGAATGTGGGGAACATAGTGACAGAGCTTCTGGTCGAGCTGACGCCTCTGCTCGGGCAGTTCCAAGGCTTTCCCGGCGGAGATGTTCTTGAGATAGACGATGGTGTTGGCTACGCCGCCCTCGGGTCCGACGATCAGACGCTCGAGGCTGACGGTTTTCTTGCCGTCCGGGTCGCAAATTTGGGGATCTTTGGTGACCGGGAAATCGAGTTCGCGCGGCGCAGGTCCCGACCATTTGATGGTCCCGGAGATAGTGCCACCGTCGGTGACGGGAATCACTCGATAGTTACCCTGCGCGGCGGCGAAGGTTGCGACCGCAAGAAGCAACGACAGCAAAGAAAGACGGACAATCAGACAACGCATATACAAACCTCTGAGCCCGGCCCTTTGCACGCAGGCGAATCCGCGTTTGTCAGGGAACGCGGGCTAAAATTGTGTCGATCTACTTGCTTTTCCGCAGGCAACGGCTTGCACCCAACTTGCGGGATAGCGCTCAAAGCGGCTCCCGAGTGGGGAGCCAGCGCTCGTGTTTGCGGTCGTTCTTATGCCAAGCGGGAGGGCCGTGGGGAGGCAGTTCGTGTGATCAGAATCACATACATTTGTGATCAGGATCACATCTATTAAGGTGCTCCAATCCTCGGCGGGGGTCGAGATTACCAAAGTGGTAGGACTGGCAGGCGGGCTGACGGCTGGTGAGAAGGAGAAAAGAGCCGGGATGCAGGACGTTGCCGGCCGGGAGCCACCTCTCGGGCTGGGATCGCTTACAATCTTGCTGCCATGACGGTACAGGTCAGATCCTTCGCGAAGATCAATCTTGGACTGCGCATTGGTGCCGCACGGGAGGATGGGTTCCATGATCTGTTGAGCGTGTATCAGACGATCGGGTTGCATGACTTAATCCGCGTGAGCGTGGAGCGAGGGCGTGGGATTGAGATTCGATGCACCGACCCGCGGGTTCCGAAAAATGAGTCGAATACGTGTTATCGCATTGTCGAAAAGGCCATGCAGGCCCTGGACGCCAAGGGGCGAGTAGCGATTGACATTGAAAAGCGGCTGCCGGTGCAGGGCGGGCTGGGTGGCGCTTCCGCGAATGCCGTGGCTACGCTGCTGGCACTGGAGTGGGTGCTGAAGAAGGCTTTGCATGCGGAGGAGCGGCTACGGATTGCGGGGGAAGTGGGGTCGGACTTGCCGCTGTTTCTGGTGGGCGGGACGGTGCTGGGGGTGGGGCGTGGAGAGCAGGTGTATCCCCTGGCAGATTTGCCGGCGATGGCATGCTTGGTGGTGACTCCGGGAGTGGGAGTTTCGACTCCGGATGCGTTCAGGCGGTGGGATCGAAGGATATCGGGACAAGCTGGGACGGCAGAATTGACGCTCCCCGCACCATCCGATAGAATGGTTGAGCTTGGCCGCGGGCTTTCTGCGTGGTTGAGCGCGAGTTACTCCGGTGCTCCTCGTCAGAATTCCAGTATTGTGAAACCCAGGAGGGGCCGGGCCGAGAATCCGCTTCTCGAGCTTGTCCGGGCCGGGATCAAGAACGACTTTGAAGCGGTCGTCTTTCCTGAGTATCCCGAGCTGAGTGAAGGAAAGTGTGCGCTGGAACGCGCGGGGGCGAGGTATGCGTCTCTGTCGGGCTCCGGGTCAACATTGTACGGGCTGTTCGCTTCGAAAGAGGCGGCGCGAGTGGCGGTGACGCGGCTGCGCAGGCAGGGGTGGGCGGCGCAGGCGACGGTTACGCTGACGCGAGACCAGTACTGGCGGCGAGTTTTTGATTGTTGATTTTTGATGGTTGATTGACAATGGAGATGCCCGACTTTCGGGATCAATCAAAAACCAAGAATCCTACTGGGCCGTCGACTAATGGTAGGTCAAGTGCCTTTGGAGCACTTTGTCTAGGTTCGAATCCTAGCGGCCCAGCCAAGAAATCAGCTTCTAGCTGCTAGCTCCTAGCCAGGGCGGAGTTGGTTTGCTAGAGGCAAGCAGCTAGAGGCTAAAAGCTGAAAAACTATGGCCACTTTGGTTACGCCGGCGGAAAAAACGGATAAGGCCGAGAAACAGGTCCCACCCACGCCCGAGGAGAAGCCAGATCGCAAGCAGCGCGCGCGGGTGGACGAGAAATTCAAAATTTTCAGTGGAACCGCGAACGAGCCGCTGGCTGACGAGGTCTGCCAGTTTCTCGGGATGCAGCGGGGCCAGGCGCAGGTGATCCGCTTCGCCGACGGCGAAGCGTACGTGCAAATTCAGGAGAACGTGCGGGGCTGCGATGTGTTCGTGATGCAGCCGACCTGCCGTGCCGCACACTCGAATAGCACGAAAAGCACGAGCGTGGACGAGCACCTGATGGAACTGCTGCTGATGATCGATGCGCTGAAGCGCGCGTCGGCACGGCGAATTACGGCGGTGATGCCATATTTCGGTTACGCGCGGCAGGACCGCAAAGACAAGCCGCGCGCCCCGATTTCAGCAAAGCTGGTGGCGGACCTGCTGACCACGGCGGGCGCTCACCGGGCGCTGATCGTGGATCCGCATACGCCGCAGATACAGGGCTTTTTCAACATCCCGGTGGACCACTTGTTCGCTTCGCCGGTGCTGGTAGATCACTTCAGGAAGCTGAATCTGCCGAATCTTACGGTGGTTTCGCCGGACGCGGGAGGCGTGGAGCGGGCGCGGTTTTTCGCGAAGAAGGTCGACGCAGCGCTGGCCATTGTGGACAAACGCAGGGTGGAAATGAACGTGGCCGAGGTGATGAATGTGATCGGCGATGTCAACGGGCGCTCCTGTCTGATCATTGACGATCTGATTGATACTGCGGGAACGCTGGTGAAGACGGCTTCGGCGCTGCTGGATAGCGGGGCGACGTCGGTGTATGCCTGCGCCTCGCATGCGGTGCTGTCGGGCCCGGCGGTGGAGAATGTACGCAACTCAGTGATCAAGGAAATGGTGGTCACCAATACGATCCCGCTCTCCGAGGCGGCGGATAGGGCGCGCACGGAAAAGGGAGGAAAGATTACGGTACTCTCGATTGCGGGATTGATTGGACGGGCGATTCAGTCCATCCACGAAGAGACTTCGGTCAGCAAGTTATTCATCTAAACAGGAATTGAAATTATGGCAACCACGTTGGAACAAAACATTTTGGAAGCGCAGCCGCGGGAGGCTGGGACCAAGAACCAGGCCCGGCGGGTGCGGCGCGGAGGCAAGATCCCCGGCGTGCTGTATGGGGCGAGCAAGGACGCGTTGCCGGTAAGCGTGGACCCGCGGCATGTGCTGCGAATTCTGCGCTCCGACAGCGGGCATAACACGATTTTTGATCTGGCGCTGCATGGCGGAGAGCGCACCAAGGCGATGATCGTGGACTGGCAATATGAACCGATCAAGGGCCATCTGTTGCACATCGACCTGAAGCGAATCGCCATGGACAAGGCGCTGCGAGTCAACGTGCCCATCATGCTGCAGGGCGTGGCGGAGGGCGTGAAGACGGAGGGTGGGATTCTCGAGCAGATGCTGCGCGAGGTGGAGATCGAGTGCCTGCCGGGCGACATTCCCAGCCACATCGACGTTGATATCAGCCACCTTACATTCGGCAAGGTGCTGCGCGTATCGGATTTGCCGCACAACCCGAAGCTGAAGTTTCTTTCGGATGCGAACCAGCCGGTGGCCCACGTGACCTCCGTGAAGGAAGAAGTTGTAGTTACGCCGGAAGCGGTGGCGGCAGAAGCTGGAGCTGCTCCAGCCGAGCCCGAAGTCATCAAAAAGGGCAAGGTGGAGACGGAGGAAGAGGGCGAGGCTGCTGCGGCTGCCGAGAAGCCCGAAAAGGCCGAGAAGAAGGCCGAGAAAAAGGAGAAGAAATAACTCCGTGGCCAGGGCAGGGTGCGCCTCGCTGCGCTCGGCTGGACGGCCGAGACGGCCGTCCCCACATGGGACGTTCCTTCATGGCTTGGGATGGTGGCGTGAAACTGATCGTCGGTCTCGGCAATCCTGGCATCGAGTATCAATTCACGCCGCATAACCTGGGGTTTCTGGTGGT
Organism: Candidatus Sulfotelmatobacter sp.; assembly: GCA_049583505.1. GTDB lineage: Bacteria > Acidobacteriota > Terriglobia > Terriglobales > Acidobacteriaceae > Sulfotelmatobacter. Next base: position 15,014 of record JBAUVZ010000132.1, read on the forward strand.
GGATCGCATTGCCAGTGAGCGGGGGGTTGAGATCAGGAACCGGCAGTGCCGGGCGCTCACGGCGCGAATACAGGTTGGGGACGAAGCGGTGCTGCTGGCCAAGCCCGAAACCTACATGAACCTGAGCGGCTTGTCGGTGCGGGAGTTGGTCGCGGAATACGAAGTGAAACCGGAATCGGACTTGATTGTGATTCAGGACGAACTGGATTTTCCGCTGGGCACGCTGCGGATTCACACGCGGCGGAGTTCGGCGGGGCATAATGGGATCGAGTCGATCATCGGCGCGCTGGACACACAGGATTTTTTGCGCATCCGGATGGGCGTGGCTCCGGAGCGCAAGGTGGAAGACGGAGAGGGGTATTTGCTGGCGCCGTTTCGTAAGGCCGATCTGGCGGTGGTGGACGAGATGCTCGCCACTGCCACAGAGGCGGTGAAAGCGATTTTGACCGAAGGTGCGGCGGCGGCCATGAACCGGTTTAACCGGAAAGACAGTGATCAGTGACCAGTGGTCAGAATTTGCAAAGCTGTGCCGAAAATGGTGTTCGCGGTAGCGAGTGTCTCTAGTCACTGACCACTGATCACTGGCCGCTGCTTAAGATTTGGAGACGGAAATGAATCGTACTTATGAGCTGATGTTTATTGTCCGGCCGGATATGGCGGACGAGGATCTGGAGAAGCTGATTTCGAACCTGGAGTCGACGGTGACTGCCGCGGCTGGTTCGATCAAGAGCGTGGACCGCATGGGCAAGCGCCGTCTGGCCTATACGGTGCGCAAGTTCCGCGAGGGCGTCTACATTCTGCTGACGATTGAAGGTGCAGGCACGGTGGTGCATGAACTGGAACGCCGTCTGCGGGTTACGGAGCCGGTGATCAAGTTCCTCACGGTGCGCATCGATGAAGAGCAGAAGCGCCTGGACAAGATCAAGAAGCTGCGCGACGCGAAAAAGAAAGTGAGCGCGCAGCCCGCGGCAGCGGTGGAAGAAGCGCCAGCGCCGCCGGCGGCGGAAACTCCGGCAACGGCGTAAGAACAGTGGCCAGTGGTCAGTGATCAGTGGCCAGTTCCAAGAGCCGAAATTGGTTTGACTGGCCACTGACCACTGGTCACTGGCCACTGATTAAGGAGCGTTATGGCTGAAGAGACGAAAGCACCAAGCGAGCGGCCGGAGCGGCCAGCTGGTGATGGACCGCGCGAGTTCAGACCTTCTGGAGACCGTCCGCGTTTCGGCGGCGGCGGACGTTCCGGACCGGGCGGTCCGCCGCGCGGGGAAGGTGGGCGCAAGTTTTTCCGGAGAAAGAAAGTTTGCAAGTTCTGCACGGAGAAAATTGCCGACATCAACTACAAAGATTACCGGCTGCTCGGCCAGTTCGTCGCCGAGAGCGGCAAGATCGTGCCCCGGCGGCTGACGGGCGTGTGCTCGCCGCATCAGCACCGGCTGGCCGCAGCCATTAAGCAGGCGCGCAACATCGCCCTGCTGCCGTTTGCCGGGCGGGCATCGTAAGAAGCAGCTTCTAGCTACTAGCTTCTAGCTTTTGTCGTGCTGGAGCGGGGGTTTGGCTAGAAGCTAGCAGCTAGAAGCTAGGAGCTATCATGGAAGTCATTCTCAAAGAAGATGTAACCAAGCTGGGTTCGCGCGGCGACGTGGTGAAGGTTGCCGAAGGATATGGGCGCAACTATCTTTTGCCACGCAAGCTGGCCATCGAAGCCACTGCCGGCAACAAGGCTGTCATCGTGCAGATGAAGGCTGCTTCGGTGCGGCGCTCGGCCAAGGAGAAGACGCAGGCCGAAGAGCTGGCCAAGCAGTTTGAAGGACTATCGGCGACGTTCCAGAAGCGGGCAGGCGAGCACGATCAGTTGTTCGGCTCGGTCACCTCGGGCGACATTGCCGAGGTTATCGTGAAGAAGGGAATCAATCTGGACCGGAAGCAGATCCAGCTTCACGAACCGTTGAAGACCCTGGGCGAGTTCACCGTGCCGGTGAAGCTGCACAAGGACGTGACCGCGCATCTGAAGGTTGTGATTGAGAAGGAAGTGGTGGCGGAGTAGGCAGGGGAGAAACCTTGCCGCGCTGCTCTCCGTCCCGCTTGCACGAAAAGCAGGGCATTTCGCTTGCCAAATCGGTGTTCCACACCGTGAGTTGTTGTTCTGTCTCCCGCTAAACCATTACGAAAGAATCACCTAGGCCGCATAAGATTCCCTGGCAGCCTATAATTTCTGCTCACGGTTCCACTGACTGACCGTCTATTCCTGTGCAAGCCCGGGTACGGCATTGACACCGGGCGGTAGAGGACACGACCAACATGCCGGCCGATGTTTGGGCAGTAACACTTGCGGTTGGTGAACGGGCGCTCCCGAAAGCGAAGTATCGAGCGGAGAAAGTCAGCGGTAACGGAGCAAGCGAGAACCGGGACCCCGTGCGGGGCCGCATGGCTGGGCAAGAACGCCGCATCGACGATACGATCCTCATCCGCGAGGCGCAACGCGGGAACCGCGCCGCCTTCGAGGAACTGGTGCGTCACTACGATCAGGCGGTGTTGCGGCTAGCGCTGCATCTTACCGGGGCCGAGCACGACGCCCAGGACGTGTATCAGGACGCCTTCCTCAAGGCCTACAAGAACATTGGAAGCTTTCGTTTCGAATGCTCCTTCTATACATGGATTTACCGCATCGTGACCAACCTCTGCCTGGACCATCTGCGCAAGAAGAATGTGCGCAAGGAAGATGCGCCGGTGGTGAAAGACGCGTCTGGCGGGGAGTACGACCTGCTCGATCAGGTACCGGACGGGCGAGCGGGAGCGAATCCGGAGCGTGACTTGATGCGGCGGCAGTTGGGGGCTCGAATCTCCGGCGCGCTGGAAAAATTGACGCCGCGCGAGCGCATGGTATTTGAGTTGAAGCATTACCACGGTTTGAAGCTGCGCACGGTGGGCGAGATTTTGCATACGACGGAAGAGACCGCCAAGAACACGCTGTTTCGGGCCACGCAGAAATTGCGCGGGCAGTTGGCGGATATGAGATAGGCAAGGGCCGGGCTGCGCCCGGCGGACGGCCGAGGCGGCTGTCCCACATGAACTTAAGAGACGGTTTCCCCCGAGGGGGTGCGATTATGAAATGCGAATGGGTTCGAGAAAATATCACGCTGCATGTTTATGGCGAGCTGGCCGATGATGCCCGCCATGAACTGGAGCAGCATGTGGCGCGCTGCGCCGACTGCGCCGCCGAACTGAAGGCGGAACAGGAGTTTCAAGCTCTGTTGTCGCAGGATCGGGCGGCGGAGCCGACGCCGAACTTGCTGGCAGCTTCGCGCATGCGGCTGCAGGAAGCGCTGGAAACGGCCGAACCGGGCGGTTTCTGGCGGCGGCTGGTCTTCGATCCAGCGAACTGGCTGCGGCAGGTGAGCTTCTCGCCGGCGCTCGCGTCGGTGATTTTGATTCTTGGGTTCGCGGGTGGAGTGGGAACTTCTTACAGAGTATTTGTTCATCAGCCTGCGGCTACCGGCACGACTCCCGTTCCCGCCGAGGCTTCGATCACCGGCATCCGTTCCATTGCGCAGGAGCCGGGCACCGATAAGATTGACATCAAGTACGACACGGTTTCCACGCTGGAGACGCAGGGGTCGATGAATGACCAGCGCATCCAGCAACTGCTACTGTTTGCCGCGCGGAATAATTACAATTCGGGCGTGCGCATGGATTCCGTGGATCTGCTTACCCAGAAGCCTGATGTTTCGCAGGTGCGCGATGCGCTGGTCTATGCGCTGCAATACGACACGAATCCGGGAGTCCGGCTGAAGGCTCTGGATGGTCTGGGCGGCTTCGTGAAAGACGATGTACGCGTCCGCGACGCGGTGCTGGAAGCTCTGGTGAGCGATTCGAACCCGGGCGTGCGCACCGAAGCGTTGCGCCTGATTGAGCCGGTAAAGGCCGATGGCAGCGTGCGCGGCGTCTTAATGACGCTGGCGGCCAAGGATCAAAGCCAGTACATCAAGTCGCAAGCCCGCACCATGCTGGCGCAGTTGCCGGAAATTGATTGAGATGGACAGAAGCGGTAAGGAAGCGAGACAGAAACTGAGGTGGATCATTTTGAAGCGTTCGCCACAATTCGCCGGCCTGGTTTGCATGTTGGCCGCGCTTGCTCCCCTGGCACTGGGGCAGGAAACACATGGAGCTCACGAAGGCGCCTTGAATCAGTCCAGCACCGGCACGCTGGCAGCGGCCAGGAACCTAAGAGTCAGGCTGGACATGGGCTCGGTGGTGGTACGCGGAGGCCAGCAACAGGGTATTAGTTACGTGGTTCAGAGCCACTCCTATTCGTCCGAGAAAGACACGCGCCGCCAGTTCGGGTCTTTCAAGATCAACTCTTATGTGAAAGGCGATACTGCCTGGATCGTAGGGGACTGGGAAGGCGGACGGCCGCGCAAGTTCTCCGGTGAGTTCGTGATTGATATTCCGCGCGACACCGCCTTGGTCAAGATCGAGACGGGCGGAGGCGATGTGCAAACCACTGGCATCACCGGACGGGTAGAGATTGAAAGCGGGGGCGGTAAGGTGCGGGTGGATGACATTGGTGGTTCGGTGAATGTGGAGACCGGCGGCGATTCGATTGAAGTCGGGACGGTGGGCGGAGATCTGAAGCTGGAAACCGGAGGCGGCAACATTTCGATCGGATCAGTGAAGGGAAAAATCCAGGCTGAGACCGGCGGTGGCAACGTGGTTGTGCTCTCTGGCGAACAGGGCGCCGTGGTCGAAGCGGGCGCCGGAAATGTAGAGATAAAGAAGTGTTTGGGGAAGGTGAAAGCCTCGACGCGGGGAGGCAGTATCAACCTGGGCGACATTGGTGGTCCGGCGGACATTGAGACCGCGGGTGGCAGCATTCGCCTGACCTCCGCCCGGGAGTGGGTGGGTGCGAATGCCGGCGCCGGCACCATCGAACTCTTTGGTGTGCCTTCTGCGCGGGTGGAAACCGGAGCGGGTGGAATCGTCGTGAAGCTGGTGAAAACCGGAGCTGCGCCGAGCGACTCCGTGCTCGAGACTTCGGCGGGAGATATCACGGTCTACATCGCGCCTGATGTTGCCATCTCAGTGCGCGCCAGCGTGGACCTGGGTAACGGGCACCATATCACGTCCGACTTTCCCGACATCCACATTGCTGGGGAAAGCGGTCCGTGGAGCCCGAAGCCCCTGACTGCGGAGGGCAAGCTGAACGGAGGCGGTCCCGTTCTGAAGGTCCACACGACGACCGGGGATATTTGCTTCAGGCGGGCGAGTCAATAAGGAAGCGAGCCAAACGCCCTCGGTCGCTTGCGCTCGCTCAGGATGACGATAAATTTCAGGATTCAGGAGGTTGGCCATGCACAAACCCATTTTGACGACCATCGTGCTGCTGCCTTTGCTGCTCAACCTGTCGCAAGCCGCACAAAGATGGACGGTTGAACCCTCACAACCTCTCGGTATCCCCAGCGAAGAGTCGGGAACAAGCGCATATTTGGGCGTGGATATCGTGGATATTACATCCGACCGGCTGGGCGCGCTGAAGCTGAAGGAAGAACAAGGCGTCGAAGTGACCATGGTCGACCAGGATGCTCCCGCGGGCAAGGCGGGCATCAAGGAACACGACGTGATCCTGACCATGAATGGAACACCCATTGAAAGCAAGACCCAGCTGCAGCGGATGATCCATGAAACGCCGGCGGGACGGGTGGTTTCGCTTGGCCTGAGCCGCGATGGACAGCCGGTCACCATCAAAGTGCAACTCGGCGATCGGCGCAACGAATTTGCCCATATGGCTCCAAGGGAGGGGGATAGGGACAAAGACAAGGAATTCCATTTCGAAATGCCCAACATTCCAAATTTCGAGATTCCGAGCATCGGCGTGGTTTACGTGCAGTCGTCGCTGCGCAGCGGCGTGATGGTGGAGAACCTGACGCCGCAACTGGGCGAGTTCTTTGGCGCCAAGAACGGGAATGGAGTCCTGGTGCGATCGGTGGAGAAGGGCAGCCGCGCGGACAAAGCCGGGATGCGCGCCGGCGACGTCATCACTCGTGTTGGCGACCAGTTCGTCCATGACACCAGCGACTTCACCCACGCCTTGCACTCCCACAGCGGGGGATCGGTTAGCGTGGGAGTGATCCGCGACAAGAAGGAACAGACTCTTACTCTCACCTTGCCCGAGCACAAGGAATCAGGAGAAATCATTGAGGAGAGCCTCGAAGGGCAAGAGCTGGATGCCGAAACGCAGACTGAGTTAAGTGAAGTGCAGAACGAAATTGCCAAACTCCGGCCCCAAATGGAACTGGCACGGGAAGAAACCCGCAAAGCCTCGGCGGACGTGCGAAAGGCTCTCTGCAGCCAGCAGAAACAGCTGCGGGAGCAGGGCGAGAAGCTAAGGCAGGAACTCCAGCCCAAGATTCAGGAAGAATTGAAGAAGAGCCGCGAGAAGCTGCAGCAAGAGATGGAACAGCTTCGCCACGGGATGACCGTGGATTCACTCGACATCTAGAAGCTAGTGGCCAGTGACCACTTGATTTAAGAGCCTGCCGAGTGGGCGCGCGGCAAACTCCCAAGGCAGACTTTGTTCCGTCCCGCTTGCTTGGCGGCGTAGAGGGCAGAATCTGCGGCTCTCACCAACTCGTCGCGGGTGGTGCCCTGTTCGGGGAAGGCGGCGGCTCCGGCGCTGATGGTGACGGTCCGGGGCACACCCGGGAACAGCCAGCCTTCCACCATCTTCCGCAGTTTCTCCGCAATCTTCATGGCGTGCTGGGCGTTGGTCTGAGTGAGCAGAATCCCGAACTCCTCGCCTCCGTAGCGGCAAACCACGTCAATCTTCCGCAATTGCTGGTGAAACAGCGAAGAAACCTGGCGCAGCACCTCATCGCCCAGGACGTGCCCGAACTCGTCATTCAGCCGTTTGAACTGATCGATGTCAGCCATGATGACGGCCATGCCCGTGCCATAGCGCCGGGCGCGTTCAATCTCTTCCATGATGCGCAACTCGAAAAAGCGCCGGTTGAAGATGCCGGTCAAGCCGTCAAGGTAGGCCAGCTGTTTTACGCGCTCTACGTAGTGGGCGTTCTGAATGGCCGTGGCGCAGATGTCGGCAACCGATTCCAGGGACTGCAGGTCGCCGTCGCGGAAAGCATCAGGATTCTCGCTGTCGAGGGCGAGGACTCCGAGGGTCTGCCCGAACGAGACCAGGGGAATGCACATGCGCGAGGCCGATTCGGCGAAGAACTTGGTGCTGCTGGGTGCGACGCAAAGATCCATTTCCATCGCCGTAGTGCTGCTCGCCAGAATGCTTGCCCAGGGCTCGGTGTTCGCCGGGAAGCGGCCACCTTCCGGAACGCGGGGGGTGAGGGTTCCGTGATGCGCCCGCAGCACCAGGTCGTGATCCTCGCGCAGGAAGAGCGAGACGTGCGATACGCGGAATGCGCCCTGAATCAGCTCGCAAACCCTGCCCAGCAGTTCTTCCAGGTCGAGAACCGCCGTTGTCTGCTGGGCGATGGCGTTGATTGCCTGCAATTGCCGCGTCCGCTGTTCCTCCAGAGAGTAGAGCCGCGCGTTCTGCAGGGCGATCGACGCCTGAGTGGAGAAAAGAGTGAGCAGATCGATGGTCTCCGGTTCGAAATGATCCACACGGTCGCTCTGGCAATCGAGCACGCCCACGACTTCGTCCCGCACCATCAAGGGGATGGCGAGCTCGGAACGGGTGGACTTGGCGGAGCAGAAATAGCGCGGGTCCTTGGTAACGTCGGGTGCATAGACGGGCTGCTTCTTGAGCGCCGCGGCCCCTGTGATTCCCTGGCCCGGAGACATTCGAATCTTGTCCTGGCCCTCATCCCAGCCAATTTGGGAGCGGACGTACAACTCCTGCGACTGCTTGTCGAGCAGCACAATCGCCACATTCCGCAAATGAAAATAGTCGTGCGCGATCGCCAGGATGCGCTGCAACACCTCGTCCAGATCGAAGGTGGAGAGCACAGCCTGGCCGGCATCGTACAGGACTGCGATTTTATTCATACTTCAGGGGATATCGTAACGTGGCGGAGGCGTTTGTTAGAGGTTCCCAAAGTAACTAGGAAATCTCTGCCGGAGGGATCAGGGATTCCCCCTATTTCCATCTTCTGGCGCTGCGGATCAGCCCATAGGCAACTACGCAGAACCAGAAGTCCACAACCAGGCCGGCGTCGAACTGGAACGGCCGGTGGCGCGGCAGGGGCAGGGACGGCGCAAGGAGGAAGTACGCCACGTTGCCTAGAATGATGGCGCAGAGGGCTTGGATCAGATTTATGAGCACCGAGGGTTTAGACACCGGGGTCATGTATAGCGGGCCAGGCTCACGGAATCGGGCCCACGGACCAATAGCTGGTTCTCGACAGGACACTTATTCCAGAGGAAGGTTGTTTGAGGCGCACCTGGATCTGATGGAGCCCAGGGTGTGGTCTTTCCGGTGCGAAGCTTAGTGCGTAGCGGCTATGTAAGTGGTTGTTAAAATCAACCAGGCGATCCTCAAAGGCTTTGTGAGTTGTGAACAATTCGTACTCGCCCCCGGTCATCGATGCAATTGCCTTGGTGATGTTTTTCTTCATCGCATTCCTGGCCATCAGAAGCGTGCCGATGATGTCGGGAGGCGCGTCCCAGTACGCTTCGTCCCGGTTAGCTCCGCGCTCGGTGTCCAGCACCTGCGAGAGCGAAGGCGAGAACGCCAGTGCATACACAGTGGTGTTGCTGTTTCCAATGGCAGCCACGACGTCATCGGTTTTGGTGACATGGCTTCCATGGTCGCGATTTTCGCTCACCAGGAGCAGTACCCGCTTGCGCTCGGGCGGTTCTTTTTCAAGCACCCTGACCGAGAACGCTACGGCATCGCGAATTGCGGCTCCGTTATCGCCCGCTTGCAGCCCCTTAAGGTCTTCGTTGATTGATGTTTCATCATCGCTGAAGTTCTCGACCAGATGGACTTGACTATCAAATTCGACCAAAGCTACTCGCGATCGAAGTTGATCAAAAACCGGGATCAGCATGGCGCCGACCCCACGCATTCTGGAAAATTCGCGCCAGGCTCTCCGCCCAGTCTGAATGGCTACGACAACCGAAGCGGGCTCGGATTCTGCGGAATCGTCCAGATGAACGGTCTGTTCGACGCCGTCATCGTCGATTATGAAGTCTTTTTGCGTTAAGCCGTAGACGACATGACCTTCTGCATCCTTCACCAGAGTAGGCACCAGTACCACATTCGACTGAACCCGCAGATTGGAATCCTGCTGGGCGACAGCTCCGCTCATAAGCAACAGGACTAAAGGACAAACCCGAGCCAACATGATGGGAGGGATGATACCCGATGCCGAGAGAGTTGCCCGTGCGTGAACGATTGTTGGCGTAGCATCGCCATTTCGCCAGCAAACACGGAGCGCGTCATTTATGCGACGACTTGCTGCTAACATTCCTTGGGAAGCTTCGCCATGCTTGAACTCACCACACCGGTGCAGTACGTCAAAGGAATTGGTCCGCGGCTGGCGGAGATACTTGCTACCAAGGGCATCGCCACGGTGGGAGATCTGCTGAATTATCTGCCTTTTCGTTATGAAGACCGGCTGAATCCGCGTGGGATTGGGGAGTTGCGCGCCGGCGAAATGGCTACCGTGATTGGCGAAGTCCGCAACTCTGGACTGTTTCGCACCCGCAAGATGCCCATCTTTCAATTAACTGTGGGCCAGGGGCGATCCAAGCTGCGCTGCCTGTGGTTCCACGGCACCTACCTGCAGGATCGGTTCAAGCCCGGCCACTTAATCGCGCTGTACGGAAAGGTGGAGCAAGACCAGCGCAGCGGAGAACTGCAGATTATCCAGCCGCAGTTTGAGATGTTGGGTGATGGCAGCGCAGACGGCGCGGATGACAAAGCGGCAGCATCACTCGAAGTGGGGCGAATCGTTCCAATCTACGAGTCGGCCGGACAAGGGCGCGTAACGGCACGCTGGTTTCGCCGGGTTATCCGGACCGCGCTGGATGATCTAACCCCCGATCTTGCCGAAACAATTCCGGCAGCGGTACGCGAGCGTCTGGCTCTGGTTTCGCCCCGAGAGGCGCTGTGGAAAATGCACTGGCCCGAGGCTGGAGAAAGCCTTGCGGACTTGCAGTCGTCCCGCACGCCGGCACACATTCGCCTGATCTTTGAGGAATTGTTTTTCGTCGAGTTGGGGCTGGAACTCAAGCGCCGCCAGCAAAAGGCGCAAACCGGCGTTGCCTTTCGACTGGACGACCGGGTGCGGCAGGCGATTAAGAAGATTCTGCCCTTTCATCCCACGGCCGCGCAGAAGCGGGTTCTGAAAGAGATCGCCGACGACATGCAAAAGCCTTATCCCATGCGGCGTTTGCTGCAGGGAGATGTGGGCTCGGGGAAGACCATTATCGGTTTTCAGGCGGCGATCATCGCCATCGAAAACGGCTGCCAGGTGGCGCTGATGGCGCCCACCGAGATTCTTGCGCAGCAGCACTATTTTTCCGCGCGAAGAATTCTGGAGAATGCAGGATACCGGATCGTCCTACTAACCGGGTCTTTGGAAGCCGATCGCAAACGCGAAATCCGCCGCCACATCGCTCAGGGAGACGCGCAACTCATTATCGGCACTCACGCGCTGCTGGAAGAGAAAGTTGAGTTCGCGAAGCCGGGCCTGGTCATCGTTGACGAGCAGCATCGCTTCGGCGTTTTGCAGCGCTTGAAGTTAATGAAGAAGTCAGGCGAAGGCAGTGATGACAAGAATCCCGCCGAGCCTGACGTGCTGGTGATGACTGCCACGCCCATCCCCCGCACGCTCGCGCTAACTCTTTATGGGGATCTCGATCTCAGCGTGCTCGACGAGCTTCCTCCGGGCCGCACCCCCATCGTCACGCGAAGAATCACTGACGACCGCTCGCCCGAGGTGTGGGACTTTGTACGCAAGCAGGTGGCGAAGGGGCATCAGGTGTATGTGGTTTACCCGGTCATCGCCGAAAACGAGGAGACCGAACTGAAGGCCGCAATCAAGATGTACCGCGAGCTGAGCGGGAAAGTATTTGCTGATCTTAAGGTCGGTCTGCTGCATGGCCGGCTCGACTCTGAGTTGAAAGATCAGGTCATGCGCATGTTCCAGAAAGGCGAGTTGCAGATTCTGGTTGCGACCACAGTGATTGAAGTGGGCGTCGATGTGCCGAACGCGACCGTAATGGTGATCGAACATGCCGAGCGTTTTGGACTGGCGCAGCTTCACCAGCTGCGCGGGCGCATTGGACGCGGGGCCGCGAAGTCCTACTGCATCTTGATGACCGGAGGCAAAGTGACGGAAGAAGGAGAGCGCCGCCTCGACGCCATGGTGCGCACCAACGACGGTTTCCAGATCGCTGAACTCGATCTTGAACTGCGGGGGCCGGGGGAGTTCTTCGGGACGCGGCAGGCCGGGATGCCGAACTTCCGCGTGGCCAACCTGATCCGCGACCGGCAATTGCTGGAACTGGCCAAGCGCGAAGCCGCGGCGGTGATGGCTGGTCCGAATTCTGAAGTCACACAGGTGGAAATCAGCCGGGCCCTGGTCGCCCTGCGAACGCGCTGGCAGCATACCTACGGTCTGGTCGAAGTAGGTTAGAAGACGCGATCAGTTTTGGTCTCCGCCTCCGTGCTTCCCCTGGCAAATCTTGCACACAGTCGGAGTGAGCGTGTTGTCCACGCGATGATGGACTGGTTTCAGCGTGCGGAGGTAGGCAAACTCGGCCTTGAGATCATCGTCGGTCATGTTCCGGTATGCGAACCAGGGCATGATGGGATTCAGGGCGCGAGCTCCCACCTTGCCTGTCCGCATGACTTGGATAAACAAGTTCTCGTCGTAATACGAAATGCCCGAAGGGTCTGGAGTGATGTTGGCGCTGGTCACGGTTCCAAACGAGCCTTTCAGCTCAAAGCCGCCGGCGAAGGCCAAGGCGGAGACGGGCTGCCCTTGGTGCTCCAGGGTGTGACAGTCTGAGCAGCCTGAGATCCCGACCAGGTACTCACCGCGCTTGACCTGGTCAGTGGAGCTGATGGCAGGTACAGGGGAAGTCACGGGTTGAGGCGCATTTCTAATCAAGTATTTCACCGGGAACACAATCTCGGTCTTGGGGAGCGAGTTCTGTACCGGCTGCAGTGACCTAAGATAGACCACCACCGAGGCCAGATCTTCATCCGACATGCTTCGAAAGTGCTCGTAGGGCATCAGCGGAAACAATGTTCTGCCGTCGTGACCAATGCCTTCACGGATGGCTCGAGCAAGTTGGTCATCGCTCCAAGTGCCCGCTCCGGTTGTGGAATCGGGCGTGATGTTGGGGGCAACCACGGTTCCGGGCAAGTCAGCGACTGGGAAAATCTGACCAGCGCCCAGCTTGCTCTCGACCACCGGATCGCCTGGGGCCTTCCAGTCGTGTTCCGAATGGCAGTAGATGCAGCCGGAGACCGCATTGGCAAGATAGCGGCCGCGCGCCAGGCGCTCCGGCGTGGCTTCGAACTTGCGCTCCGTGAGTGGACGGGCTCGCGGACCTAGAAACGGCCTCCAGCCGATGGTCAAGCTGATGGCCGCAATCAGGACCACTACCAGAACCAGCAACCCCCTGCCCAGCCACTTCCAGAATCCCTTCATTGAGCGCATACCCCAAAGTTCGCCTGCATTCTATGCCGTTGCACCCCTTCGCTCAAGGCTTTGGTTCAAGCTGATAGAATCGAAGCGATGGCCGGGACTTCTCAACTGATTCAGATCGAGCTGGGGCCGCCGCTGCGGATGCCCAAGCCGGACTGGCTGCGCGCCAAAGCACCCGTCGGGGATAACTTTCACAACCTCAAGAAGCTGGCGCGCGGATTGGGATTACACACGGTTTGCGAGTCGGCGCAGTGCCCGAACATCGGCGAGTGCTGGAATCACAAGACCGCGACCTTCATGCTGCTGGGCGACATCTGCACCCGGCGCTGTGGATTCTGTGCCGTGCCGAAGGGCCGCCCAGGACCTATCGACTGGGACGAGCCGCGCCGGGTGGCTGAGGCTGTGGCCACGCTGGGCTTGAAGCATGCGGTCGTGACCAGCGTGAATCGTGACGATGACAACGTCGGAGGCGCCAGAGTTTTTGCCGAAACCATCCGCGAGACTCGCGAGCTGATTCCGGATTGCCGCATCGAGGTGCTGATTCCGGATTTTCAGGGTTTGGAAGAACCGTTGAAGATCGTGCTCAAGGCGCAACCTGACGTTCTCAACCACAATACCGAAACCGTACCTCGTCTTTATCGCGCAGTGCGCTCCGGCGCCCGATACGAGCGCACTCTCACGCTGCTCGAAAACGCCAAGAAATTTTCTCCTGGCATGGTGACGAAAAGCGGCGTGATGGTGGGACTGGGCGAATCCACCGGGGAATTGGTCGAAGTGTTCCGCGATCTCGGCGGACGCGGCGTTGACATTCTTACCGTGGGCCAGTATCTGCGTCCTTCGCGTGACCATCTGCCGATCGCCCGGTTCTACACGCCTGAGGAATTCCGTGAACTGCGGAACGAAGCGCTGCGCTTCGGCTTCCGCCATGTCGAATCCGGACCCCTGGTGCGCTCCAGCTATCACGCACACGAGCAGGCCGAGTCGACTTCCACCCCGCGGGTGGTGTCCTAGACGCGGCATGCTGAGCGCGCTCCTGGTGCTGCTGGGCTTCTTTGCTGGCTTGCTGGGAGCGTTGACCGGCATTGGCGGTGGCATTTTGCTTTCGCCTATCCTTGCACTGCACTTTGGAATTCCCATCCGTGAGGCCATCGGCACGAGTCTGGTGGCCGTGATTACCACCTCGGCGGCAAGTTCTTCTGTGCACCTCCAGCGCCACACCACGGACATTCGTCTCGGCATGACGCTTGAACTGGCAACGGCTCTGGGCGCGGCCGTGACGGCATATCTGGTCGGCTACTTCAACCGCAATGTTCTTGAGGGTCTGTTTGCCGGCTTCCTGTTGTACAGCTCCGTCACTATTTTGTTGCGCGGCGGCAAAGTAAGGGACGCAGAGGAACCTGCGGTAAGCGGAGATGGTGAGACCGTGATTCCACCCTACGAGCCGCAGCGCTATCCCCTCGGGCTAGGCGCCTCTCTGATCGCAGGCGGGCTCTCCGGCTTACTGGGCATCGGCGGCGGTCCCATTAAAGTTCCGGTGATGTACATCTTCATGAATGTTCCACTAATGGTGGCCACGGCCACATCGAATTTCATGATCGGAGTCACCGCCGCGGCCAGTGCCATCGTCTACTACCGCCGCGGAGACATTCTGGTGGAGATCGCTGCTCCGCTGGCGGTCGGCGTGTTTCTGGGATCGTTGCTGGGTGCGCGCCTGGCGCCGCGCATACAAACGAAATACGTCGTCTATCTGCTGGTTGCGATCATGCTCTACCTTGCCGGTCATCTGTTCGTGCACCTGCTCACGGGAGGCGCCGCATGAGCCAGCTCCGCGAACCGGCCTTCGATCGAGTGGTTGCTTTGGTATTGCGCGTGGGCGCCTTCGGATGTTTCTTCATTATGCTGGGGGGATTGCTGGTCGGACTTTTCGTCCCAGGCCGCATACCGCTGGGCATCGAACGCGCAGGGGTGCTCCTGATGCTGGCCACGCCGGTCGCGCGGGTTTTGGTTGCGGGCGTTCTCTTTCTGCGTGAACAGGATTGGAAGTACGGCGCAATTTCGTTTGGAGTGCTCACGATTCTGCTACTGAGCGCAGTCTTCGGCATAGGTGAGCACTGAAGGGAATCGGGTAATTGGGTAATTTAGTAATTGGGTAATTTGAAAACATTGGAGCCAAGAGTCTTTCAATTACTCAATTACCCGATTGCACAATTGCAAATCCCGTTAGAAGATGTGCAGTTTGATGCTGAGATATTTCTTGGGATTCTCCCGGATCGCCTTCACCAGCCCTTGCGCCTCCTCCAGCGTGTGGTTGAGATTGTTGTAGAGCGTTTCGTCCTTGAGCAGCTTTCCGGCCGTCCCCTGGCCCGCCTCGAGTTCACTGGTCAGTTCCGCAAGCTTGGTCATCGTGGTGTCGATCTTCTTCCCCAGTTCCTCGTCCTTGAGCAACCTTCCCGCGGTTCCCTTGCCGGCATTGAGGTCCTCACTCACTTTCTTCAAGTTGGCGACGGTCTCGTTGGCATTGTTGTAAAGAGACGGATCCTTCAAGAATTTTCCGGCGGTGCCTTTGCCCTCTTGCAGGTCGTCGATCACCGCATTCATCTTATCGAGGGTGGCGAGAAACTTAGTGTAGGCATCGTTGCTGTTGATCAACTGGCCCAGGCTGCCTTGTCCCTTGGCGATCTCGTCGACCACGGTCTTGAGTTCCGTAACTGTCTGCGAGAAGCGGTCATAGAGCGTGGGATCGTAAATCAACTTGCCGAGGGAGCCTTTGCCACTCTCTGCGAAAGCCAGGATGCGGTCGGCGCGCTTCAGCAAAGCGTCCATATTCTGCAGCGTACTTTGGCTGGAGCGCACCACTTCGTTGAAGTCGGGATGCACGCGCGTGGGAAGCGTGTCGCCATCCTGCGCCGGCGGGCCGATGGCCTGCGAGCTGTCCATATCCATGAAGGTTTCGCCCAACACGCCAGCGGTCTCGAGAGAAGTGAGGGTATCGCGGTGCAGGTTGAAGTCGTATTTCGTGCTCACCTTCATGATCACTTCCACGGGAGTGGCCTGTTTGTCTTTGTCGCGGACAATAACAATCTTCGCGACATTGCCGATATCCACGCCACTGAGCCGTACGGGCGCGCCCGGCCGCAGCCCTTCCGCGTTGTCGAAGTATGACTTCAACGTGATGCGGCGCGCCAGGAGGCCGCCGATCCCGCCAGACATGAGGAACAAGAGCAGCGCCAACACCAGACTGGCGACAATCACCGTGACGCCGACGCGAAGTTCCGACCATTTGAGCTGCTGCTGGCTCGGCAAATGATTTCCTCAAACCGCAATCCGCGGAACGTCGGCGGCACACGGAACAGCTCCGACCCGGCGCTGTCCCCTCGCAGCATCATAGCAAACCTGGAGCCCACGCTTAAGCACGTTGGGGGTGCAGAGCCGGCAGGAGCAATAGGGCGAATAGGTAGGCCGCAACTCCGCAAGCCAGGGTCACGGTCAAGCCAAATTGGATTGCGATCACCATCGCCAGCACGGAACCCAGCACGCTGGCAGCGGCATTCATGGCCCAGGCCCACTCCACGGCATTGTCGTTGTCTTTACCGCTCACCCCGCCGGTCACCGCACCGGTGAGGGCGAGGCGAGAACCTGCCGCCAGTGCGCGCAAGCCTGTGGGGAACGGCATTCCCATCGCGAAGCCGAGCGGTGCCAGCAGGAGGCCGCTGACCACCAGCCGGTAGCCAAATCCGAGCCCCACCCAGACCCCGAGCTCGCGGGGCAGAAGAAATACGTTGGCGACCAGCGCGACGATCACCAGCATCAGCGGTATCCAAGCCATTTCGGTGCGGGGAAGCCAGCGCCGCGAAAACAAGCTCCCAGCGCCGCTCGACAGCATCAGCAGAAAGATGACTACGGTCAGCGCATACGTGGGGTGCCCCAGAAAAAGCACGAAGCGCTGGATAAATGCTATCTCCACCAGGATGTAACCTAAACCTACGGCCACGAAATAAAGCAGTGGAAGTGGCGACTGGCGGCCTCCCTGGAGCGCCAGCGGCAGAATCAGAAAGCCCAGAACCGCTGCCAGAGAAATGACGAGCACAAGAATCAGAACCAATACTCCCAGGTTCACCTTCCAGTCAATTCCCTGCCGCAGTCCCTGCTGGCCGAGGATTTGCCCGGCTTTAAGCGTGAAGAAGAAGAACGGAGCGTTATCTGTGACCGGAGCTACGTTGTAGGCATAACTCTGCGCGAACCGGTAAGGATCATTACTCGCGATCAAGTCGGCAAACGGATTATGGCGGGCTTCCGCGGTTGCAGGTTGCGATGGCAGATAGAGGGGATCGAGCTGGTCATATTCGTCGAAGTGAGCCTGCACCGCGGACTCTTCCTCCGCGGTAAAAGCAGTTTTCTTGGCCAGCACCACCACCGGAATTCCGTCTTCATCGAGCGCCCCTTGCGAGGCCACGATAAAGTTGCGTGCCGGGTTGGCGACGCCCAGCCGATGCAACGCTTCCATCGCCACTGCTACGACGCGAAGCGCCTCCCGCGGTTGGCGGAACTCCCAGCGCGTGATGGCGATCATGCCGTCCGGTTTGAGATGCTCGAAATATTCCCGGAAGGCTTCCACCGTGTAGAGATTGTTTTCACTCAGTGCGAAAGCGCCCGCCGCGGTCGAGGCCCAGGTGTCCACCAGCGTCATTTGCACCACGTCAAACTGCTGCGGCGTGGAGCGCAGGTAAGAACGGCCGTCAGTCACGTGAATGTGAACTTCCGGGCGTTGGTAGAGATGGAGAGCATAATCGGCGTAACGCCCACGCATGATCGTATTGGCAATGATGGGGTTGATTTCAATGCCGGTCACGCTGGGGCTGCCGTTGGCCACGGCGCGCAGCACGTCGACACCGCCGCCCGGACCGATAATTGCGAACTCCCCGTGTGGACGCAGAACGTTTGCCAGCGCTGGCGGCGCTGACATGAGGTCACCCTCCCAGTCAGTGTCGTGCCAATGCGCCAGGTCGCAATTCATAATGTAGGTTTGAGCGTCAGCGTCGATGACGATGACCTTAGCTTGATCCTGACGATCCACCTCCACACGCGACAACGCATTCCAGCGGGCAAATTCCACCCAGGCCGGGTCGCGGAACATACCCTTGGCGTAGACCACATCAATCAACCGGTTCGAGTGGTTCGCCGCGATCAGCACGACAAATGCGATGACGAGACCACCTGCCACCTTGCGCGCGCTTGATGATACGGCCCAGACCATGGCGGCCGCACCCATCATCACAGCCGCCACCAGAATCGTATTCGGCCCCCCGATCCAGTTGAGCAGCGGAACCACAGCCAGGCACGCCAGCGCTCCTCCGCTCAAATCGGCTCCGTAAAGCCTGGGAACACGCCAGGTCTCGCGCGCGAAGACGACCGAAAACAGCAATCCCGTCAGGAAGAAAGGCACCGCGGCTGCGAGATAAAGAGCACTGAGGTGCAGAAAATTCTCCCCCGTCACGATGAGTGCGACCGGTACGTGCAGCACAACTTCCAGCACCAGCAACACCAGTACTGAGTTGACCATGCACAGGCGCGCCGCCAGAGTGCGCGTAGGGATTAGCGCCAGGCGCCACTTCAGCAGATAAGCAAAGACTCCGCCGGCTCCCAGGCCCAGCAGCGCAATCGAAATCGCGAGAAACGCGAAGTGATAGAAGAGAACGACGGAGAACAATCGAGTGAGTGCCAGCTCCAGCAACAATGCAGCAAAACTCGCTAGTCCTAAACCCAGCAGAAGAGTACGTTCGGGAATTTCACTGGACGATGAGACCGGCGCGGCAGCTTGAATGGTCGCAGACATGATGAACGGAATGCGCCAGTCTAGCAGAAGGGCCGTCAGAATGCGGGTTTCTGGATTTAGTTCTCGAGAATGACTTGCGCGATGGCTTGCTCTGCCGTGTGCGAAAGCGACAGTGCGGCATTCTTTACGCCGAGCCTGGCGGCAAACTCGCCAGCCTTTCCGTGAAAAGTAATGCTCGGGCGTCCGCCCGGCAGCCGTACCACCTCGCAATCCCGCCAACGCACGCCGTGGCTCCAGCCCGTGCCCAGAGCCTTCATGGCCGCTTCTTTGGCAGCGAAGCGCGCGGCATAGCGCTCCACCCGGTTGGCCTTGGAGTCGCAGTAGCGGATTTCGCCCGCGGTGTAAATGCGCTGCAGAAAGCGATCGCCGAAGCGTGCGATCGATTGCCCGATGCGCGGAACCTCCGCGATGTCGATGCCTGTGCCGACGATCATATTTTCGACGCCTTACAGCAAGCGATCTCCACGGTAAATCAATTCGCCGTCTATCATGCGAGCTTCTGTGGTCAAGCTATGTGGTTTGACGGGGCCGGTCCGGTCAATGTGCATCACTTCATGTCCGCGAGCGGCCAGCCAGTCGGAGACCAGCATGCGGTGGCAGCGGAAGTATACGCGCTCGGCACACATGTAAGCGGTGCGGGAGCCCTCGGCCAGCGCAACCAGTTCGGCCATGGCGTTTTCGAATTCCGTGGTCAACATGTAGTCGGCGTAATTACGGAAGCTCGCGTTGCGAAGCCCGATGTTCGGGGAGTCTTCGCGACTTTTCTTGCGATAGCCGCCAAGGGCCTTCATCCAGACATAGCGAATTCCTGCCGCGGGCAAACTTTTTTCAAGAGATTCTCTATTAAAGTAGGGCAGCCGCCGCGACATGGGGAAGGCGCGGATATCCACCAGGGTTTCGATTCCGTGAGCCTGAAGCGTCTCGATTAACCCGTCGAGTGAGCGGGTCGAATGTCCGACAGTGTAGAGCGTAGCCACAATGTAACTGGGCAGCCCAGTCAGAGCCTCATGCTCAGATGAGGCTAGTCCATGATCGAATACTCCAGGTATGGCCGCGAGATCTTGACGATCTTGTCGTCAGGATCCTCAGACGTCGCGTCTTGGCCCGTGCCTATCTCGTTGACCGGAGAGAATTCCACCTCCACTTTAATATAAGGGCAGTGTTTGTAAACGTACCTTCTCCGGGTGCGAGTCGAGAGTCCGCCTTCTACCGTCAACACGCTGAAAAGTTCCTTTCGTGCCATTCCCGGCTTGATTGTTGCGATGGACCGCATGACGTGATCAATCCATTTCGTGTGTTCCTGGTCAGTCTGCACGCGGCTTTGGGCGTCGATTACCGATTCCTGAGCTGGAGCGCCGGCGACTGTCGCCACCATTACAACCAACAATGCGCAAACCGTCTTCCACATGTCAGACTCCCTCGCGAGAAAGATTAGCGATCGTGGCCCAGTGTTGCCAGAGTCTTCTTGATCGCATTGTCCTGCTCCGGAAACACGGTCCTCAAGTCCAGCAACAAGCGGCCTTCATCGATCCGGGCGATGATGGGAGGCTCTGAACCGCGCAGCCGTGCGGCCAGTTCGTCAGCACTCAGGCCTTCGCAAGTCAGCGCCAGCAACCGCGTCGGCAGAATGGACGATGGCGCGGCGCCGCCGCCGAGGATGGACTCACCATCCACAATTTCAACCTTCAACTTCGGCGCGGCTACTCGCGCCGCCAGCGCCTCGGCTCGCTCGCCGATCGCTTCTTTCGTGAGCCGCATCATGCGCAACGTTGGAATCGCATCGTGCTCCCGCCGGACATACTGTAAGAGAGTCGCTTCGAGCGCGGCATAGATCAGCTTGTCCACGCGCAACGCCCGGAACAGCGAATTCGACCGCATGCGGGCAATCAACTGCGAATTGCCGCTGATCAGCCCGGCCTGCGGGCCGCCAAGCAGCTTGTCGCCGCTGTAGGTAACGATATCGACGCCGCTGCGCAGGCTATCCAGCACGCCCGGTTCGCCGCTGATGCCAATCGCTCGCATGTCGAAAAGAGCGCCGCTGCCCAGGTCTTCCATGAGAGGAATGGATCGCTTTCGGGCCAGCACTGCCAGTTCCGCCGTAGAAGCCTGTTCCGTGAAGCCGGTGATCTCGAAGTTCGAGCGGTGCACTCGCAGCAGAAGGCGTGTCCGTTCGGTGATGGCGCGTTCATAGTCGGCGGCGCGCGTGCGGTTGGTCGTGCCTACCTCGCGCAGGATCGCCCCCGACTTGACCATCACGTCGGGAATGCGGAACGAGCCGCCAATCTCCACCAGCTCGCCGCGCGAGACAATGACTTCTCCGCCTTCCGCTACCGTGTTCAGCGCCAGCAGCACGGCGGCCGCATTGTTGTTCACCACTATGGTTGAGACAGACCCCGGTTTCTCGCTCTTTACTCCGCCGCTTTTTATTTCTTCATCTATCAAGCGCTGGAACAGGCGGTCCACGTGCACGTCCCGCTTGCCCCGAGCGCCAGTACCGAGGTCAAACTCCAGATTGGAATAACTCGCGGCGGTCTCGCGAATGTGCTCGATCGCTACATCGCCCAGCGGGGCACGGCCGAGGTTGGTGTGCAGGATTACGCCGGTGGCATTGATCACCGGCCGCAGAGAATAGCTCAGCGCCCGGCGAAGTTGGTTCTCCACTGCTCCGGCCAGACCGGAAAGCGCAAGCTCCAGAGCATCATCGTTCAGCAGCCCCGATGTAATCTCCTCCCGCAGCCGGCCCAGCACGGCGCGCGCCGCATCTACGACGGAATCGTGGCCGTAACCCGCAGCCAAGGAACTGACTGCAGGGCTGCGCATCACATCATCCACGGAAGGCAGTCTGCGAAAAAGCTCCGACGGCGCAGTGGTTTTCACCGGGAGATTATCCCACGGAAGGCAACTCCCGGCGCGCGAAGTGTTGAGCCGTTGCATCTCACTCGCAAATGTAGGCCGGACCCTTGTGCCGCCGGTATTTGACCAGAAACTGTCCCTCCAGATGCTGGCCGCTGAAATCAACCGTGTATTTCCCCGAAATGCGCTTGGCCCCTTTCGTCGGGTTCAGCCAGATCTTTGCCTCGGAAGCTGCCTCGCATTGATCGGCACTGAGGCACCGCTTGCCCTGCACCTTCAACCAACCTTCTCCCTCAAATAATTGAATGGCGAGGTGAGAGGCGCCATCAAACCGCAAGACGAGATATTGCCCTGGGGAAGCCCCGGCGAATTTGCTTATTTGAAATGTGGCGCCGGTGCAGTCACCTTCAAACCAGCCCTTGGCATCGTCGGCTGAAGCCGAGATCGAATAAATAGCTGGGAGCATGACAGCGATCACGAGGAATCTCAGGTGAACCTTCATATTCCTCCCCGTCACAGCGTATGCATATAGGCCAACAGATCTTGCATGTCCTGCGCGCTCATCACCTGGCTGTAGCCCGGCATATCGGGACGGCCGTTGCGAATAATGTCAGTGACGCGGTCGTCATTCGCAGGCAATCCTGTCTGGGGAAGATATGGATGCTGGAAAACGCCTTTCAATCCCGGACCTTTCTTGCCCTTCGTAGAATCGGGCCGGTGACAGCGGTCGCAGTAGTTGTCGTAGATCTTGCGCCCGGCGGCCTGCTGGGGATTGAGGCCGAGTTCGGCGTCCGACTTACGACGTTCCACATCGCAACCCGCAAGCGTAGCCAGCACAAGCAGTGCGGCCAGGGGCGCCCCAATCCAGAGCCTCGGGCTTAAAGTAAGTCTTCGGTTACGCGGCCGCTCGATCCCATCGATCACTCGAATCACCCTCACGATCACCGTTCCCTTATCGCTCGGTCTGCGGCCATTTAGGCCCAGTTTCCCACAGGCCGCCGCAATTCGCTCGACTTACAATGATAGAGGAAAGCCGAAAGCCATGCCGGTCGCGGTGAAGCGAGTGTATGAATCGGTGTCGCGCTCCGATGGAGCGCGTGTTCTGGTGGACCGCCTATGGCCCCGCGGCCTTTCGAAAACCGACATCGCCATGCATGAATGGCTGCGTGATCTTGCTCCCTCCAACGAACTGCGGAAGTGGTTCCACGCCCAGCCGGAACGATGGCTGCTCTTTCGCAAGCGTTACCTGAAGGAATTGGCTCTTCCCGAAGCCGAAAAAGATTTGCGGGAACTCTATCGCCTGGCCCACAAGAGGAAACGCCTCACGCTCCTGTTTGCCTCGAAGAACGAGATACATAACAACGCAGTCGTGCTCAAGGATTTGCTCGACGGAATGCGCAAACCGCCGACTGGCACGGGTCCCGGCGCGCTTCGCAGCATGAGCAAGCGGGATGCGGCCGTTCGGCGCAGGTAACGGCTCCCCTTTCGCTTCTCCGCGCTTCGCTTTCTCTCATTTAGAATCTCCCGCATGAGGGCTGTCTTTCAATGGAGCCTGGGGAAGCGCGCGCTCGAACTGGGCAAGCGCACGCTGATCATGGGCATAGTCAACGTAACGCCCGACTCTTTTTCTGATGGCGGCCTTTACCTCGACTCCGAGAAAGCTACAGCGCACGCCATACGGTTGCTCGATGAAGGCGCCGACATCATCGACGTTGGCGGAGAATCCACCCGCCCCGGCGCCAGCGTCGCCGTTACCGGGGAAGAAGAGTTGCGACGCGTGTTGCCCGTGATCACCGCGCTCAGAAGACAGCGCCCGGATGCAGTGATCTCCGTTGACACCTACAAAGCCAGCGTGGCGCGCTCCGCGGCGGCGGCCGGTGCCGAGATCGTTAACGATGTCAGCGGGCTGCGCTGGGACCCGCAGATGGCCGGCACGATTGCCGAAATAAAGTGCGGAGCCGTCCTCATGCACATGCGTGGCCGTCCCGAACAGTGGCGCAACTTGCCGCCGCCCGGCGACATCGTTCTGCTGGTCAAGCGCGAACTCCGCGAATGGGTCGAAGCAGCAGTGCGGGCCGGCGTGCGCCGCGAAAGGATAGCCCTCGATCCGGGCTTTGGCTTCGGAAAGAACTTTGAGCAAAACTATCCGCTGCTGGCCCGCTTTCAGGACTTGCAGTCCCTCGGCTTTCCACTGCTGGCAGGAACTTCGAGGAAATCGTTTCTCGGACGCACCTTGGCGAAAGATGGAAAAGATGCCCCCGCCGCCGACCGGCTATACGGCAATCTTGCCGCGCACACCGCTTTGATTCTCAAGGGCGCGCACATCTTACGGACGCATGATGTACGAGCAGCGGTAGATGCAGCTCGCGTGACCGATGCCATCCTCGAAGCACGATGACCAGGAAAGAACCAAATTTAGCGAAGTTTACCCAAACCCTTCCGAGTAACCATGCGGCGGGAGCGGGCGTTAGGGTGGGAGTAGGATTTTAGCGTGCGCCTTGAACGAGCGATAGCTCGAATAACTGTGTTTATCATGGAAGGTGAGCCCGTTCACTTGCGAGGTGACCACTACTTCGCGGGGTAGCCACAAGGGTGAGGCAGATCCGGCGGCCTGCATGCCGGCAAAGTACACCTCAGAGGTTAGTTGTGTCAGGGGGAGATCCGTAACCGGCGAAAGAAGATCCGTCCGCAAACGCACGATCCGGAAGTCCGATGCATCGACCCAGGCAATACCCTGGAAATAAACGGGAAGAGATTTGTCCTTTAATCGGACCTCTCCGGGCAATCGAACCGACCCTGGTTTTTGGGCAAAGGCCAGAACTACAGCGCGATGCCCGTCCATCTTTTGTTCTCCGAGATAGCGGAAATTCGATTCTGTCCGGTTGGACGGATAGAAGAGCACCCACATGGAGGCGAACCCCTGGCTAAGCGGCGGAACTCCGGCCGCCCGGGCGTTGATTCGTCGGTTGGCGCTTGCCAAGTCGTCCCTAAGGGATGGGGCCCCGGGTTCAATCGTCGCACCCGGCTTCTGCGCGTCATCCGTCTCCAACGTGGCACCGGTCTTCAAATCGACCCTGAATTCCTCGAGCGTTACCGCTTCTTTGCCCCGGTGGGCCAGGATTAGATAGGAAAATTCCTCGCGCGTTGTTTTCGCTCCCCCCTGTGACTCAACAACCTCCTCGTGGGAAATCAGATCGGGAATTTTCCGGGAGAGTTCGAGTGTCCGCTGTCCAATCTTGTCGAGAAGCGCGGGCAAAGCTTGTTGGTCCTCAGCCGCTTTCAGCCCACTCAGCTCTGGGACGCTCTGATGCAGCTCTGCGACCGACGAGGAAACAAAGTCTGTTCTGACCAGATAGGTGGCCTCTGGAGCAACCTGCGCTTCCTGAGGCGTGACAGCGGCTGGCGCCTCGGTTTTGCTCGGCGGAGCGGAGGGCGGACTCTCGGCGTGGACCTCTGGAGCCTTCGATGGACTTTCCAGCACAACATGCGGATTCTTCTGCCCACCCAACACTTTCGGCTCTTGAAAGCGAGCATCGTCGATCGGGGCGTTGATCTTGACCTCTCGCAGGATCGTTACGAGGGAGGAATTGTCCGTCTTTTGAACCACCATGAAAGCGAGCTTTATTCCGCCCACATCACGGTAATCGGAGTATAACCGCTCGAACTTGACTGCGGCGCCCCGCCCGAAAAGGGCCTGGCCCCCGATGGTTTCCCAGCGCAAGAGCAAATAGGTTTCTGCATCGAAATAATAATTGTCAGTCGATTCCGATTTAGGATCCTGTGCCCGCACCTCCCATGCTATCCGATCCCCTACTTTTTTCTGTCCCTTTAGCTGAAGCCTCACATGCGGTGCGCGAAGCTCGTGCGGCGTTGGCTCATATCCTTCCATGCATTCGTACTCGTTCTCGGCCTTGGGCTTGAATTCGCGAGGCACAGCGTCGGGACCGATATACCACGACACCTTGCCATCGCAACCGTACATTGTCTTCACGCTATTCTCCCTCTTCAGCACGCCAAAACGAAGGTCGGGGGCCTTGAAGTAGAACTCAAGAGTGCCGTGTTCGTTCCGCATGTTCGGGGAGCCGAAGGATCGCCCGAAGCTGGTCAGGTTTCCCGATAGTTCGGCCTGTTCGGTGAAAGTCGTGATCGCTGCGATCTTGTCGGAGCCGCCAATCGCAAGCAGATAGTTGGCGATGACTTGGTCCGCATTCATGGGGTTCTGCTGGCCGAGAACCGGAGCCTGCCAAGCCTCCAGCGATGCGCCCAGCCACGCCGCGACCAGGAACCATTTTCGGCAGAGCACCGCTAATCTCCTGTAGGCCTCGTTTGC
>JBAUVZ010000133.1:0-1901 GCA_049583505.1 Candidatus Sulfotelmatobacter sp.
GAGATGTACCTCATAGCCGGGGCTTCACGGGTCATGGGTCTTCACAGGCAGATCCAGATAGGACGCCCGCTGCGCCTCGCGATATACCGTCAACTTGGGGTGTTCCTTCTGCCGGGTACCGCTCAAACAAGCTTGCGTCGGCTCCGGCGAGTGCCACCAGAATTCGATGTCCTTTTCGCAGCAGCACGGACGTGGGATACATTGACAAGCGTATCGTTGCCGCTGCCGTAGGTGCCAACGGCTCGGCATCTTTGCGGAAGACTGAATGTCAGGGTATTCTTCTGAGAGGCGACGTTCTTTCATTGAGGTTGATGCGAAAGCGCTCAACCCGCTCAAGACCACAAGTATCCATAACGCAGCGCGAATGGTCGAAAGCTGCGCGACAAACCCGATCAGGGGCGGACCGGCAAGGAAGCCGACATAGCCAGCCGTCGTGAGTACGGCGAGGCTGGGACCGGGTGCACCGCATTCAATGTTCCCTGCAGCGGCAAACGTATTGGGAATAATCGTGGCCAGACCTGCTCCAGCGCACGTAAATCCCACCATCGCCCAACCGGCATTGCCGAACAACAACACGAAGACAAGCCCTGCCGCGGCCAAAAGGGCCCCGTAACATACGAGGTGGCCGCGTCCAAGTTTCCCAGTGAGATAGTCGCCTGTCAGGCGACCTCCTGCCATAGCGCCTGAGAACACCGCATATCCAAGAGCGGCCAATCCTGGCCCGGTGAGAACCGAAGTACGAAGATAAATCGCGCTCCAATCGGCGATCGCACCTTCAACGAGCATAATCGAAAATGCAAGAAGAGCGAGCGCGCCTAATGGTACAGACCACGTAATCGTCCCTCCGGATGCCAGTTTCTCGGCGTCCTCAGGTGCTGAGGGAAGCGGAAGCCACCTGAATGCGAGTATGGACATTGCGGCAAGTGCTATACCGCTGACCCAAAAGTGAATCCCGGCCGGAACCGCACGTGAAGCACTCAATCCCCCCTAACGCAGATCCGGCCATTCCACCCAAGCTAAAGAGGGCGTGGAATGACGACATGATGTGACGCTGGTATCGCTTCTCGAGCATGACGGCGTGAGTATTCATCGCTACATCCATCGAACCAGCCATCGCCCCATAGAAAAGAAGAGCGACCGACAGTGTTAGGACCGTATTGGATTCGGCAATCAAGGGCAGTGCGAGGCCAAACCCCAATGTCGACCCAATCACGATGCTCAGAGTGCCGAACTTGTTAATGAGCCATCCAGCGGCAGGCATGGCGAGAACGGAACCGATTGCCGCCATCATCAGTGACCTGCCCAAAACGGCGGGAGAAAGATGGAAGTGCGCCTGAAAGGCAGGAATCCTCGAAGCCCAGGTTGCGATGATCACTCCGTGGATCAGAAAGATTAAGGACACGCTCACGCGTACCTGTTGGAGGCTGCGTTGCTGCATCAATCGGATTCCATCCGATCCGGGCGCCGATTTGTTGAGCTGTACTGTGAACTTTGGCGACAGCGGCCAAAACTCGGGACAGGGATGTCGAATCGGCTTTCGACTCTGGATGCAGTCTTTTCGACCGTGTCAAACAGTACAGAGTTAATTCCTAAGCGAGCTGCCGCCTCGACGTTCTCGGCGCGATCATCCAGGTACAAGATGTCTTGCGGGGCCGCTTTGAGTAGTTCGAGACAATTTCGATAGATCGACAGCTCCGGCTTTATGGATCCGTAGTCGCAGGAATAAATCAGGTATTCAAATGTAGAGAGGCTCGGAAAGGACTGGTCACATGGCGACTGAGTTCGAGCAGCATGTTTGAGAGAAGGGTTAAGGGGAAGCCTTCATGGTGCAACAGCTTTGCCCATTGCACAGCGCCTTGATTTGGTCGAGTGATACTTTCGCTATCGATCTTGATTAGCGT
>JBAUVZ010000134.1:0-4959 GCA_049583505.1 Candidatus Sulfotelmatobacter sp.
TCGAGGTTGTAGCCCTGCATCATCAGGGGGATGCCGCAGGCGACCTCAACGTTTTCAATCGCCCGGCGCATCTCAGCTTTGCCTTCGGTGAAGGTCTTGCCGTTTTCCTGGGTGATGATGCGGGCGATGTCGTCGATATGGTCTTCGAGGAGCATTTTCAGCTTGAAGAGCGGCTGGATGCGATCTTCCGGCGGCGTGCGGCGCCATTCGGGGAAGGCGGCGGCGGCGGCTTCGACAGCCTGATTGACCTCGGGGGCCTCGGCGAGCGGCACTTGAGCCAAAGTTTCGCCGGTGGCGGGGTTGATTACGTCGCGCCACTCGGAGGCGGAGGAATCCGTCCAGCGGCCGTTGATGTAGTTGGTGAGTCGAGTGATGGGAGGTGCGGCTACTAGGGTCATGGTATTGCCTCTGCTATCGCGAAGAGTTCTGTGCAGTTTCCGTCCATATACCCAACGAGCAATGATACCAATGCTGGTAGGGATCCTTCGACTGCGGTTGTCCTTCGCGCTTAGCGCGCGAAGGACGATCCTCGCTCAGGATGACACAACTTAAACTAACTGCGCGACTGCTGCTTTCTTGTCGCACACCGTCGCTAGAGCGGACTCAAGCACGTCCATGGCTTCGTCCATTTGCGCGTCGGTGACGACGAGCGGCATTAGCAGACGGATTACGTTGCCGTAGGTGCCAGCGGTGATCAGGATTACGCCGTGCTCGTAACAGTACTGCGCCACCTGCTTGGTTTCTTCGCCGGCCGGTTCACGGGTTTGGCGGGAGCGTACCAGTTCGAGCGCCTGCATGGCGCCCAGACCTCGCACGTCTCCGACCAGTTCCCAGCGAGACTTCCACTGCGCGGCACGGTGGCGGAAGCGGTCGCCGAGCCGATCCGCGCGGGCACAAAGATTTTCCGCTTCAATAGTCTCGAGCACAGCCAGCGCAGCCTCGCACGCGACGGGATTACCGCCGAAAGTTCCACCCAGAGCGCCAGGGCCGGGTGTATCCATGATCTCGGTGCGACCGGTGACGGCAGCCAGGGGCAAGCCGCCGCTTAGCGACTTGGCCATGGCAATGAGGTCGGGTTCGAGACCCAGCCGCTCACAGGCGAACATCGCTCCAGTCCGGGCAAAGCCGGTCTGCACTTCGTCGGCGATCAGCAGAATTCCATGCTTGCGGCAGATCTGGGAGAGCATCGGAAAGAACTCAGGAGGCGGAGTGATGAATCCGCCCTCGCCCATGACCGGTTCGACGATCACTGCGGCTATGGATTCAGCAGCGACGACACGATTGAAAGCATCTTCGATGTGGCGAGCGCAGTGGACCTCGCACGAAGGATACTGCAGAGAATAGGAACAACGATAGCAATAGGCGAAAGGCACGCGGTAGACGTCGCCGGGGAAGGGTTCGAATCCGGCTTTGTAAGGATGCGTCTTGCTGGTCGCGGCCATTGCCATGTAGGTGCGGCCGTGGAAAGCGTCTTCGAATGCCAGGATCGCCGGGCGTCTGGTATAGGCGCGGGCTATCTTGATGGCGTTCTCGACTGCCTCAGCGCCGGAGTTAACCAGCACGGTCTTCTTGGGAAACTTGCCCGGCGTGATCACATTCAGGCGTTCCGCGAGCGCGATGTAGCTTTCGTAAGGAAGTACGTTGAAGCTGGTGTGAAGAAAGCGGCCGAGCTGGCGGCGAATGGCTTCGACCACGCGGGGCGCGCGATGCCCCGTGTTAAGGCAGCCGATGCCGCCGGCGAAATCGAGAAAGCGGTTGCCGTCAACGTCTTCGATGACGGCGCCCTCCGCCTGGGCGACGAATACGGGGGTGGCGTGAAATGCGGCGCGCACGACAGCAGCGTCACGGCGGCGCATCAGCTCGCGCGAGCGTGGGCCGGGAATTGGAGTGCGTAATTGTATGGTTGCCATCAGTACCACCCGATTGGTGCTTCGTTCAGATTGATGTAGACCTGTTTGGTTTCGAGATACTCTTCGATGCCCCAGGGACCAAGTTCACGGCCGAAGCCGGACTGCTTGTAGCCGCCCCACGGGGCTTCTACATAGGTTGGTTGCATGTGATTCACCCAGACGATGCCTGTGCGCAGGGCTTTCACGGCGCGCATGGCTTTGAAGATGTCGCGAGTCCAGACGGCGGCCGCGAGGCCGTAGGGCGAATCGTTGGCGATCTTGAGCGCGTCTTTCTCGTCTTCAAATGGAATCACCGCCGCGACCGGGCCAAAAATTTCTTCGCGGGCGATGCGAGCGGAATTCGTGACGTCGGAGAAAATCGTGGGTTGGACGTAGTAGCCCTTGCCGATTTTTTCGGGGCGTCCGCCGCCGGAAACCAGCTTGGCTTCTTTCTTGCCAATCTCGATGTAAGAGTTCACGCGGTCATATTGTTCCTTGCTGACCAGCGGTCCCATCTTGGTTTCGCGATCAAGCGGAGGGCCGAGTTTGATTTTCTTGGCTTTCTCGGTCATCGCTTCGACGAAGTTTTTGTAGATCGACTTTTGCACCAGGATGCGGCTTCCGGCGGAGCAGACTTCGCCTTGATTGATGAAGACTCCGAAGAGCGCGCCGTCGATGGCGGCTTCGAAGTCGGCATCGGCGAAGAAGATGTTGGGTGACTTGCCCCCGAGTTCGAGGGTGACGCGCTTCACCGTGTCGGCGGCCTGTTTCACGATAATCTTGCCGACGGCGGCGCTGCCGGTGAAAGCGATCTTGTTCACGTCAGGATGCTGGACTAACGGGGCGCCGCAGGTTTCTCCGAAGCCGGTGATGATGTTGACCACGCCGGGAGGCAGACCGCAGTCGCTGAAATATTTCGCGAATTCGAGAGCGGTAAGGGGAGTCTGCTCGGCGGGCTTGAGGACGCAGGTGCAGCCGGCGGCGATGGCGGGCGCGAGCTTCCATGCGGCCATGAGGAGAGGATAGTTCCACGGAATGATTTGACCGGCGATGCCGACTGGCTCTTTGAGCGAAAGCGACATTGCGTTGTCGGGAACGGGATTCACATAGCCGACTACCTTGGTGGCAAGGCCACCGTAGTATTCGAAGCAGGTGGCGGCGTCGTTGATATCGAACTCGGCTTCGACGATGGGTTTGCCGGTGTTGCGGCATTCGAGTTCGGCGAGAGCGGGAAGATTGGCGCGGATTTTTTCGGAGAGGCGAAAGAGGACGCGGCCACGTTCCTGCGCAGTTGTAGTTGCCCATGGGCCTTCTTCAAAGGCGGCTTTGGCGGCGGCTACGGCGCGATTGACGTCGTCTGGTCCGGCGTCGGGGACTTGGGCGATG
Source organism: Candidatus Sulfotelmatobacter sp. (assembly GCA_049583505.1). Taxonomy (GTDB): domain Bacteria; phylum Acidobacteriota; class Terriglobia; order Terriglobales; family Acidobacteriaceae; genus Sulfotelmatobacter. The sequence continues at coordinate 3,276 of JBAUVZ010000134.1, forward strand.
ACTTCTTCGGTGGAGGGGTCATATACCGGAAAAGTTTTCGTGGATTTGCTCGCGACCCAGTCGCCGTTGATGTACATCTGATAAGTTTTTACTTCGGTTGTGACTCCGCCCGGCATTGGTTCCTCCTGCGTACATCAGGGGCTAAAGGCCCAAATCCCCAGATTCAACGGCACAACTAAAGTCGTGCCCTGATACGAATCCTTCCCAACCACGCGCGAGCTGCGCTCGCTGGACAGCCGAGGACGGCTGTCTCCACATCAATCAAAACTCAGGGCGAGCTTGGCTCGCCGGGACGGCTGTCCCCACACGAAGTTGCTGCCGCGTCTTGAGGCGGCCATAGACGAAAAAGAAAAAGGCGGCCAGGCCTACGAAAAACAGTGCGCCGCCTACCATCCAGACCTCGTACCAGAATAGCGATGTGATCTGCTGGGTCGGGAAAAATACCAGAGCGATACCGAGGATCGTGGTCAGGAGTCCGCTGGTCCCGGCTACGAATAGCGTGGTGCGGCCATAGTGCCCGCGTGGACCAGGCTCCGCGATTGCGAATTTTACTAGCGCCCCAAACATGTAGACGAAGGGGACGAGATTCAGCACGACGGCAAGCGACAAAAGTTTCTGGAAGGTTTCCTGAACGCCGGCTCCGGCGAGATTCAAGATCACGAGCACGGCGGAGACAACGCCTTGGACGATCAAGGCCGCGTAGGGCGTGGAGAAGCGCGGGTGAATGTTGCCGAGCCAGGAGGGCATGTAGGAATCGAGGCCGGCGACGAAGGGGATGCGGGCGCAGCCGCCGATCCAAGCCGAACCGATTCCGGCGATGGCCAGGCTGAGCATGACCGCGAAGGGCACCAAAATCCAGTTCGCGCCTACGCGTGCAGCCATTGCGCCGACCGCCTGAACCACGCCTTGCAGCACGTTGACGCTCTTTCCGACGGCAATCAGCAGCGTGAGGGTGACGGCAACATAGAGGGTGCCGGAGATCAGGCCGCCCCAGGCTACAGCTCCGGGAAGAGTGCGGGCGGGGTCACGGATTTCGTCGCCCATGACGGAAGCTAGCTCGAGGCCGATCAGACCAAAGCAGATTACGCCGAAGGAATTGAGCACGAAGCGCGGATTGGCGGGAATTTTGAAATCGGCCGCTGTGATGGTGGTGCCGAAGCGCGAGCAGATCACTACACCGAGGCCGATCAGGACAGCGGCAGCAATGAAGGTACCGATAGCGCCGAGGTTGTTGATCCACTTACCAATGCCGAGGCCGAGAATGTTGAGAAGGGTAAGCAATGCCAGCAGCGCAAGAGATGCGACGAGCGCGAAAGACTTGCTATCGGCAAGAGCTGCGTGGCTTGGACCCAGGATAAAAACGGAAACACCGACGAAGTACAGCATGATCGTCGGCACGTAGAGCATGTTGTTGGTCCAGTAGCACCAGCCGGAGAGGAATCCGTGGAAGTCGCCGAAGACCTCTTTGGCCCAGAGATAGACTCCGCCTTCGCCGGGATAGCGGTGGGCGAGTTCGATGACCGCGATGCCTTGTGGCCAGAAGAATAGGACCAGGGAGATGATCCAGAGCCAGATGGTGACGCCGCCGTTGGCCGCGATGGAAGGGACCACGTTGAGGTTGAAGACAGCGACTACGAAGAGGAGGACGAGATCGCGGCGTCCGAGGGCGCGGATCAGGTGGGGC
>JBAUVZ010000135.1:0-2680 GCA_049583505.1 Candidatus Sulfotelmatobacter sp.
CGCAGACAACCGGCGGCGATCAGCGATGCGCAATGCGCGGTTGTGTCAGTTGCTGGCTGGGCAGGGCGCCGATGTCGTCTGCGCGACCATCTCGCTGTTTCACGAGGTGCAGCGTTGGAACCGCGAGAACATCCCCGGCTATCGCGAGATCTACCTCCGTGTTCCGATAGACGAGCTACGGCGTCGGGATAGCAAAGGCATCTACGCGGGGGCTCAGAGCGGCGATGTGCGCGACGTTGTCGGCTATGATGTCCCGGCCGAGGCTCCCGAGGCGCCGGATCTGGTCCTCGATAATTATGGAGTGCTCGACGTTGCCGCGGCGGTCGACCGCATCTTGGCCGTATGTGTCAGTCGGGATGGCGCGGGTGCGGCGCAGCCGGCGGGACGCGTCGCCTTCAAAACGAAGGCGGAAACTCTCGAAGCGCTGGCTCCGCTGCTGCGCAATGGGCGCGTCCTGCCACAGGTCCGATTCTCGGCTGCAGATTGGCGCACGGACCCCGCTGGCGTGCTCGCTGCTGTCACCGCTGCGCCCTGGGGTTCAGATCGAGTCATCGTGCGTAGCAGTGCACGGAGCGAGGACGGCGGCGCGGGGAGATCCCAGGCCGGGAGGTACGATTCCGTACTCGGTGTCGTCGGCGGCGCAACAGTGGCACATGCAATCGACCAGGTGATTGAGTCCTTCGGCAACGAGGGAAGCGACGACGACCAGATCTTCGTGCAGCCCATGCTTGACCGCACGGCGATGGCTGGGGTGGTCTTCTCGCGCAGTCCCAGCGGCGGCCCCTATTACATTATCAACTACGACGACCGTTCCGGCCTGACCGATCGTGTAACGGCCGGTGCGGGCGACAATCTCGAGACTTTTCTTTGCCTCAAATCGCGGCCTCATACATGCCCACCGTCGCTGGCTTCGGTCATCGCTCTCGTAAGCGAGCTCGAAGCTCTTCTAGCGTGTGATGCAATCGACGTGGAATTCGCCGTCGGCGACGACGGGCAGCTCTACCTTCTGCAAGTGCGCCCACTCACCGTCGACCGCCAGGGCCCGGCAGCGGACGCGAGGGTCGACACGGCGCTCGCCGATGTCGCCCGCAAGGTCAAGCTGCTGAGCCGCCCGCATCCCTACCTGCGCGGCAGCCGGGCGGTATTCGGCGTCATGCCGGACTGGAACCCCGCCGAAATTGTCGGGGTGCGTCCCTGGCCGCTCTCGTTGTCGCTCTATCGCGAACTTATCACCGACGCGATCTGGGCCTATCAGCGGGACAATTACGGTTACCAGAACCTTCGCAGTTTCCCGCTGCTGGTCAGCTTTCACGGACTGCCCTACATCGACGTGCGTGTCAGCTTCAACTCCTTCATACCACGCGATGTGCCCGACGATCTCGCCGGGCGTCTCGCGAATTACTATATTGATCGACTCCTCTCCGAGCCGCATCTCCATGACAAGGTCGAATTTGCGATCATCTTCTCCTGCTATACCCTCGATTTGCCGAAGCGGATGGGCAGGCTCGCCGAGCATGGATTTTCTCCAGACGACCTTGCCGAACTTTCCGACGCCTTGCGGCGTCTCACCAATCGCATTATGCATGGCGAGACCGCGCTGTGGCGGCGTGACCGCGAGAAGATCGATATGCTGGAACAGCGGTTTCCGACAATCTGTAACGCGGAGATGGACAAAATCAGCCGCATTTACTGGCTGCTCGAGGACTGCAAGCGATACGGCACACTGCCATTCGCCGGTCTCGCGCGGGCGGGCTTTATAGCGGCTCAGTTGCTCCAGTCCTTCGTCGCGGTGGGCGTTCTCAATACCGAAGAGAGTGCGACATTCATGGCGAGTGTCGATACCGTCGGGTCGCGCATCGGGAAAGATTTCGCGGAACTTCCGAAGGCAGACTTCCTCGCGCGCTACGGCCACCTCCGTCCGGGGACCTACGACATCCTGTCGCCGCGCTACGACGAGGCGCCCGATCTCTATTTCGACTGGTCGAATGCCCGACCGACCGCGTCCACGCCGACGCGCTTCGCTCTCTCGATCGAGCAGTTGCGCCACATCGAGCGGCTGCTCAAGGAACATCAGCTCGACATCGACGTATTGAGTATGATCGAGTTCATCAAGGCCGGCATTGAGGGCCGCGAATACTCGAAGTTCGTGTTCACGCGAAGCCTGAGCGAAGCTCTGTCGCTGATCAGGCAGCTGGGCGCGGATCACGGTCTTTCGGCGGAAGATTGTGCATTTCTGAACTACAACGCCATCAGCAGGCTCTATAGCGAGAGCGGCTCGGTGCGCGAGACGTTGCTGGAGAGTGTCGCGCAGGGCAGAGACCGTCACGCGCTCACGCGCAATCTCGTGCTTCCGCCGATCATCGCGTCGCCCGACGATGTGTTCGCATTTCACCTTCCGCCGAGCCAGCCTAATTTCATTACGCGAAAAAGTGTCACTGCCCTGGTCGCCTCAGTCGGCGACCCGCCGGAGAGCTTCGCTGGACGGATTCTTTTCGTGACAAGCGCGGACCCCGGCTTCGATTGGATCTTCACTCGGGGCATCATCGGTTTTGTCACCCAGTTTGGCGGCGCCAATTCACACATGGCGATCCGCGCCGGCGAACTCGGCATACCCGCGGTGATCGGCGCCGGTGAAACCATGTATCAGCGATGGAGTGCGGCCCACAAGCTATGTCTAGAC
>JBAUVZ010000136.1:0-4459 GCA_049583505.1 Candidatus Sulfotelmatobacter sp.
TCCCATGTGCCCCTGCGGTGCTAATCTTCTTCATTGCCGGTCTCCTTTATCTCTTGCGCTTCAAAGCGCGTCGATAACTTGGGAGCGTATAGCATCCCGTCGGAGACCGGCTTTCTCATCCCATCTGATTACAGCAACGATCGCTGAACCGGCGATCCCAGAATTAAAGCGGAAAGCAAATAAGGAGCAGCGAAGTTGCCTTCGCTGCTCCCCGGCTTTGTACCCTCCCCCAGGTACTCTGCCAAACTGTTCTGAGTTAGTTCGCCATCGGCAACAGGAGCTGGCAAGCCGCATAGCCGCCGACGAGCGTAATCGTGCCCGGCGCCTGCGTGCGCACCACACCGTCGTCAAACGCGCAGTAGGCCTTGGTGCCAGTCTGGGCGCTGATGGGAGTTCCAGTCGTGTAGAACTCGTTCGGAATGACGCTGGGTGCGGCGATAACTCCAGTGGAAGCGAACTTGTAACCGCTCTTGCCATTGCCGGCGCCGTCGGTGGCCAGGTTGTTATCGATCAGACACCCACTGGCAGGAAGCGGAGTGCAAGGAGCTGCTCCACCCAGCGAGGCGAGCGTCAGCGGATAGCCGAGGGTCGGGTAAGCAGCGAAATAGCCGATTTCGCCGGTGACGACAGTACGCTCGGAAGCGGCTGCGGACGAATCGTTGGCTGCCATACGGGCGCGCATCAGGTTAGGAATCGCGATAGCTGCAATGATCAGGATGATGGCCACCACGATCAGCAGCTCAATCAGTGAGAAACCCTTCTGTTGTTTCCGCATCTCTAATTCCTTCCCTCACTTTAGGTTTTGTTGAACCAGGTTAGCAGCCCAACGGTAATGTGTGCACTTGGCGGGCCAAGTTTGCCGTTACCTTGGTCCGGTTTGAGTTCCGGCAATTCCTTTGTTTTCATTACAAAGCCAAACTTTGGTCTAATTCTGCGGTTTTTCTATGGGGCTGCGCTCTTGCCAAAATGCGTCGCGGACCCTGACAATTCGGGTCAGTCTGGATCGCCGGTGCAGCAATCAGAATCCAGCACGAATTACCGCAGACGGGCGTTTTTCTCTTCTTTGGTCATGGAATAGGTACCGGCTCCAAGGGGCAGTAGTCTAACGCAAGAAGCCGACAAGAAGGGGTGTCGAAGGGCCAGTGCCGGAATCGTTGACGTAACATCCCTATTACACTCATTGACCTAGGAGAGCCAATTCTCCAAGCGCCTGCCTGGTACGACAACAACGGGTGTGATCACAATCACTGCGAAGCTGGGAGTTCAGCCTCAGACTATCGTTAGGGTACAGTTACCAATGGTTGAGACATCTCTTGGGGCACAATACCTCAAAGCCGCCCTAGCCAAGTGGCGGAAGGCCAATTTTTGGGCGAGCGACATTCCTTGGGAGCAGATCCCCCCACGCTACAGGAATGAAATCGAGCAAACGGCACGATGGGGGATGGCGAAGAGCAATCCCGTGAGTCCGGCCGAAGGTGTTATCCGAGAAATCGAGGATGACGAGCTAGCCGCCTGAGACGTGTTGGGCGCTTGAAGGTGGACTGTCCAGGCATTACCCGGCGAAACGTCCCAACCTTCAATGCGCCTTTTATATTGCGTGTAAACGCCTGATTACGTCAATTATCGTATGATTGCGTTCACGAAATGGTGAGGAGGACTTATGCCACCCAGCATCCACAACATTGCGTTCCTCGTCGGGAGGGTCATCGTTGGCGGTTTTTTCCTCATGAACGGCTTCAACCACTTCGCGCAACTCAACATGATGGCCGGATACGCGAAGAGCAAAGGCGTCGCCGCTCCCGCGCTCGCCGTTGGCAGTTCGGGGGTACTTCTCTTCTTAGGTGGACTGAGCCTGCTTCTCGGCTATCACCCAACGATCGGAGTGGGCCTGTTGGTGATTTTCCTTCTGGGCGTCTCGTTCGGCATCCATAATTTCTGGACGATTCAAGACCAACAAGCAAAGCAGGGGGAGATGATCAACTTCCTAAAGAACATGGCCATACTCGGTCTGCTGCTAATGACCTTGGCCATCCCGCAGCCGTGGCTGATGAGTCTCGGTCGTTGATACGAGACAACTGTCGAAATCTCCATTACACTCATTGACCCGGAGACCGGGGTTTTGAGCGTAAACGCCTGGTTTAAGGATCCCTAGCAGCTTGCGGAAAAACTCGGTTCCGTTTTAGAAAAGTGAAATCTCACGAAGGGGTAAGTTCCGCGAACTGTGCTTCGCCTACCCAAACCACGTTAAAATGCAGTTCGCCCTGCTCGACAATGTCCGCCGGGTTGAAGGACTGGAGGTAGGTGAGGGTTTCCGTTGCTGCACGGGCAACGAATGAACTCCAGGGCTCCCCGGTTTCGCGGTTGACGGTATTGCCGTGAACTTCTCGCATTCCGCTTTGTTCAATCGGCAGGCTCTGGATGGCACCGCCTTTCAAAACCCAAAGCTCGGTTCCGAGTACCGCGTATCCCCGCGCCCCGAGCCACTCAACTGCTGCTGCGGCGAGCATAGGTGGCCACGCTGCCTCATTGCCTGCCACGAAAGCTGCAGAAGTCAATTCGGGCGGAAAATGTGCTGGTTGTGAATCAGACTGTTCGTTCCGAGCTATTCCCTGTATTGAGCAGGCTATACGCCAAGACCGGACGGCCATCGATAGCACCGGAGAAGTTGTTGCGAGCGTTACTGCTTCAAGTTTTGTACTCCGTGCGCAGCGAACGGATGCTGATGGAACAACTCGACTACAGCCTGTTGTTCCGCTGGTTTGTGGGGCTGAATATGGATGATCCGATTTGGGATGTGACGGTGTTCACGAAAAATCGAGAGCGTCTGCTCGCGGGCGACATCGCCGAGGCTTACTTCGTAGCCGTGCTCAAGCAAGCGCGAAAGCACAATCTGCTTTCGGATGAGCACTTCACCGTGGATGGAACCCTGCTGGAGGGTTGGGCGGGACAGAAGAGTTTTCGCCGTGTAGACGATGACCACCAGTCGCCTAGCACCCGAACGGGCCAAGGCTCAAATCCGACAGTGAACTTCCACCGCGAGAAGCGCAGCAACCAGGCCCACTGCTCAACCACCGACCCCGATGCCATGCTGTCCCGCAAGAGCCGAGGGAGTGGCGCGGTACTAGCGTATCGCGGCCATCTGCTAACAGAGAACCGCAATGGTCTGGTGGTTTCAACGCTGACAACACGAGCTCACGGTTCGGCAGAACGCGATGCCGCCTTGCTCATGGCAGAAGCTCTGCCCGGCACCAACCGTGTCACGCTCGGGGCGGATAAAGGTTACGACGCTCACGGCTTCATCGCTGAACTACGACATATGCAGATCACGCCGCACGTCGCTCAGAACGATACAAACCGTCAGAGCGGCGTAGACGAGCGCACCACCCGCCATGCGGGGTATCAAGTTAGTCAGAAGAAACGCAAGCGAATCGAAGAGGTTTTCGGCTGGATGAAAAACATCGGGCTACTTCGCGAGCTGCGACATCGCGGGCTGGAACGGGTCGAGTGGATGTTCACCTTCACGGCGGCAGTCTACAACTTGGTGCGCATCCGAAACCTTATGCGCGGCACACTGCAGCCGCAGTGCGCTTAAACTGCGCCGCGACGCCGTCAGTAACCTTCAACGCGGCGAACTCGATAACGATTCCGCCGAGGAGCCATCGACAGGCAGCCTAAGCCCACCACAGAACTCTTTTTCCGCAGCCTGCTAGGGGAATGTTCTGCCAACCTCGCAGCACGCGATGGGATTAAAATCGTTGAAAGAGTACACCAGAAGCTGATACCTACTCCCGCGCTCCGAGCGCGTGCCGAAGATGGCGAACAAAGCTCTGGTAGCAGAGCATCCTAAAACTGGCAAGCAACCTCAGAAGTAAAAGAGACTTGGAAACTTGCAAACCACCACCACCGCATACCGAGCGCGAGAACCGGACCTCCATCAGACTGTCTCTTTCCCGCATAATTAGTTCACCAACTGTCCTTCGTATGCGATTGGCAGGAATCCGGCTACCAATGCGTCTCCGGGGTCGGCAAACTGATGACTTTCTAGAGTGGTTTTCGGTGAGCCTGGACCCTCTAGGAGAGCCCCAATCATCTCGTAATCGGTGTCCTTGATGTGCAGCCCCATTGCTCGGCATGCCGCTGCAATCTCGCCATAGTATGGAAGGGGTTCCGGCGTGCGGCTAAGACGTCCTGGAGGTCTCTTCATGATGGTCCGAGGATATCCATCATCGCCGCGAGAGGAAACGGCACGACTGAGTCATTACCAGTGGCGTTACTTATGAGCGTCCGGGCGAAGGACGATCTTCTCTGCTGACATTGACCGGCAGTCGGCTAAATTCTCAATGAGTTCTATAAAAAGGGATGTCAAGAGAAAAGTTCTCCCTCGACCGGAGACCGAGAAGATTTTGTCTCGAGATCCAGCCCACTTCACTGTAAGAGTGCCTCTCGATTTGCGCGAGAG
>JBAUVZ010000137.1:0-1542 GCA_049583505.1 Candidatus Sulfotelmatobacter sp.
TGTTCACAGAACCGAAAAAGTCATCGGACGATAGACCCCAAGATGCCTTGAAAATCCCCGCCCCGAAGGGGCGGAATCTTACACTAACGGAGAACGCCGCTTCTCCATTTCACGCTGAGCCAAGACAGTCAGAGCAGGACACCCACAAACGTGCGTGGAATTCCCACAATGGCATTTCATATTTGCGGAATGTGCATTTTTGCATAGCCAGAGTCGGGTGGGATGTTCTACGTTTCCAACTAGTGCTGAAGTGAAGGAGCGCGGGAACGGACTCGCTAGGGTCATACGCCCCGGCTCCTCTGGCGGCGTAGCTCTTACAGGGGGCTACGTCGCTTCTCTCAAGGAAGGAACAAAGAGCAGCCTATTCCCTGCCCCGTAAGACACTGTTTCGGGGCGCGCAGCATTGGTTGGCGTAATATCTCTATTACACTCATTGACCCGGTATTTGCGATTTCTAATTTTTTTCAAATCGAGAAGCCGAAAAGCGGTCAATGCGTCCGCGTACCACCGTACCCCCGGACAACTTGCTGCCGAGGGCCAGTCCTCAGCTTCCCGGAATGTCCAAGGTTAGACGCGAAGAGGGCCTGCGAAGGTTTCGCGTACTCGGCTTTCGCTTGCTTCAGGATGGGGATGTCGGAGTCGGCGTCTTTCCGGAGGGTGAGGAAGTCTTGGAAGGCTTTTCCAGCTTTCGCCGAAGCTCCAGCAACGCGTGCTAGACTTGCCCCTTGCCGACCGCACTCGATGACTTCAAGCGCCGCATATTCTGGATGGTCGCTCGAAGCTGCTTTACGCTCTACCACTGGTTCCCGCTGTTCGGCACACTTCGCGCCTCGATCGGCATCATTCAGCGGGACGATAAATTCCTAATTATCCATCGCAACGATGGACGCGGACTGTCTTTGCCAGGAGGAATTTCAAAGTGGAGGGAGGCGGAAGAAGAGACGCTCGGGCGCGAGATTCTGGAAGAAACAGGATTGAGCGTCACTGGAAAGGAATTGAAACTGAAGTATTACAGCGACGCGGACGTGCCCTGCAACATTTCAGTGTTCGAAGTGCAGGTCAGCGGAGGACTGAAGAATTCTTGGGAAGGATCGCCGCAGTGGACCACCGTGACGGAAACTGAGCCGCGTTTATTGCCCAGTCAGCGCCCAGTGCTGGAATTGCTCAGGCGAATGTCCAACCAACGCACTTGACTCGAAGCAGAGACCTCTCCGGTAGCTGAGAGTTCGCGGCTTCATTGGTGTACAGGTTATACAACTGGACGCGAAGTCCATGCTTGACCTCTGCCTCTTCCAGATCACGCGAAATGTTACGTCTCTTAGTAGGGCAAGTCAATGAAGGCTGGGAACTTGGCGGCGTCTCAGTGCAATGGTTGGTGAAACATCGCCATTACACTCATTGACCTGGGGGGCGCTAATTCTCAATGAGTTCTATAAAAAGGGATGTCAAGAGAAAAGTTCTCCCTCGACCGGAGACCGAGAAGATTTTGTCTCGAGATCCAGCCCACTTCACTGTAAGAGTGCCTCTCGATTTGCGCGAGAG
>JBAUVZ010000138.1:0-3021 GCA_049583505.1 Candidatus Sulfotelmatobacter sp.
GCCACAAACTGCAGTCTCTCATCCATTACCGAACACTCCTTCCACGGCATCACTTCCTCCCCGAAAGGGGAAAAAGTGTAACCTATGTGTCCGGTACGATCTGTCACCTATGTGTCGGGTCGCTCACTTAATCTTTCCAATCACTTAGCATTTCACCCGTAAACAACCGAGGTCCAATTGGGTCCAAAATTCAGGCAGTCAATTGCTGCCCGAGGTGCGCCGCGAAGCGGCGACCATCTTCACTGATTGCGTGTGTGTATCCCATTCTGGTTCGAGCATCAGACTGGCCCAAACGGTTCTGCCGCGTAGCCATCGGGGCTTCTCTTACATCCAGGCCCCCTCGGTCCCTTAGTTCGATGGCGAGGGCTTCCAGAACTCCTCTCATCATTCCAGACCGAACCCAATGCTGAAATCTGCGATGGCAGGTCTGGTATGACGGGTAGCGGTCCGGAACATCCGCCCAGGGAGCACCCGTCCGTAACACCCACAAAATGCCATTCAAGACCGCACGCCGGTTCTTCCAAGGCCGTCCGCGTCGGTCTTTGCGGCGCGGCGGTTCCGGAATGAGTTTGTCCAGGGTCTCCCATTGGGCGTCGGTCAGGTCACGCGTACTTGTTCGAGACATCGAATCCCTTCAGATCAATCGCTGCAAGCGAGTTTTGTGCTGGCTCTTACTATTCAACAGTTCGAGTGCTTTTGGACGCAATAGCCATGCTGCACAAGTCACTGTGACGCGCCCCGAACAAACTTTCGGGCGACAGCATCAGAACGAGCACGTCCTAGCGACATCGACCGTCGCCGTTCCGAAGGTGTCGTGGTGTTGTGCTGGGCGTAGTTACACCCCGCCGACGCTGTGGGCGCATAGCACGTATCCGTGCAGAAGCGAGAGTCTTGCCGAAACAGGCGACGAAGGAGCAGCTCTCAAAGTGTATCTGCCGAATTGTGCCGCATGACTACTGCAGTCGATTTAACGGTCGAAATCGGGAATTCCGTGACGATTAGGGGTATTATGTCTCCCTGACTGACCTGGGGGCCTTGTCTAATCGAGTCCTGGGGGGCGGTTCGATGAGTTTGCGTCCGATCTCGATATCGGTATCGCTTTTTGTTGGAATCTTTCTAACCACGTTCTTTCTAAATAAGCTGAATGCTCAAACAGCCACCTCGGGCGCAGTGACCGGCGTCGTTACTGATCAGAGCGGTGCGGTTGTGCCGAATGCGGATGTCGAGATCAGGGACATCGACAAGGGCACGACAGAATCAACCAAAACAGACCGCGATGGCGTGTACCGCTTCTTCTTTCTCTCTCCCAGCCAATACACGCTAACCGTAGTGCACGACGGCTTTCGCAAGGAAAGCCGGAGTGTGACTGTATTGTTAGGGACACCGGTTACAGTCAACATCACGCTGAAGATTGCAAAAGCAAGCATGCAACTCTCTGTGACCGCAGAGGCTCCGCTCGTTCAGGCAGACAACGGCGACGTTTCGATTACCATGAGCCAGACGCAGGTCTCGGAACTGCCCAATCCCGGTAACGACCTCACCTACATCGCCCAGACCGCTCCCGGCGCAATCATGAACACCGATAATGCGCGCACTGGGGGCAGGGGCGGGAACTTTTCAATCTTGGGCATGCCGGGGACCTCAAATCAATTCAACTTGAATGGCATGAACGACAACGCGGGTCATCTTGATGCCACTGGTGTTACGGGTATGCTTCTGGGTCAGAACGAGATTCAGGAAGCCACTGTAGTGAGTGATGGCTACTCGGGACATTTTGGAACTGACGCAGGCTCGTATGTGAACTACGTCACAAAGTCCGGAGCAAATGAATTCCACGGGAACGCGAAGTACTTTTGGAATGGCAGCGTGTTGAACGCTACCGACTGGATCACGAAAGCATTCGGCAATCCTCGCCCGTTCGATATCGCCAATCAGTGGGCGGGTTCGTTGGGAGGTCCAATCAAGAAAAACAGGTTGTTTTTCTTTTTTGATACCGAAGGGTTGCGAGTCTTGCTTCCGGCTCCTGTTCAGATAATTCTCCCAAGTCCTCAGTTCGAGGCAGCAACTATCGCCAATATCGATTCTATCTTTGGCTCTGCGTCCGCTTCTGATGCTTTCTACAAGCAAATCTTCAGTCTGTACAACCAAACCCCTGGAATAGCGGCGGCTACTCCGGGGAGCTTCGCCGATCCTCTTGGCTGTCTCGACGCAAGCCCGACTGGCGTGTTCATTGGACCGCACACCCCCCAAGGGCAACTCGGCGTGAACCTTCCGTGCGCAATCCATTTTCAGGAAACACTTGGGCAGCCGACAAGTGAATCCCTTGTGTCTGGCCGTATGGATTGGAACATCCGGACCAATGATCGTGCTTTCTTCCTCCTCCAATACGACAATGGCCGTCAACCCATTGTCGTCGACCCAATAAGCTCACTCTTCAACGTTTATGAGACCGGGCCATGGTGGGAAGCCCAGTTGAGCGAAACTCACACATTTGGAACTACCGCCGCGAACCAGTTCCTATTGGCGGGTATTTACAAAGATGACGTGTCGAGCCTCGTCAACCCGATGCAAACTCTGGCTGCTTTTCCGACCACCCTGGATTGGTCCAACGCAGGTCAGCCGTTTACGTCGCTGGGAGGATCTGACTATTTCTATGGCTATCCCCTCGGCGAGGGGCTCACGGAGTACCGCGTCGTCGACGATTTCCTGAAGACGTGGGGCAAGCACAAGTTCGGATTCGGGGGAGAACTCTTCCGAGTGTATGCGAGATATTCCCAATATACCCAAAACGCCGTCGGAGATGTCGTTCCGCAAACCATCGACGCATTTTATTCTGGAGGCGTGGACCCCGCATCTCCCAACAGTGACTCGACACGCTTGAGTCAATCGTTTCCGACGCAGCGGGCAAAGCTCTTCCTTAATTACACTCTGGCGGGCTATGGGCAGGATGAGTGGCACATCAAATCCAACCTGGCCCTAACTGTCGCCCTGCGCGTAGAACATCAATCAAACCCGGTTTGC
>JBAUVZ010000139.1:0-2466 GCA_049583505.1 Candidatus Sulfotelmatobacter sp.
AAGATATTCGGCTGAAGCTGAACAAGAATTGGATTCCGGTGTGGCTGAAGAAGCCCTCGGATTTCCGCCCGACCACCAAGATGCCGAACTTCCGCTTGAACGATCATCAGATTCAGGCGATTTCGGCTTATATCTGGCAGTCGGGATTCACCGACCCGCTTCCCAAGCACAAACCCGGCAACACCGCGCACGGAAAAGAACTGTTCGAAACGCGAGGATGTCTGGCCTGCCACTCCATCGGCGAAGGCGACCGAATGCAGGGCGGGACGTTTGCCGCGAACCTGACCCGCGTCGGCGAGAAAGCGAATTACGATTACCTGGTTCGCTGGATTCACAACGCGCGCCAGCGCACCCGCCCCTATTGCCCGTACGAAAAGAAAGATATCGGCCCCGAAGACTACGCCGAGAAGGGCCTTCCTTACGAATTCGACCTTGAACATAGCCGGTGCCCCAACGACGGCCACGAATTGCAAGTGCAGAACATGACGGTCATGCCCAGCCTGCGCCTGTCTCCGGAAGATGCCGAAGACATCGCAACGTATCTGATGACGCAGAAAAAGCAAGAGCCGTCCTCCTACGCGGATGCCCCGTTCATGGATGACGCGAACCTGAAGGCCGAGGGCAAGAAGTGGGTCCGTCATTTCGGCTGCTCCGGCTGCCATGAAATCGCGGGCTTCGAAGACGAAGGCCGCATCGGCACCGAACTCACTTACGAAGGCAGTAAGCCCATCGAGCGTCTCGACTTTGCGCTGTTCACCACGGTAGCCCAGCGCGGCGGCAAAGATGCCGAGCCGATCAAGGACAAAGACGACCTCGCGCGCTTGCCCGATGGTCCGGCCAAAGAACCCTGGTACGACCACAAGGGATTTTTCGAACACAAACTTGCCGAGCCCAACGTTTTCGATCAAGGCATGGTCAAGGGCGAAACTGAAGCCCTCCGCATGCCTAACCTGCACCTGACTAAAGAACAGGTGCTTGACCTGACAACTTTCCTGATGGGAAGCGAGGAGACTTCCCTGCCCGCGAGCTATCAATACAAGCCGGGCGACGCGCGGCATGACATTCAGGAGGGCTGGTGGATCATCAAGAAATACAACTGCATGGGTTGCCATCAGTTCATCCCTGGCCAGCAAACCATTCTGATGGGATTGAAGCAGTATCAGGACGCGCAGGAGCAGTTGCCACCGAAACTCCTAACGGAAGGTGCTCGCGTCGACCCCGAGTGGCTGCGCAGGTTCTTGTCGAATCCCGCGTTGAGCACCACCGACGAGAACCGCAACGGCGTTCGTCCTTACTTGAAAGTGCGCATGCCGACGTTCTCTTTCTCCGACAACGAACTGAGGAAGCTGGTGCGCTTCTTCCAGGCGCTATCACAGCAGCCAATGCCTTACATCCCTGAGCAGGTGCCAGTGCTCACCACCAAAGAAACGGACATGGCGCGCAGCCTGTTCTCGAGCACCGCGGCTCCTTGCCTCAAGTGCCATGCCACCGGCGATCCCACGCATGACAAGATCGCCACCGCGCCCAACTTCCTGTTGGCAAAGGAGCGCCTAAAGCCGGACTGGGTCGAGCGCTGGATCACCGACCCGCAGGCCGTCAGCCCCGGAACCTCAATGCCGTCGGGCCTTTTCAGGCAGCAGAATAATCAGTGGGTGTTTGCCGGACCGACGCCGCCGTCGTTCCAGGGTTATGGAGGAGATCATAGGAAGTTGTTGACGGACTACATTTTCCAGCTAACGCCGGAAGAGCAGCGGAGGGTGGCAGCGTCGATGCCGCATGCGAAGGCCGCGGTACAGCAAAAGAGCGATCGCAAGCAGGCGCTTATGGAATCGCACGCAGCGGCAAGCGGCGGTTCGCGGTAAAATGGCCGCTTGGAATGGATTTTTTGGTTTCTCAACTGCTAAAGAAAGAAGGACATCATGAATAAGAAAACCATTTGGATCACATCGGTCAGCGTGCTGGCATTGTGTGTTTTGCTGCTGACAGTCGCTTGCACCAAGAAAGAGGAACAGCCCGCCAATACCATGTCATCAGGGCAACCGGCAATGGCTCCCGCAGCCGCGCCAATTGACCCTGCAACCGTGGCCACGGTGAATGGCACCGTCAAGTTTGATGGCTCCGCACCGAAGGCCGGCAAGATCGACATGAGCCAGGATCCCGCCTGCAAAGGCATGAACGAAGCCGAGAACGTTGTAGTAGCGAACGGCGATCTCGCTAACGTCTTCGTCTATGTAAAAGATGGACTCGGCACCCGCACCTTCGACGTGCCTAAAGACGCGGTCGTCCTCGACCAGAGCGGCTGCAAGTATCATCCCCACGTGCTGGGCGTGATGGCAGGGCAGACGGTTGAGATCAAGAATGACGATCAGACCACGCACAACATCCATCCCACGCCAAAAGATAACCGCGAGTGGAACGAATCGCAGCCTCCGTCGTCCGCTCCGCTCGAGAAAAACTTCGCCCGCG
>JBAUVZ010000140.1:0-16344 GCA_049583505.1 Candidatus Sulfotelmatobacter sp.
CCCCAACCCTCGCCGGGACCGCCAGCGGGACCAATCGCGCTCAGTGGGGCGTACTGCGTCCAGCCACCCAGGGTGGGCCCATCACTGACAAAAAACGAGGCAACGATAGGCAAGAAGGCTGCGAACGTGACCCAGAACGACATCATGTTGAAATGCGGGAAGGGCATGTCTTCGGCACCCGTCTGGATGGGCAGGAAGAAATTGCCGAATGCGGCGAAGGGGGCGGTGGTGAGCACGAAAAAGACCATGATGGTGCCGTGCATGGTCATCAGTTGCAGGTAATACTCCGGCGTCATTACGTCACCCGGCGCGCCGGTTTTCGAGAGCAAGTGCAGCCCGGGAATTGCCCAGCTGCCGAATCCGAGATGGAGGCGCATGAGCCACGAAAGGAACATTCCGAACAGCGCGGCGACCAAGGCCAGCGCATAATACTGCTTGCCAATGACTTTGTGGTCGGTGCTGAAGACGTGCTTCCGGATGAAGCTGGTCGGGGCTCCATGTGCGTGTGCCGCTGGTGCGGACATGTCGTGCATTGTGCTCACCTCAAACGAGATGTTTTGTCCAGATCCTGCGCAGATGACGGCTACTGCAGTGCCGCCTGCTGTTTAATCCAAGTATCGTAATCTTCCTGAGACTTCACCTCGAGATAGGCTTTCATGTTGTAATGCCCGAGGCCGCAAAGCTGGGTGCAGACGATTTCATACTTTCCGACTTTGGTTGCCGTGAAATGAACCGAGACGTCCAATCCGGGGACGAAATCCTGATGAACGCGCAATTCCGGGACGTAGAAGGAGTGTCCCACGTCTTTCGAATGCATCAGCAGGTGAATCTCGCGGTTCACGGGAATGGCCATCTCCGCGGTTACGATGTCGTCTTTGGAATCCTGGTCGTTGGTGGTATCCAGGCCGAAGAAGTTGGCGTTGGCCTCACTGATCTTGTCAGCGTGGAGCGGCCCGAAGGTTCCGTCCGGGCCGGGGTAGCGGAAATAAAATGCGAACTGTCCTGCCTGCACCTGAATGGGCAGCGCATTCGCCGCGGGTGGGGTGAAATAGACGCTGGCCCAGGCCTTTACGCCGAATACACCCAAGGCCAAACACTCCGTGCCTACCAGCAGGAAGGCGGCGATTACTAATCCCGCGGCGCCCCCTGGGAACTTCTTAACCTTGTCACCGGGCTTGGGATTGGAGAACTTCCAGATGAAGAAGGCCAGCAGAAGCTGAGAAGCCAGGAACGAAATACCCGCCTCGGCCATGGTATCGGCATACTGCTCATCGATCAGATGGCCGTGGGTGGAGATGTCCTGTGGCATCGGCCACATGTGCATCACGATGGGAATCGCCGAAAGAATCGCGATTACGAAGATGGTGACCGCAAAGAGTTTCGCCATGATGTCCTCACCTTGGCCGGCTTCAGCCCGGATTCATGAGTCTGTTTCGATTACTAGTCCTCCCCGCGGAGGACAGTAAAGTGCCCAAGCCTGGCCAGCAACGCTGGCCGAGATGCTTCGAGAAAAATCACTGATAAACTAATGACGCTAAGCTGCTGCCGGCGACCGGCCGAAGGACTCGATCGCGCTAGCCTCGTCCTTCTGAATATCGAAAACGGAGGACAGCCGGGTCATCTGGAGCAAGTCATGGACTCGCTTGGTCAAATTGCTGAGTTTCAGTTGCCCACCCTGGTTCCGAATCGTGGTGTGAGCCTTGACTAATTCCCCGACGCCAGAACTGTCTATGTAGTTAACCTCGCCCAGATTCAACACGATCGCCTTCTGTCCCTTTTCTGACAGATCTCGAACAATCTCGCGGAGCATGATGTTTCCCTCACCCAGCGTAATTCTTCCGCTGATGTCGAGGATTGTCACTCCGCCTATCGTTCGGATGGCGGTTTGCATCTTGACGGGGGTCGATCCCTGCATTCCGAGTCCCCGGCGGTCAAGAATTGTGCACGCCGCTCTCGCGAGTTCCTGTGATTCCGTGCGCACCACGATCAGCGAACGCCCTTCCTTGAGCACTTCCCGGAAGAATGCTATGTCTTCAGAGCAATCTTCGACCGCTGTCGGCTTGGGCGCGTGCGCGTCGTGTGATGCCCCCGAGCCGAGGGCGGAACCCGCACCTGCGCCCGCACCTGCGCCGGTGAGCAGTGCGGCGGCGCCGATCCCTAGCGCGAACACGGTCCCGATCCCGGGAAGAAGCAGCGATGCAGCCACCAACCCGGTCGTCATCCCCGCAGCTCCCCCAACGAAGCCTCCCACAAATGTGCCGAGCTCCTTCGCGATGTTTTTGGCCTCGCCTTCTGACCGAGTCAGGAAAACGATGGACTCTTCCGGGACACCTCGCTGCAGTAGCTCCTTGACCGCTCCCTCCGCGTCATCGCGTGAAGAAAAGACTCCAATTGTAGTTTCCATATTCCTCCCCTTCCCAGCCTTATGTGGCGATAAAGCTCGTCTACCGTCAGCTGGCTGAAAGCCAAGCTAGGCGCGCCATCTGGGCTGACCAATCTTTCTGGTGCAGAACTCTGCTCCGAGCGTGACGATTTGTCAAGTCAATATCCGCGCCGCCTGGGGAGGGCGGGTTCTACCTGCGTCCATCATCGCCCCAACCGCACTTGCTCACTTCGCCTTAAAGGTGAAATCTGCAGTTGCAGCGGCGCCGGCAGCCACTGTCACTTTCTGGGTTTGGGTGCCGGCGGCCTCCTGCCACGCCGTTACGGTGTAGCTTCCTGGCGGCACATTGTTGATGGTGTAGGAGCCATTGGCATCGGTAGTAGCATAAGGCCCTTTGACCACAGCGAACCAACCGTGCATCCAGGGATGAATGTTGCACTTTACTTCGATCATCTCCGGAGCTTTCCAGCTCTTCTCGACCGGAGGCGCTCCCGGGGGCTGGGACTGATTCCAGGGAATGTTGCCGGTCATCGGGTTGGGGTTGGGGTGAATGTTGTGAGCCGTCGCATCACTGGTAACCACTTTGAAGGTCTGGCCCACATCCATCGCCAACACGTGTGGCGTGTACATACAGTTTTTTTGATCGAATACAGGGACTGTCGTTGATGTCTGGGCGCTCCCGCTCCAGTCGGAGATGTACAGAACCACATTCTCCACTCCTCCGTTTGCGCCAACCACGTAAGTCTCGAGGTGACCGGGATCGGTGGCGTGGGCTTTGGAACAGTAAGGGTCTTTCGACATGTCGATGCCCTTCATGTGCGGAGCCGCGCCGTCGAGTTTGACCGTGCCGGTAATCTTGCCTTCACCTGCCGCGTTGACGTTCTGACTCAAAATCAACGCCGCGCAGCTGACCAAAACTATTAGCGATAGTACAACCGCGAAATTGTATCGATTCCTCATGGAAAGACTCTCCTCAAAAACAAACTGAGCCTGGTGGCTACGCCTGCTCAACCCCTATTGTTGCGCCACCGGGGCATTGGGATCAACCGGCTTCAGAGCGAGCTGTTTCGCCATTTCCTTTTCTTTGCTCTTCTGAGCCATAAAGGTTCGCAGATAGAAAACCAAGTCCCAGGCCTCATCGGGCTTGATGTTGTCAGCAAAGGAAGGCATGGGAGTGCCGTCCAGGCCGGTCATGAAAATCCGGTAAATATCCTGATCGGTGTCGCCGCATTTTGGGCGGGTACCATCGGTAAAGTTAAAGGGCGCGATGGTGCGGCCGAGGTCATCTTGAAGGGTTGAGGCCGACGGACCGTTGGCCATACCCTGAACGCCGTGGCACTTCCAGCACTGCACCCGGGCGAACACGTCGCGACCGGCTTTGATGCGCTCGGCAGTGACTTCCGGTTCGGGAGGAATGGTGATGGGAGTTCCAGGCTTTTCGTTTTTCCAGCGGGGAGAGAAGTGCTTCACCCAGGCAACGAGGTCGGCGCGCTGCTGCTTGCTGAACGTGTTCCATTGGGGCATGTTGGACCGGTCGAAGCCGCGGGTGATGGCGTCGAACAGATCCTGGTCTGTGGGCAAGGTTCCGGTCGGAGTGGAGCGGCACTTGAAGATGCCCAATTGGAAGTCGCGTGGCTTTTGGTACATAGGGGTGTCGAACCAAGCAGCGTTTTCGCCGTTCCCGTCTCCGAGCTCGCCGTGGCAACCCACGCAATAGCGCCGGTAGTCAGAGGCAGCATCCTTGGCATGGCCAGTAACACTTCCGACGTGGCTTTCCGCGCCGATACGCGTTTGTATGTCGTATGTCGAGAGCTGCGCCCACGAAGCTTGTGGGAGCGCCAAGACCGCAACTGCGCCCAGGAAAAGCGACCACTTCCCCATTCTTGTCGGCATGTCTATCCCTCTCTAGAAGTCGAAGTCGAGTCCCATCAGTATTTCGCTGGTGTTGATATTGGTAAGCGCTCCGGTCGTAAGATTTGCCGGACCGGTACCGTCCTGGTGCAGCCAGTTGTACTCGTTGTGCCAGGCTAAACCGGCGCGGCTGGTCATGAATGGGTTGTAGCGGAAGCCGATGGTGTAGGTTGAAATATTGCCCAGGTTGGAAGGCATGGGGCCTGTGAATCCATTAGCTCCCAACGTGGTCGCGCCATATCCCGACCCGTTGGCCTGTTGCGACATTTTCTCTACCTCATACCTCCCGATGAAGATCAGCTGCGGACTATAGATGTAGTGACCCTCGAAGGTAGCGCCGTTCCAGCTGGGCGCCTGCGATCCCGCCGGGAGAGTAGTTCCCGGCACGTTGTTCGGAGGGCAGGGAGCGGCGGTGCAGGTTGTGCCTCCATTGCCGTCTGTGGCTTCTGCATTTCCATAACCCTGACCGAACCACGCGTCATCCGAGCCATGCTGAGTCACAACCGTAAGACCGACGTGCGGACCGAAGTAGAACTGCCCGACGAAACCCTCGCGGCTGAAACTCTTGTTGCCAATTCCGGAACCAAGGATGGGAATCCCGCCCGCGGTTAGGTAGTAGGTTGACGCTTCTCCGACCATGGCGTAGAACCCGACGCGTTGCACCCCCAGCCTGCCCGTATCGAAAGCCTGACTGGCGGCAAAAAATCCGGTGTAGGCGTTGGCTGTGGTACTCAGGTTAACGTTGCCGTCACTGGAGCTGACAAGAGAAGCGGAAATGCGCGTTCGGTCGTCCACCGAGTGTCCTAAGTACTCGATGCCGAGCTGGTTGTCCCCGATCTGCCCAAAGATGTTCCCGTCGCCTTGCGGGATGAAGTGATAAGTCTGATAAATACCACCGTTACCGGTCAGCGTCAGGATGCGCTTTTCAGAAAGCAGGTTGTCGAGTTCGAATCGACCCATCTTTACATTGAGCCAGGAGCTGTGAGCGATGTTATCGAAGCGCACAAAGACCTGCTCAAAGTGAAAAGCACCGGTAGGGTCGGAGGACGGAAGCAGATAGAAGGAGATGTTTTTCTCCAGAGTGCCGCCGGTATGGAAGTCCAGCCCGCTCAGGTCAAAGCCGGAACTCGAGATGCGTTGGATGGCAGAACCAGTGGCTGTGGGGACTCCGCCCACCGAAGAGTACGTGTCCACTTCAACCTTGCCGGTGCTGACACGGTGCCAGATCGGCGTGATGCGGAACACTACGGGCCAATACGAAGGGTTCTGCCAGATCGGGGCGTCGCGATCATTCATCAGCTGGTAGCCGTTGTCTTTGAACTTTTGGCCAAAGTAGTTGAGCATTGGCCAAGATTCGTGACAGGCCGAGCAGCGCAGCCCATACTTTCTGGCGAAAGCCGGCAGCGCGTTCGCGGGCTCACCGCAAGCGAGGACCACGGACGCAAGAACCAGAGCCAGGGAAAACAACGAGGTCGCAGAGTGGAATACTTTGCGAAGATGGGAACGACTCAAAACGTGCATGGCCGGACTCCTCGGCAAAGATTGAACCAGAATTGTTTTGTTAGAAAGCGAAATCCCACAGAACGCAAATGCTCGGAACGCGGGCTGCAAATGCGAACCCCGTCGCATTCCGCCCCGTGGTAGAACGTCTGCAAAGGTTCTACCACCTTACCGGAGCGAAATCCTACTACGGTCGAAAGAAAAAGTTCAAGATGTTTTTACATTTTTTTTACAATGTCAACTATAGGGCGGGTCTCCCGGTGCCGGCGAATCAATCCTGCCCCACCGAGTTGACAGCCTTATGCCGAGAGTACGAGACTCTGTGGAGTCTGGAAACGGAGGTTGCAGTGGGTTGGTGGAGGGGTGATCGAAGCCGGGTGCTGGCTTCCGCCAGGGATAGGTCCGGGAACGGTGCGATCCGAGAGGCTGGCGACGCTCGGTGCTGCTGGTCCGTTGCCGTACTGGGGTGTGCCACCGCCGTATCGTTCCCCCTGCTACTGCTGCTTATCGCGGCGGCATTTCCGCTCGATGGGCGCGGCAAAGACAAATTGGCCTACGGCGAAGGTCTCATCGTCAGCGTTCCCTTGCCAGCGAGCGAAGTGGAGCAGGTGGTTGAAGACGTGGCGCAGAACGGTGTGATCCGGGGAACCAAAGAATACAACAAGGACGAGTTCGTCGGCGGCGCGAAAGCCGCCACGTCGTCGCGCGTATTTCCCGCGTGGACCGAGGGAGGAAAAGTCTTCTACAAAGTTCGTGAGCAGGCGCTCGACCCGCGTAACTTCAAGGACAGCAGCGACTCCGGAACCCTGGTTGTGCGCTATGTGGTGCAAGCGCAGGGCGAGAAGAACACAGTTCTGCGCATTGACGCACTTTTTAAAGAAGATTACCGCCATATCGTGCATCAATCGGACGGGTCGGTCGAGGCCGCTGAGTACAACGACATCCGGGAGCACGTTGAAGCCATCGAGCTGATGAAGAAGCAGAACGTCGAAGCCGTCCGGCAGCGCCAGGAACGAGTGGCTGAGAAGCAGAGCTTTGCCAAGCAAGCTGACGGAGGGGCGTGGCCGATGCAATCGGACCCCCCTCGATCCTCGTCAAAGGCCCTGGGTCAGGCCACTGAGAGTCAAGAAGATGCCGGCCCAGCTTCTGCGGCTACGCAGTCCTCGGACGAAGGCCTGTCGTCGAATCAAACCTCACCGAGTCAAGCCTTGTCGAGTCAAAGCGTGCTTGGGCGGAGCTTGACCGGCCAAAGTCTGGAAGAGCACGTCAAGGATCTTCGCAAGCAGGTCGAGCGGCTGGTGAAGGCGCCGGGCGCGCCGCTCAAGACGGCACCTTTCCACACTTCGAGTACGCTGCAATCCCTGACCACTGGAACGGAAGTCCTCATTCTGATTTCCACACCGTATTGGTACGGCATTGAGACGCACGAAGGCCAGCATGGATGGATCATGCGCGACCAGTTGGAGCAGCCATGAAGGCTGGTGCGGCAGGATTCGGCCGAGCTTTCTCTCTAGCACTGTTCGGGGTTGCCGCCGTTTCTTGTTGCGTGCAATGGAGCCATGCACAAGGCAACGGATTCGAGCGGGCTTTCCCGGAGCCCAAGGCCAAGGTGGAAAAAGTGCTGCAGGGAATGCAGGCGGCCATGGCGGGACGCCTTCCGGTGCTCGATGGTTTCGCGACTTCGGATCATCCCCTGGACCGGTACCAGCGCGGCTACTACCAGTCCAAATTCCAGGTCACCGCGGCACCTTCTGGTGGATCGATTGTGCGGGTCAGCGTGCAGGTTACGGCCTGGTACGCGGATCCGGTCGCTGCCCGGTCTGGATATCAGGTGTTGACGTCGAATGGCCGCCTGGAAACTGATCTGCTGGATCAACTGGCGGATCAACTGGCCAGCAAGGGACAACAACTTGGCGCGAGTCCTCCGGCGAGTGCCCCGTCGGCAAGGGCTTCTGCGGGGGCAGCGGTGACGCCGGACGCGTCGGAACCTACCATTTCAGCGCCAGTGCCCAGAATTCCCGAGACCAGCGGCGGTCTTTCGTCGTCCCTGGCCCAAAGCCTCGCGGACCAAGAAAAATCGGAAAGCCAGCCGGGGCAGAAAAAGCTTGCCGACAAAGACCAAGACAGCCTGCAAGCCGAGGCGGCGAGCCTGGAAGAGATTCTGAAGAACCAGGCGCATCCCAAGAATCTTGTCGCGGTAAAGAAGACCGGAACGCCTGTGGTGTCGAGTGCGAGTTTGACGGCCAAGACCTTGTTTCTGGCCAGCGCACACGATGAGTTCGAGATGCTGGATTTCACTCCGGATTGGGTACACGTGCGCATTTCCGGCTTGTCGCGGGGATGGATCTGGCGCAACAACCTGGAAATGCCTGACAGCGTTCCGTACAGCGATGCCCCAAAAAATCCCGCGGCCGTCCCGGTTGCCGCGGAGTTGTTTCATGTGACGCGAGAGGAAACGGCGCCTTTCCCGGGAGATTGGGCGCCCCTCCGGGGAAAAAGCGTAAGAATCGTTTCGGTAGAAAAGATAAACGAAACGGAGAAGGATCCGGGGCCTCAGCTTAGGCTGGAGTTCGCGAAGTCAGTGCTCGACAAGGACTATGCGGAACTGGCGCAGAAGCCGCAGGAACTGTCAGGGATCGTTGTGATCTTCGATTCGGTTGATGGCGGGATGATTGCGGCGGCGTTCCCGACGCTGCAGCAGTGGAAGGCGGGCAAGTTGTCGGACGCGGCTCTTTGGCATCAGTGTTTCTTTGACCCGCCCGAAATCCTTGGTGCCTCTTCCACGAACCGATAGCTGCATTCTTTAATGAGCGTCACGAAATAGACGCTCCGTCTTTCGTAGCCTTCGAAATGGATTCTCCATCACAATCCTGGAATCCAGCGAACGGCATTGCTGCGAAAGATCTTCTGGACGACCGGCTGAGGCAGGTTCAATCCATGCACCTGCTTGCCCTCCACGGTAAGAGTCTGGCTGGTTGCCAGGAATTTCCAGTCACGCGCGTAAGTGGACTGCCATTCGGTCAGCGCATCCGGGAGGTTGGCATCTGCGTGTAAGTCGAGATCGGTGCCGTACAGCACGCGGTCCTGATACTTGATCAGAAATGCGCTCACTTTTTCCGGCGGCATCAGCATGAGGTATTCCATTCTCGCCGCGGTGTCGATGGCAAAATTCGGATACTTGTCCAAGTGGCTGGCGATGTTGTCGAGATTTCGCTCCATGCTGCCCAGATGGACACCTACCATGCGCAGGTCGGGGTTGTTAGCGAGCACATGATCGCGCGCTTCGAGAATCGTTTGCTTTGACGGGAACCCCGGCCGGTTGGCGACGTACCATTGCGGATTCTCCTGGTAATAGGACCACGAGGGATCGGCAGCATCGGGTGGCCCCCAGGCCACATCGGGTTCGGCTTGGTGCGTCATAAGCGTTTTGCCATGGGCGGCCATGTCTTTGTAGATCGGTTCGAACTTCGGATCATCGGCCATGACGTATTGGCCACGACTATCCTTGATTTCCATTCCAATGTTCTTCCAGATCTTGACCGCGACTGCTCCCTGTGCGAAGTCGCGGTCAATCTGCTTGATGGCATCGGCACTGAACGAGGCACCGTCAAACCTGTAAGGGTCGAAGGTCGTACACAGGGCAACGTGACCAGCGCTGGACCGCACCAGTGCCTGTGCATCGTCGATCTGCGACTGCAATTGCTTGCGATGGGGGTTCGAGTCGTCCATCACGAGGATATCCATCAGCTTCAGGTTAAGCCGTTCGAGCATGTTCTGAAATGCGGGATCGGTCTTGAAGACATGAACGTGGACATCAATGGGATGGATCGCTGCGAACGCACGGAGAACCCCTTCGTCATCGGCGGATTTTGCTTGAGCGGACGCGGAAGGTGGTGCTTGAGCCGCGCAAGATGCGGTGATCGAGAGAACTAATACGAGCTGAGCGATCGTTCGTGCCAAACTCATCATATTCAAAGCTCCTTCCATCAAGGCAGAACTGCTGTGATTGCCGTCTCTCGGCTCTGCCAGGGAATCCCCTGCCCACAAGGCAAACGAAGTCATCTGCCGACTCAAGGATTGGCTCCGCGGGGAGTTGGGTTTCAGAAATAGAACTTCAAAGCAAACTGGATAAACCTAGGGTCGTGCGCCGCTTGGGCGAAGCCGAACGCGCAATTGGAATTTGGGCTGCCGTTCGTGCACCCGGTATCCGCCGCTGTTTCATCCAACCCGTGCTGGGTAGCGATATTTGAATCACTAAAGTTACCGGGATTACTGAACTCCGGATCGTAGTGATTGAAAGCATTGAAGAATTCTGCCCGGAACTCGAGGTGCTTTTGCTCGCTGATGGGGATCACCTTTAACAAAGAAATATCCCAGTTCTGGACGCCCGGCCCCTGAATGATGTTTCGACCCGCGTTGCCGAACGATCCCAGGATGGTATTGGTGGCGAAGGCGCAAGTGTTAAACAGTGTTCCCTGCACACATGGGTGTGCGTTTGGGTTTCCCACCACATTGGGCCGCGATGCGCTGGCGACCTCGCCGCCACCATCAGAGTTGGAGAGATTGGTAGAAGTGTCGGTGGGGGTGTACCAATTTCCCGTGGATGCGAGCGTGATGCCCGCAACCTGCCAGTTGCCGATGATCTGATTCCACACGCCGGAAGCGTTTCCCCCGAAGGCCTTGTTTTTCCCGAAGGGCAGGTCATAGGAGTAGCTCAAAACGAATCGTTGACGCACATCAAAATCCGCGTTCCCGTACTCCAGTAGGGGATCGTTTTGGAAGCGGAAATCGCCCTGATTCTGCGATCCCAGGCTGGCGCTGGAAGCGTCATCGAGGGCGTGGCTCCAGGTGTAGGCCAGCTGGAATTGCAGGCCGTGAGTGGGACGTTTCTCGAAACGAACCTGCAGAGAGTTGTAGTTGGAGACGTCGTTGGAGCGAAATGTCGCGATGGGTACATTAAACACCGGATCGCAATTGGAGGCGTCAACAAATGCGCCCAGAGCATTCTGCGCCAGGTCGCAGGGGCCAGGCGCGCCCGGAAAAGGCTTGTGAACCGGCCGCCTGGGTGCGGTCGGCGCAGACTGGTTCGCGTCCGGAACCGCCTCATTGCCGTTATAAAAACCATAGAGTCTCTGGCCATGCGAGCCGGCGTAGGAAACATCCAGTACCGTGTCGCCCGGCATTTGATATTGCCAGCCAAAGTGCCACTGCTGGTTAAAGGGAATCCGCAGGTTGGGCTGGATGGAATAAAGCTCCGGAGAGTTGGGGTTGGAGAGCGCATTCGCTGGAAATCCGTTTGCCAACGTGTTCGAGTTGCTGGGGCCACCGGTAGGCACGGTATTCAGCTGTGGCACGGAGCAATTGAGATTGCTCCCGGGAGCGGAGACCGGATCGGCAGCCAGACCCCCGCATGGCGTCGAGAATGACTCGGCAGAGAAGAACGGAGGGTTGAACCCGGGACTGGGATTGGAGTAAGGCCCATTCTCCTGCCCGCCGTAGAAAATCCCGTAGCCAGCGCGTACCACGAACTTGTCCATGGGTCGGAAAGCGAAGCCAATGCGGGGCGCAAAATTATACAGGTCCGGAGGGATCAGTCCGCGGGAGCCGTGGATGATGGGTATGCTGGCTCCGAGCGTGGACGTGAGTGCTTCATTTTGTCCGTCCGGAACAAGCATGGAGGCGGAGCCGAGAACAAAAGTCCCCTCCTCGTTGTCATGTTCCTTGACCGTGCTGAAGACCTCATAGCGCATGCCCACATTGACGGTCAGGCGGTCATTGGCCTTCCAGTCGTCCTGTGCGAAACCGGCGTAGATTTGCCGGCGATAGTCAATGTTGTGCAGGCTCGTAATTACGCCACCGTCGGCAACGCCCAGCAACATGGTCGCGAAGGAACTGCCGCCGGTTCCCGGCGCGGCGGGGTTGTCGGTGAAGTCGTTGCCAAAGGTCAGACCACCGCGCGATGCCGCCGGCTGGAAGATCGTGAACTGTTCTATACGAACTTCGCTGCCGAACTTCAGCGAGTGGTGTCCCCGAATCCAGGTCAGGTTGTCGGTGAAAACAAAACTGTTCTGTTTCTCAATCGAAGGCAGGTATTCGGAGCTTCCAATTCCAGCCGTGCCGTCGCCGAAGGTGATGTTCGGCAAGCCACCGTTGTCCGGGCCGTAAGGGACGTTGGGAAAGTCCAGTTGAGCACTGATGTTCTGGTTGGCGTTAAGTTGAAATCGGTGTGTATTGATCCGGTTGTAACCGAATCGGAATTCATTGATCACGGTAGGTTTAAAGAGATGTACTTCGCTTAGGGCCAGGCTGCGGTAAGAATTGTCCTCAACACCGTCGAAGAACCCTCCGCCGTCCAGCAGATTGTTGAAAGGCGGAGGAATGAAACTGGGCTGGTTTTCGTAACTGAATCGTCCGAAAGTATTGTCCTTGTCGCTGATTTTGTGATCGATGCGGACGTCGAAGTTATTGCGGCTTTCCTGACGGTGAGGATCCGAAAGAAAGTTGAGACCTCCAATGTTGGCATTCGGAATTGGCCAATTCGTTGAGAGGCGGGCTGCCAGCGGATCAATCAGACCAGTCGGAAATATATTGGTCGGAAGGCCATTGCTGCCGTAGCCGCCGATCGGGACGCCGCAAAGACCAGTAGGACTTGAAGCCAGAGCCTGCGTAAGACGCGTGTTGAATATTTCACCGGCATAAGTGGGCTTGCCATTGCAGTCATCGACACCCGTCGGAATAGAAGTGTCGAGGAAGCTGGAAAAATTTCCGCCGATTATCGCCGGTGTGGGAATCAATTCCAAGAAGGGCGTTGCCTGCCGGATACGCAATCCCTCGTAGTCGCCAAAAAAGAAAGTGCGGTTCTTGATGATCGGTCCGCCCAACGTTCCACCGAACTGATTCTGCTTGTAAGGCTGACGGCCAAATTCATCAAATGCGTTGCGCGCGTCGAGTTTCTCGTTCCTGATGAATTCGTACAGGTCTCCATGGAAGCCGTTCGTTCCCGACTTGATTACCGCATTCAGAATCGCTCCGTTCCCCCGTCCGAACTCCGCACTGTATGAGTTGGTTTGCAGTTTGAACTCGGCAATGGCGTCCACCGAAGGCTGGATGACGAAGGCAGTCTCATTGAGCAGATCGGCCAGGTTTGAGTTGTTATCGATTCCATCCAGCAAGAAGTTGTTCTGTTCCGACCGCGCTCCACCCGCGCTGAATCCATAGCTGGCGTTAATTCGCGAACCGGGTTCGGCGGGAGCTACTCCCGCGCTCTGCAGCGCCAATTGCGCAAAGTTTCGGCCGTTCAGTGGAAGTGTCGTAGCCTCCTGGCCGTTCACCACATCTCCGAGTTCTGAGGTTTCCGTTTGCAGTTGTGGCCCCTCTGATGTGATTGTCATGACCTCATGGATGCTGCCGACCGTCAGCGTAATGTCGACCTCGGGGTGCTCCTGGATATTCACCGTGATCGGTCCTACGATGGTTTTCTTGAAGCCTGCTTTCTCGGCGGTGACACTGTAGCGTCCAATTTTGAGCGGGCTCGCAACGTACTCTCCTTGCGCGCTGGTTGTGACCACGGTCTCGGTGCCACGATCAACATCCTTGACGCTGATCTTTGCGCCGGGAACTACGGCTCCTGCGGGATCACGGACAATACCCGCGACTCCACCGCTATCTTTCTGGCCAACTGCGGCGGGCGGCGCGGCCATGGCGACCAACATTACGGCAAGGACAAATGGCAATAAGTTCCGATAAGTTCTTTTCATGGTCCACCGCCTCCTGACACTTCCGAAGATGCTTGCGTTCTATTTCCTTTTATTTACTGGTCTTTCGTATTTGGGGTTGAAAGGCAACGATCACCGATTAGGTGCTCGTTTGTCAATCATTTTGTTTATTCATGACCGCTTTTCAGCTCCGGGGGAGTGGTCGCCTTGCAAGGCGAAAGGTCCCCACCCCAGAAGACAAGCCTCTTGACTGAATGGGCCTGGAGAGAAGTCCTGCGGGAATTTCGCCCCTCTGGATTCACGGAAGGATTGCCTTGATTCCCGTGATCTCGCAGAAATCAACTAGAGCCGGATATAGCTCTTCGCCGTAGCCCAGGCATGCATATTCATTGGTCCAGTGCTGAAGCAAGACGTCGATGTCACAATGCGCGGTCACAAAACCGTGGGGCCAAAATGGGATGCCGCATTCGTTGAGCCGTTTTTCTGCCTGATCAGGTGCGGGCTCGAAAATGCTGGCTCGAGTAATAACCATTTGAAACTCACCTTTCACTCGGCCGAGTCGGGCCAATACTCCTTCTCCCACTTTGCAGATCAGCTTTACAGAGAGGCCGCCTGCTTCTCCTTCAGTGGGGATGCCGTGTTCAGAGAAACCCGCCGGACCCACCTTGCCCGCTAATGAAGGCGGACAAGCCCCATCCCCGATGATCTTGATTTCCTTTGTCTTCTTGTCAATGTGCTGAAGATCCCCGTAGTAGACCCTCTCCTTGCTCAGTTTGGTGAGCAGCAGAACGGTCAAAGCCGTATTGAAATCGCCGAGCGTGGAAGTACCGACTCCATCCTCAAGCATCATGCTCTGAGCAAAGCAGGTTGCAGCGTAATCGCCGGCGAGACCAGGAAAGGATTGAATCGTGTAGAAATCGAACTTTTCCTTCGCTACAAGTTTTCTTAGAGCGAGATACAAACGCATCGAACGCTCGGTCACCGCGTTTCGCTCGGGTAGCTTGCCAAACAGCTGCTTCAGCCTCGGCTGAAGTTCATTCAGCTCGCTTGCGGTAATCCCCTCAGCAGTTTGCTTCAGCTCCGTAGTATCACGGGAGTCTATATCGATGCCAAACGTTCTCATCCATTGCGAAGGATCGGCGGCGCCGCAAGTTTGCCCCATCCCGCGGCCACCAAACGTGCCGATGGTCGACATGTTCAAAAAGTTCTTCAGATGAGAAGCTCGGGCATAGCTAACGATCTTGCCTACAGTGTCTTGTTCCTCGAGACTCCCATATACAAATTTGTGCGGGATGCCGATTTCAAGCAAACCTCCGTGCAGCACCAATCCGCCAACGGGCCGCCAACCCTGAGAGCCAGGGTGCGTCCATATAAGCAAGCCTTTGCCGCTCGCGCAGTAATCGCGAAGAGCACCCACCATGTGCGCCGCCCAAACCCACGTCCCGGAGAATAAGACGACTGCATCGATCGCGTCGTCGCATTTCATCTTCTTGAGTACGGCCCGAGCCTCTTCTTTGCTGGCGACAACAACGCCATGCTCAATAACTTTCAGACCCGCCGCAACCAGTGCACTCTTGGCACGCTGAACCAATGCGTCATCAATGAATGGCGTACCCATCGGGTCTTTTAGACCATCTTTGTGAACTCCGAAAACTATGAATCCGACTGTGGCTTGGATCACCGTTCCTCCTGTTGGCCGCTTGAATTGTAAGCGCCTGGGTTCGCTGCGAGCGCCGAGCGCAAGTGGCGGTATTTCTTGGCTTGTTGTGCGTAGGCTGCCGCAATCGCATTGTCGGGTGATACCGCAGAAACCTCGCGGACCATCAGTTCCACAGCCTCCCGCAAGCTGCTGTATTCTCCGCATGCGACTCCGGCGAGTATGGCCCCGCCCAGACACACCGCCTCCGGACACTCCATTACATGCAGCTTCCGGCCTGATAAAGCTGCTCGCAATTGAAGCCCCAGAGCCGAACGCGAGCCTCCGCCCGTGACGTAGATGTCCCGAAACTCTCCCACCGCGTTTGCCAGAATGTCAGCCATCTGTGACATTTCACAGGCGAGTCCTTCGAGGATGCCTTTGTAGATCTGGCTGCGGCTTGTATTCGCGCTCAAGCCGGAGATGATTCCGCGCGTGTGTGGGTTGAAGTCAGGATTGCATGTACCGATTAGATTGGGAGTAATGCAAAGACCTGTTGGGCCCGCCACTGCTTCTCGTTCCAGTGTCGCGTAGTGGATGGACTCCGCCAAAGATGGATCTCCGCCTTGGTTGTCACCATACAAGAGATCGTGGAACCACTTGATCATGATTCCCGATGGAAAATACGCCAGCGTGACAAATTTGTCTGGGACCACGTGACTATAAGAGTTGAGAGAAGCCGCAAACGCCGCAGCGGTTAAGACGGGCTGGTCGGAGGCAGCCAACAGACATTCGTAAGTGCCCATCGAGTCGGCCACGCGCCCTGAACCGATAGCGCCAACTCCCAATGCGCCGCAGGGTTGATCGTGCCCCCCCAACACCACAATCGTTGCTGCCGAGAGACCGAGTTGGTTGGCAGCGGTTCCATCTAGTTTTCCAGCAATCGTTCCCGCAGGTACGGGAATGGGCAGACATTCGGCATCTATTTCTGTGGCGGCGAGAATTTCTTCGGACCAGCACCGCTGCCGTATGTCAAATGCCAGATAGCGGGAGGCCAGGGAATAATCGATGTAAGCGGGTAGTCCTAATCGCGAAAGAACATAACCAATCACACTAAGGAAACGAACCGAGGAAGCAAAAATGTCCGGCCGGTGTTTGCGCAGCCAAAGAAATTTTGGAACCGGATACATGGGATGAGC
>JBAUVZ010000141.1:0-17058 GCA_049583505.1 Candidatus Sulfotelmatobacter sp.
ATATCGAACTGATCAAGCCCCGCCTCAACTTTGAAGAAGGCGCTGACAAAACCCAAGCGAGCCTCGCATGCACCAATCTGGTCAATTTGTTCGACGCGTCACTGCGCTTGCTGCATCCGGTCATGCCCTTCATCACCGAAGAAATCTGGCAGGCGATGTATGAAGGCCATCCGCCGCTGAAGTCGATCGCGCTGGCGCCCTATCCGCAGCCCGACGAGAAGCAATTCGATCTGAACGCCGAGACGGAGATGGCGATCCTTCAGGACTTAATTGTAAACGTGAGAAATGTCCGCGCGGAGTTGAAGGTCGAGCCTAAAGTAAAGGTGCCGATCGAAGTCTTTGTGCAAGACCCGAGAATTCGCGCCATGGTCGAGCAGAATCGCGGTGCGATCGAGCGGCTAGCGCACGTCGACAAGATCACGTTTGTAAACGGCTCTCTCGCGAAGCGTGCCGGCGCGCGCAGCACCGCGCATTTCGATGTTCATGTCGTCTACGAAAGAAAGATCGACGTCACCGCCGAGCGCGAGCGCCTGACCAAAGAGCTGGATAAAATTGAAAAAGAGTTCGCCAACAATCAACGGCAGTTGGGCAACGAGCAATTCCTGGCGAAAGCTCCCGAGAAAGTAGTCGAGGGGTTGCGCCGCCGCGCACAGGAACTGACTGGCCTGCGCCAAAAGCTAAAGAACCAGCTCGACGAACTGAACGCCGTGGGAACGAATATCTAGGACTGTCCACTCGCGACCGCTTTATGGACTTTAATAGCCGACGCATCACCGCCATCCTGGAGAACGCGCTGCTCGAAGACCGGGCCACGCGCGACGCGACCAGCTATGCCTGCATCGATCCCAACCAGCGCGCGTCGGCCACCATTCTTGCCAAGCAGGATTGCATTCTCTCCGGCATCGGCTGTGTAGGGCGCATCCTAGATGTCTACGCGGCACTCGACGGCGCCGTCACATCTCATTACGAGGTCACTACGCATCCCGAAATCTTCGACGGCGTGCGCCTGCACAAGGGCCAGTCGGTCGCCGTGATCCGGCACAATGCGCGGGTGATTCTCTCGTGCGAGCGCGTGATCTTGAACTTCCTGCAGCGCATGAGCGGAATCGCCACGCTGACCCGCAAGTTCGTCGACGCGGTCTCCGGCACCAAGGCGCGCATTCTCGATACTCGCAAGACCGCTCCCGGCCTGCGCGTGATCGACAAGTACGCGGTACGCTGCGGCGGCGGGCAGAATCACCGCCTCGATCTCTCTGACGGAGTGCTCATCAAGAGCAACCACATCGCACTGGCTGGAGGAATCGTGCCCGTTCTGGAGCGCGCCGTGCGCAACCGCCGTGGCTCGCAACCCATCGAAGTGGAGGTGCGCACCATGGACGAACTGGAAGACGCGCTCGCCCATGGCGCCGAAGCAATTCTGCTGGACAACATGCCTCCGGAAGACGTGCGCCGCGCGGTCGAGCGTTGTTCTAAGTTGGAGCACCGCATTCCGCTGGAGTGTTCGGGCGGAGTCCGGCTCGAAAATGTTCGCGCCTACGCCGAGACCGGTGTGGATTTCATTTCCATCGGCCTGCTGACGCACTCGCCCCAGGCGGTCGATATGAGCCTGCGGGTGGTACCGGTTTAGAAATATAAGGTCTTCCGTTTGTGCTTTTCCCACCGCTCCCGCATAATTCCCGCATCAAGAAGGCTGCGACAATTCGGCCGAGCCGCGCAGGACTGCCCGCGCTCCACGAACAACCCACCGACGTTCGCCTGGGCCGCATCGTGCGTTTGTTGATGGAGCACGCGATGGTCGTGGTGAGCGGGACCAAGATCGCACAGGAGATTTCGTCGAACCGCTCAGAAGTCTGGCGGCTGATTCAGCAGTTGCGCGGGCTCGGCGTCGATGTGGCGGGACATCCGGCGACGGGGTATCGGCTGAGGTCGGTCCCAGATCTGCTGCTGCCCGAAATTCTGGCCCCGTTGCTGCGCGGAACCATCTTCAACGCTCAGCTTCATCACTATTACAAGACTGGCTCAACCAACACTGAGGCGATGGCGGCTGCGGCGGAGGGCGCACCAGAGGGTAGCGTGTTTCTTGCGGAAGAGCAGACCGCGGGACGCGGGCGCGGGGCGCACTCCTGGCAATCGGCGCACTCAACAGGGATTTACTGCTCGGTGGTGCTGCGGCCCACGCTGCCGCCTTCGGAAGTGCTGGTGCTGGCGCTGGCGGCTGGTTTGGCGGTGCGCGCAGCCATTGAGCAGGTGGACGCACGCGTGAGCGCCGACTTGAAGTGGCCGAATGATGTGCTCCTCGCGGGCAAGAAAGTCTGCGGCATTCTCACGGAGATGAACGCCGAAGCTACACGGGTGCGTTATGTCGTCGTCGGAGTCGGAATCAATGTCAACCAGGCAAGCTTTCCGCAAGAACTGGAGGACGAGGCGATCTCGCTGCGTATGGCAACCGGCAGCGAATGGTCGCGAGTGGAACTGACCGCGGCTTTGCTAAAATCGCTCGACCGGGAATATCGTCAGTTGCTCGAACCATCGGGCGCGCGCCAGTCGATTCTGCGCCGCTTTGCCGAGCAATCGTCGTGGGTGCGGGGGAAACAGGTTCGCGTCGAGGAGAATGGTTCAAGAATCGAAGGAACGACCGAAGGCCTCGATGAGCGCGGTTTCCTGCAGATACGGACCGCGCAGGGATTGCGGACCGTCCTGAGTGGGACCGTAAGAGAGGGATAAAACAAGCAGTTAGCAGTTGGCATTCAGCCCTCACCGTCCCGCAGAGGCTAACAGCCTGTTGCTAACTGCTAATTGCCAATTGCTCCAAAACGGACAATCATGCTTTTCGTTCTCGATGTCGGTAACACGAATACGGTGCTCGGAGTCTTTGCCCGGGCTGCGAAGGTGCATCCCGATGGAGATGCCGACACCAACAAGGCTCCACGCTACGAGCGCCTGGTGGCCAACTGGCGGGTCGCGACCCGGCAGGGCAGCACGGTCGACGAGTACGGCGTCCTGTTCCGCAATTTATTTTCGATGGCCAGCCTGGAGGCCTCGGGAATTCACGGCATCGTGATTTCATCGGTTGTGCCGCCCCTCGATCCCGTGCTGCGGCAGGTCTGTGAGCGCTACTTCAATTCCAAGCCGCTTCTGATCGAGCCTGGGGTGAAAACCGGCATGCCCGTGCATTACGACAATCCCGCCGAAGTGGGCGCGGACCGCATCGTGAACGCCGTGGCTGCGTTTGAAAAGTACGGCGGACCCTGCGTGATCGTCGATT
The DNA here is from genome assembly GCA_049583505.1 of Candidatus Sulfotelmatobacter sp. GTDB lineage: Bacteria > Acidobacteriota > Terriglobia > Terriglobales > Acidobacteriaceae > Sulfotelmatobacter. Next base: position 3,266 of record JBAUVZ010000141.1, read on the forward strand.
TCGGCACCGCAACCACGTTCGACTGCGTTTCCGCGAAGGGTGAATATCTCGGCGGAGTGATTTGCCCGGGCATCGGCATCTCCGCCGACGCGCTTTTCCAGCGCACCGCGCGCCTGCCCCGGGTGGAGATCCGCAAGCCGGCGCGCGTGATTGGCACCAACACCGTGGGCAGCCTGCAGTCCGGGCTATACTACGGCTATCTCGGCCTGGTCGATGGCATCCTCGAGCTCTTGCTCGGCGAGTTGGGCAAAGAAACGAAAATGATCGCCACCGGCGGCCTGGGACAGATGATCGGCACCGGATCGAAGTACATCAAGACGGTCGACGATTTTCTAACCCTCGAAGGCCTGCGCATCATCTGGGAACGCAACGTGGCCGCGCGCCCGGGACTCGCACCCAAGGCCGCGCCCGAAGCTTCGCCCAAGGCCCGGCCCAAAACCACACCCGGCGGCGAGCGCGCTTCTTCCACTCCGCGTTCCGCCCGCTGAGCCGCCGTGGATAATCAATTCAATTACTTCAACTACTTCACCGAAATTGAGGAACAGTTCCTGCGCCGGCGCGGCGGCGGGCTGTTGCTTACCACGCTGGACTGGGCGTTGATTGAGACTTGGAAAGACGCCGGCATTCCCCTCGAAGCTGCGCTGCGCGGCATCGATGCCGCGTTCGATCGCTACGACCAACGCCCCTCGAAAACCAGAAGGGTGAATAGCCTGGCCTATTGCTCGCAGGAAGTGCTGGCGGCGGCCGAAGCCATGAAAGAAGCAGCCGTGGGCGCGGCTGCCGATCAACCGGCGTCGACCAAATCAGGCGTGGGGCAAGGCTTTGAGCCGGAGGCGATCGCAGAGTTCCTGCGCCGCAATGCCAATCTTCTGGAGGCAGCGAAGCTCCCGCGGAGTGCGGGAATCTCGGTTCACACGGTCGCTGCGGATTCCGCTGCGACGCTCCGCAGGCTCGCGCACGAAACCGAAAGCCGGAAAGCAGTGTCAAGGCTGGAGGATTTGGAACGGCATCTCACGGTGCTCGAGGAAAAGCTTTTCGCCGCATTGCTCACCGCCACGCCCGATGAAGAAATCGTAGCCGTGCGCGCGCAGGCCGATCGCGAGCTCGCGCCCTACCGGCGCAAGATGGCAGCGGCGCAGATCGAGCAACTGCAAAAACAATACGTCCACAAGCGCCTTCTGGAAAAATATGGCTTGCCGCGCCTGAGCCTGTTTTACATGTGAGCACATGATCCGTGATGGCAGCTTTCAGCTTTGCCGTAGACCACGCTCGGGAAGGGCACGACTTCCAGTCGTGCCGTCAGTCGCGGAAAACAAGCGGGCTTCAGCCCCTGAGGAAAACCGATTCATGCTTCTTGTGAAACGCACCTGACAGGGGCTCATACCTCATGACTCATTCCTTCGACGCACTCATTCTCGGCGGCGGCGCGGCCGGACTGATGTGCGCCATCGAAGCCGGCAAGCGCGGCCGTCGCGTCGCTGTGCTCGAACATGCCGACCGGCTGGGCAAGAAAATTCTGACCTCCGGCGGCGGACGCTGCAACTTCACCAACCTTCACTGCCATCCGGAAAACTTTCTTTCCTCGAATCCGCACTTCGCCAAGTCGGCATTGGCCCGCTACACTCCGGCGGATTTCATTGCGCTGGTAGAAAAGCACGGCATCCCGTATCACGAGAAAACTCTAGGCCAGCTCTTCTGCAACCGCTCCGCCCACGACATCCTCGGAATGCTCGAAACCGAATGCCAGCATGCCGGAGTGAGCATCTTCCTTAACACAAAGATTCGCGAAGTCGAACGAACCAGCGAATTCGTCGCTCGCACCTCCACTGCGGAATTTCGCGCCCCAGCCGTGGTGGTAGCGACCGGCGGCCTTTCAATTCCGAAGCTCGGTGCAACCTCATTCGGCTACGATCTGGCGCGGCAGTTCGGCCTGGCCATCCGCGAGCCCTGGCCAGGCCTTGTGCCGGTGCTGCTAGCCCCGGAGGATTGCTCTCGCTACTGCGATCTGGCGGGCGTTTCCGCCGAGGTGATTGCTTCCTGCAACGGGCAGCAGTTTCGCGAGAAGATGCTGATCACGCATCGCGGCCTGAGTGGCCCGGCGATTCTGCAGATCTCGTCCTACTGGAGAAAATCGCAGCCCATCCTGATCGACCTGGCTCCCGGGCGCGAAGTCACAGCTGCGTTTCGCGATCCGGCTACGTCGAGAAACCCGGGCGCACTGCGGGCAGAGTTGCGAAGCTATCTGCCCCACCGCCTCGCCGACCGCTGGCTCGACGCGCACGCCCCAACTTCCCGGACGAATTCGGCGCTAGCCGACCTGGAAAGCCAGATCCATGCCTGGACGATCTCGCCAGCAGGAACGGAAGGCTATGAGAAAGCCGAGGTAACAGCGGGCGGCGTCGACACCGGCGAACTCTCCGCCAAAACAATGGAGAGCCGCAAGGTTCCAGGCCTATTCTTCATCGGCGAAGTAGTAGACGTAACCGGCCATCTCGGCGGTTTCAATTTTCAATGGGCCTGGGCCTCGGGTGCAGCGGCAGGACGAGCGCTGTAAAAGGTGCGCCCAAATAGGTGCAGTAAAGGCCTGTTTACCACAACAACACAACCCAAACTCTAAGACTTCGCATAACCGCAATGTCGGGCTTAAAATGCGGTTCATGGCCAAGAAAACAGAAATGAGCAGTTCGTCCCTCTGGGTCGTGACGATTGTCTTGTTGGCCCTTACTGCTTGGATGTTCTTCAAGAGGTAGGGCCTGAAGCCGAGGCTGCTGAAAACGTCCCGTTCTCGCTCATTGACCGGATCGTGAGCGTGGTAATCAACTCCAATCCAGGCCAATCGGCCTCACATGCGCCGGACGAGGTCTATACCCTCCCCATACCATAGAATCAACTCTTGCTCCTAAACATTGAAAAGCTGATCTACGGCGGCGACGGCCTGGCTCGCCTACCTGCCGGATCGCCCGACAATAAAGACCGCGGACGCGGCAAAGCTGTGTTCATTCCCTTTGTTCTCGCCGGAGAGAAAATCGATGCGGCCCTCACCGAAGAAAAGCCCGGCTTCGCGCGCGCGTATGCCGGGGCAATTATCGAGCCTTCGCCGCATCGCATCCCGCCCGCCTGCCCGCATTTTGGCCGCTGCGGCGGATGCCATTACCAGCACGCCAGCTACGAACACCAACTTGAGATCAAGAAAGATATCTTGCGCGAGAACCTGCGGCGCATCGCCAAGCTCGAACTCCAATGCGATATTCAGGTGCATGCTTCGCCGCCCTGGAACTATCGCAATCGCTCGCGACTGCAAGTGCAGACCCGGCCCGGATTCGCCGCGGGATATTTCAAGTTCTCCTCGCATGAATTGTTGCCGGTCGAGGAGTGTCCAATCAGCTCGCCGCTGATCAATCGCGGCATTGCGGCGCTGTGGCATGCCGGACGCGCGGGCAAGGCCGTAGAAGGTGTGCGCGAGGTCGAGTTCTTCGCCAATGCAGACGATACGCGAGTGCTGCTCGAATTCTTGTGCGCTCCCGAGGCTCGACGCGCCGCAGTGCGGGCGTGGGCCGAAGAATTGTGCGCAGCAATGCCAGAAATTGCGGGAGTGGTGGCATTTCGCGAGCCCCAGAAAGGCGTCCAGGAGCCCCTGGTCGCAGTTGGCGCCTCGGAGTTGACGTATCAAACTAAAACGGCAGCCTTCCGCGTCAGCGCCGGATCATTCTTCCAGACCAACCGTTTTCTCACCGATGAACTTGTTGACATCGTCACTACGGGCCGCTCCGGCGACCTGGCACTCGATCTCTATGCTGGTGTAGGGCTGTTTTCCACAGCCTTGGCCTGTAACTACCGTCACATCGTTTCGGTTGAGTCGTCACAGACAGCCGGCAGCGACCTTCAATACAATCTGCCCGTGAATGGAAAGGCGGTTCGATCAACCACCGAGCAGTACCTGACCAAAGTTCCCAAGCCCGACCTGCTAGTAGTGGACCCGCCCCGCGGCGGTTTAGGAGATCCCGTATCGCGCGCGCTGGCGAGCACAACCGCGCCACGCATCACCTACGTCTCGTGCGATCCCGCAACGCTGGCCCGCGATCTGGTCCCGCTGCAAGCCGCAGGCTATCGCGTCGAGGAGGTGCACCTGCTCGATTTGTTCCCTCAAACCTACCACCTCGAAACCATAGTGCAGTTAGTTCGGTAGGGCCGAACGCGCGGTCCAGGAAATTCTGATCGTCGGCTGCCGATATGTGGGGTCGGCCGTTCGGCCCGCCTGCCAAGCGGAACGAGGTGTCCCGACGGCATCCCGACGGCGGCTCAACACACCCGCATCCCCAGGGCAACGAATGCCGCTCTTATCTCTAATCCAGAGACCGTCATCTCCGCCCGTTTCGCTCGAATTCCAACCCAAGCCCACCCGGCAACCCATGCTCTGGGCTGCTCTGTCGTACTCGTTGGGAACCGTTGTCGGCGCGTACGCCTGGCGCCCAGCATCATGGTGGGTCGCCGCAGGCGTGGCATTCTTAGCCGCAGGTCTGTATTTCGTGCGCAAACGGAAGTGGCTAGGAGTAACCCTGGCTCTGGGTGCATTCTTCCTGGCAGGCGCTCTTCATATCCAGCTAAGAGGCTCCACAAACGTTCTCGACACCAGCCTCCAGCCTTTCGCCGACGGCCAGCAAGTCGAGATGAAGGCGCACGTCACACGAGAAGGTAGGTTGCGAGAGGGAGGTCCCAACGAAATCAGACAGAGCCTCGATGTCGAGACCGAACAGATCGTCGCCGAAAACGGCAAGCCGATTCCCGTCCATTCCGGCGTGCGGCTCGGGATCTACAGCGCCCGTCCGGAGCTCGTTCCACCTGCAGCTAAAGCGACTCCGCCCGCAACCCGCCTTTTCCACTACGGTGAACGCCTCCGCCTTCCCGTCAAGCTGAAGCTACCGCGCAATTTCGGCAATCCAGGAGCATTCGATTATCAAGGTTACCTGGGCGCAAACGGCATCGCCGCGCTGGGCTCGGCGAAAGCAGAAGATGTGGAAGTCCTCCCCGGCTTCGCAGGCAGCCGCCTCGAACTCCAGCGAACCCGCCTCCACTCCAGCATCATTGCCCAGGTGCATGCGCTCTGGCCTCCGCCGCAGGCCGCGCTGATTGACGCCATGGTCATTGGCGAAGAAGCTTTCATCGACCGCGACACCCGAATCGATTTCCAGCGCTCGGGCACTTATCACATCCTCGTGGTCTCGGGGATGAACGTAACCATCCTGGCATTTGTCGCTTTCTGGACGTTGCGCCGCCTGCGCCTCGGCGACATTCCTGCGACGTTGCTGACGATCCTCTTCTGCGTTGCCTACGCGTTCCTAACTGAGGTGGGCGCGCCCGTGTGGCGAGCCACGCTGATGTGCGCCATCTACCTGAGCACGCGCCTGCTTTACCGCGACCGCGCTATGGTCAACGCGCTCGGAGCAGCCGCCCTCGCATTGCTAGTATTCGATCCGCGTCAGCCCTTCACCGCCAGTTTCCAGATGACATTTCTCTGCGTGTTAATCGTGGCCGCGATCGGCTTGCCGCTCGTAGAGCGCACCTCGCGCCTCTACCGCCAGGCGCTCGCCCACTGGGACTCCGATGACCTCGGCCCCTCGCTGCCTCCGCAAGTCGCGCAGTTCCGCTTGGATCTCCGCCTGGTCGCCCGACAGCTTGCCCACTTCGCGGGGAGTCCGTGGTCGCTGCGGCTGGTCCGCGGCTCGACCATCATTTTTCTCGCTGCCTTTGAGTTGTTACTGGTCTCGGCGGTAATGCAGATGGGGTTGGCTCTGCCCATGGCATATTACTTTCACCGCGCCACCACTATCGGCCTTCCCGCCAACATAGCGGTTGTTCCCCTTACGCAACTTCTCATGCCGGCAGCGATCCTAACCATCGTCCTGGGCTACATTTCTCCCGTCCTCGCGAAGCTTCCAGCACCGCTCACCGGTTTTCTCTGCAAGCCATCACCGGCACGGTACACGGCTTGGGAGGCCTGCGGCTCGCCGATCTTCGCGTAGCAACACCTTCGCTTGTGATCATCTCGGCAGCTTTCGCGGCTCTAATCCTCGCCATGCTGTGCGCTCGCCGTCGCACCTTACTGGCAATAACGGGGCTGGTTGCGTTGCTGGTTGCGTCGCTCGCGCTCGCCTTCGTCCCGCCCAAACCCAGAACGAGAGCCGGATTGCTCGAGGTAACTTCCATCGACGTAGGCGAGGGTGACTCCATCCTCTTAGTGATGCCCGAAGGCCGCACCTTGCTCATCGATGCTGGCGGACCCATCTGGGGCGCCGGTTCGCAACTCGACTTCGGCGAAGATGTAGTTGCGCCTTACCTGTGGACCCGCGGCATCTCTCGCCTCGACGCCGTCGCCATTTCCCACGGCCACTCCGATCACATCGGCGGCATGCCCGCGGTCCTAAAAGACTTCCGTCCGAAAGAGTTGTGGCTAGGATTGCTGCCGCCCAGTCGAGCGCTAGAGGACTTGATCGCCGAGGCGAACGCACTGGGAATCAAAGTGGTGCGCCATTGGGAGGGAGACGAATTCGAGCTGGGCGGGGCGAAAGTAAATGTGCTTTTCCCACCACGCGACTGGCCCGTCGGCCTCGAGCCCAGGAACAACGACTCCATGGTCCTGCACGTCAGCTATCGCGGGACTTCAGTTCTGCTCGAAGGCGACGCCGAGAAAGCAGTCGAGCGCCGCCTGGTCACCCTGCACCACCCCCATGCTGACTTACTAAAGGTAGGACATCACGGCAGCGCCACATCCACCACGCCAGAAATTCTGCGGTCCGTAAAGCCGACCTACGCCGTGATCTCGGTCGGCTTCCAAAACTCCTTCGGCATTCCCAAAGCCGATGTCCTTCAACGCCTGCAAAACTCCGGAGTCCACGTATACCGCACCGATCTGAACGGCGCAGTCACCTTCTACCTCGACGGCCACTCCGTCACTCCTTCGCTGGCAAGTCTTCAGTAGAGTCGTCATCATCCAGTTCGTTCGCGTAATCACCAGTCGCCGTAGCCGGCCGCCGGTACTCCGCGATCAAGCTGCGCGCCTTCTCCGCATCCTCTTCCCGCACCAGGATGATCATTCCGCCCAGCCCCGGAAACGCCTCCTGCAAAAGGCTGGCGGACGTGAGGTCATTTTCAATACTCGCCGAATCCAGCAGTCCCTTCACCACCAGCGCCTCCGACTCTTCTTCGCTGTCGAAGATCTTCACCAGTTTTTCATTAGGATCAGGCCGCCGTTCTTTTACGATCGCATCAGGCTTTGCCATGGCATCTTCCCTTCTCGGAATCGGCCACCACCAAGGCAGCCTGCATTCCGCGCTCCCGTGATTCTAACTCTTCTCGCGATCTGAGTTGCAGGCCGGTGCGAGCCGGCTATGCCGGAGACGCCTACCGGTTTCGCGGAACCAAGGATTCCAGAGGAGGAATCGAGAAGGACGCGGTCATCGAATGTTCAGGCGGTTGCGTTCCATACTGAATCGCCTTTGCCACAGTCTCCATCGCCTGTCCCGTTAGCGCTGGAATGTGAATCGTCGCCGTCAGCCATTTTTCGCGTACCCAGGCTTGGCCTGTCGAGGGCAGACCATCGCATCCGGTAAACATTGCTTTCAGCCATCGCGAACGCTCGCCTTCGTTGCTGAACTCCTGAAAAACCTTGCGAGCGCCCATCGCCATCGAATCGTCCTGCGCGGCGACCAGGTCAATGGAGGCTCCTTGCGAAGTGGTCAGCTTCAGCCAGGACCGCACCGCCCGTCCCGCGCTTTCCTCGGTCCACCGTGCCTTCAGCATCGCCACTTGAACGTTCGCCGGCTTTGTCTCCAGCATCCCGGAAGTACGCATTCGGGCCGAGGGACTGTCCGAAGGTCCTTCAATGTAGAGAACAGAACCGCCTGCAGGCAGCAGCGCGGCGAATTGCCTCCCTTGAATGCGGCCAATCTCGGCATGATCGGAACTGACGGCAAAGATGGGTTTGGTCGCCGCCCTGCGCATCTCCGCCAGGTATTCCGGTCTCCGGTTCAGCACCGCCCACCCGATTCCGGCCGTACTGGCGGCCTGCGCCACCTGCGGGAGGGCCGTGCGCCCAACCGGTTCCACCACAATCGCATCGGGTCGCGTCTCAACCCGGCTTTGGATTGCCTTTAGAAGTTCCGTGCTCTGATGCACCGCGTCGTCACCGGCATAAATGATCTCCAAATCGCTTCCCAGTTTGCGCGCGGCATCCTCCGCCGATTGGGCTTGCGCCACTTGGAAATCGTTCTCGCGGGTGTGAAGAGATACCAGAAATCGGAGCTTTTTCGTCATGTCCCTGGGCTCACATCGTCAGCACAACGCGGAACTGGGCCTTGCCGCTCATCATTCGCGCATAAGCCTCCGCGGCCTTTTCCAGCGGATATGTTTCAATCATGGGACGCACGCCGCTCAGTTCTGCGAAGCGCAATGTGTCCTCGGAATCCGCCGGTGTTCCCGAGGCCCAGCCCTGAATTCTTTTACTGCCATTGATGAGCTGTAGCGGCGTGACCTCAATGGGATCAAGTGTCGCACCCACAACCATAAGTGTGCCATTCGGTCCCAGACCGTCGATCAACTCCGACATCGCTTTCGAGTTCGGTGCCGTCGCCAGAACAACCCGTGCCCCGCCCAGCTTTTGCAACTCTTCCGCCGCTTTGGTCGCTTGGCTGTCGACGTACACACTCGCTCCCAGCTTTTTTGCGAGCGCCGCGTTCTCAGGCCCGCGCCCAATCGCCGCTACCTTATAACCAAACTTGCTGGCGAATTGAATTCCGAGGTGACCCAGGCCGCCAATCCCCTGCACCGCAACCAGATCGCCCGGCAGCGCGCCACTGTGGCGTAGTGCGTTGTAGGTGGTTATGCCGGCGCACAACAGCGGCGCGGCATCGACGTCACTTAGACTTTCCGGTATCGCCGCCAGCGCCTCCACCGGAGCCACCATGTATTGCTGGTATCCGCCGTCATAGCTGATGCCGCAAACCTTCAAATTCCTGCAATTGCGAAAATCCCCGCGCCGGCACTCCCGGCACGTGCCATCCTGCCCGCCGTGCCAGCCCACACCGGCCCGCTGCCCCTTCTTCCACGTGGAAACACCCGCGCCCACTTCATCGATAATGCCCGCCACTTCATGTCCCGGAACTCGGGGATACTGAATTCCCGGCCAGGCGCCTTCCTTCGTGAGCACGTCACTGTGGCAAACGCCACAGGCCTGCACCTTGATGCGCACCTGTCCGGCACCCGGCTCAGGAATCCCGCGCTCGACAATCTCGAAATCTGCGCCGGGCTTCGGCACTTGCGCCGCCTTCATCTGCGCCACCTTCATGGGTACAACCGTAGCTCTGCTCGTCGCCATAACCCCTCCTATAAATACTCAGCCACTGTTCATTGGTCTCCCGTGATTCTAACGCTTCTCCCGATGGGGTGGCCCATCCTTTGCGCTTTTTGCTAAGGGTGGGACATTCCCCAAATAGGAACCGAGTCCCGAAGGGACGGCAGAAGCTCTCATGCGGTGGGGGCTGGCCCAGCCTTTCACTACGCCGAGGATGCCCCGTCCTTGTCTCGCGGTTTTTGCGAGACAGGGCGGGGATTTTGACTTCCGGTCCGCATCTGGATTTTGCGCTGAAATAAAGCGAATGGCGGCGTTGCTTGAGGCAAAGACACAGATCGAATCACCACACCCCAGCCCCGAAGGGGCGGCATACATAGCCCAGCCTGCCCTGAGCGAAGCCGAAGGGTAAGTCCGGGGTAAGCCCAAAAAATAGGAACCAAGTCCCGGAGGGACGGCAGAAGGTCTCATGCGGTTGCCGGCCGATCCTGGCAGCGCAAACACAGAGGCTGCCCCACCTTTCGCGGTTTTCGAAAGGTGGGTACCACGGACCTCAACATCGACCCTACAGAATATATCTCGACAAATCCTGATCCTTAACAACGTCGGTAAGCATCTTCCGCACGTAGTCGGCGTCGATGATCACGTGATCGCCTTTTCTCTCCGGAGCATTAAAGCTAAGCTCATCCAGCACCCGCTCCATGATGGTATGCAGCCGCCGCGCTCCAATGTTTTCCGTACTCTCATTCACCCGAAATGCAAAGTGCGCGATTTCCTGCAACGCCTCGGTAGTGAACTCCAGCTTCACCCCTTCAGTCTCGAGCAATGCCGTGTACTGCTTCACCAAAGAAGATTTCGGCTCCGTAAGAATTCGCACAAAATCTTCCATGGTCAAAGACTGCAACTCCACCCGAATCGGAAACCGCCCCTGCAACTCAGGGATCAGGTCGCTAGGCTTCGAAACATGAAACGCACCGGCAGCAATAAACAAAATATGATCCGTCCGCACCATGCCATAGCGCGTATTCACCGTAGTCCCTTCAACAATGGGCAGAATGTCGCGCTGCACGCCCTCGCGTGAAACATCCGGACCATGCCCGCCCTCGCGCCCCGCAATCTTATCGATCTCATCAAGAAACACAATTCCAGAATTTTCCACGCGATCGATGGCCGTCCGCGTAACGTGATCCATATCGATCAAGCGTTGCTCTTCTTCCTGAATCAAATATTCAAAGGCCTCATTCACCTTCATCTTCCGCTTCTTAGTGCGCTGCCCGAAAATGTTCGGCAGCATGTCCTTGATGTTGATGTCCATCTCCTCAACACCCTGGTTCGTCATAATTTCAAAAGACGGAAAGTTGCGCTCCCGCACGTCGATCTCAACCTGCCGCTCATCCAGCTTGCCCTCGCGCAGTTGCTGCCGCAGCTTTTCACGCGTCCGCGAAGATGACTCAGCCAAAGCAGTGCTGCCATCAATCACCACTCCGCCAGCAGTAGTAGGTTCAGCAGGCCGGGCCGGTGGAGATGGCGGCAGCAGAATGTCAAGCAGTCGCTCCTCCGCATTGAGCTCAGCCTTATCAGCAACATCCTCCAGCTTCTCCTCCCGCACATTGTCGATAGCGATCTCCACCAAATCCCGCACCATCGACTCCACATCGCGCCCCACATACCCAACCTCAGTAAACTTAGAAGCCTCAACTTTAAGAAAAGGAGAATTAGCCAGCTTAGCCAGCCGTCGCGCAATCTCAGTCTTCCCCACCCCCGTCGGACCTATCATGATTATATTTTTGGGGATGATTTCTTCGGCTAGGTCGGGGGTTAGTTTTTGGCGGCGGGTGCGGTTGCGGAGGGCTATGGCTACGGCGCGTTTGGCGTCTTTTTGGCCGATTACGTGTTTGTCGAGCTCGACTACGATCTCGCGGGGAGTTAGTTCGTCGAGGGCTAGTTGTTCTTCTTCGGCGGTGCTGGGTAAGTAGATTGCCATACTAAAGTTCTTCGATGGTTACCACGTCATTGGTATAGATGCACATTTTGCCGGCTATCTTCATGGCTTCTTCGGCGATCTGGCGGGCGGTCAGTTGCGTGTGTCTGGAGAGCGCTTCGGCTGCGGCCTGGGCGTAGGGGCCGCCGCTGCCGATGGCGGCTACTCCGCTGTCGGGTTCGATTACGTCGCCTTGTCCGCTTAATAGGAACGTCTGTTCTTTGTCGCAGACGAGCAGTAAGGCTTCGAGATGGCGCAAGTATTTGTCGGTGCGCCAGTCTTTGGCTAGTTCTACGGCACCGCGGCCTAAGTTGCCGTGGTACTGCTCGAGTTTTGATTCGAAGCGGCTGAAGAGGGTAAAGGCGTCAGCGGTGGAACCGGCGAATCCGGCGAGGATCTTGTCGTTGTAGAGGCGGCGGATCTTCTTTGCGGTGTGTTTGATGACAGACTCGCCTAGCGTGACCTGGCCGTCGCCGGCGAGGACCACGCTGCCGTTGCGGCGGATGGATAAAACAGTTGTGGATCGGATCAGTCGCTTCGAGGACATGGGCGCAATCCTTAATTATAGCAGCGGGTGATGGCGCCGCCGATGAGGAGTCGAAGAACCTTTACCACGGAGACGCGGAGGCACGGAGGAGATAATCCGCGGTTTGCCAAATTGATTCAGGGTAGCGGGTTTGCTAAGGTCGTGGTCATGTCCGAGCGTGTTATGTCCGAGCGTGTCATTTCCGAACGTGTCATATCCGAGTGTTCCAGCGAGCAGATACGCGAATTGCTCGACTCCCTTTATCGCGTGGATTCGGGACGAATCCTGGCAACTCTGATCCGCTTGCTCGGTGATTTTGATCTTGCCGAGGAGGCGATGCAGGAAGCCTTTGCGGCTGCGCTGAGCTTGTGGCCGAGGAGTGGCGTACCCAGCAACCCGCGGCCGTGGCTGATTTCGACGGCCCGATTCAAAGCCATTGACACTCTGCGTCGACGGGCAAGATTTGATGCGTCTCAAGACGAGCTGGTGCGATATCTCGAAGCCCAATCGAGTTCGGCGGCAAGGTCCAAGGGAGAGGACAGCCTTGAGGCCAACAGCCTTGAAGACGACCGGCTGCGCCTGATTTTTACCTGCTGTCATCCATCTCTGTCGCCGGAAGCGCGCGTTGCGCTCACCTTGCGTGAGGTGTGCGGGCTGACGACCGAGGAGATAGCAAAGGCCTTCCTCACCACTCCGTGTACGCTGGCGCAGCGCATTGTTCGTGCCAAGGCAAAGATTCGCGAGACACGGATTCCGTACGAGGTGCCGACGCCGCAGGAATTGCCGGAGCGACTGGGCGCGGTGCTTCAGGTCATCTATCTCGTCTTTAACGAGGGCTATTCAGCTGCGGCGGGAGCGGAGGTAACGCGGGCCGAGCTGACCGGCGAGGCGATTCGACTGGGGCGGTTGCTGATGGAACTTCGTCCAGAGCCAGAAGTGATGGATCCCGAAATCATGGGGCTGCTTGCCCTGATGTTGCTGCAGGAATCCCGTCGCGCCGCGAGAACTTCTTCGACCGGAGAGTTGATTTTGCTGGAGAATCAAGACCGCTCGCTCTGGAGCCGGGAGCAGATTGCGGAGGGCGTGGCATTGCTGGGGAAAGCCCTGAAGTCCCGCCGCTTCGGCTCCTACACCCTGCAGGCTGCGATTGCGGCGGTGCATGCGGAGGCGGAATCGGTCGCTCGGACCGACTGGCGTCAGATTGTTGCGCTTTATGACCGATTGGTACGAATTCAGCCTTCGCCGGTTGTACAGCTCAATCGTGCCGTGGCCATTGCCATGCGCGATGGTCCAGAGGCCGGTCTGGCGCATATCGACGCGGTGCTGGAAGATGGCGAACTGGCAAATTATTACCTGGCGCATTCCGCCCGCGTAGATATGTACCGCAGGGTCGGCAGGATAGCCGAGGCCCGGGCTTCGTATGAGAAGGCGCTGGGGCTGACCCAACAGGAACCAGAGCGGCAATTCCTGCAAGAGCGGATTCGGCAGCTGAAATAAAAACCTCGACGAGTTGTCGAATTCCGGTGGGACCGTTCGACTATGTAGTGAAGGCCGGGCAACCCTGATACGGTGTCCGCACAACACTAGATACTCATTTACACGAGGAGAGAACACCATGCGCTTCATGATGATCATGTTTCCGAAAGTCTACGAAAACGCAAAACCCGGCTGGGCGCCCGACTTCAAAGACATGGAGGCAATGGGCAAGTACAACGAGGAACTAGGGAAAGCCGGCGTGCTACTTGCGCTCGACGGGCTGACCCCGCCCTCGACGATGAGCGCGCGCGTCACCTTCAAAGGCGGAAAATCGAAAGTGACCGACGGTCCGTTTACCGAAGCGAAGGAAGTGGTCGGCGGCTACTGGATCATCCAGGTGAAGTCGCGCGAAGAGGCGCTGGAATGGGCCTCGCGCATCCCCGGAAAGGATAACGAAATGGTCGAAG
>JBAUVZ010000142.1:0-5146 GCA_049583505.1 Candidatus Sulfotelmatobacter sp.
GTTTGACCTGGCGATAACTCAACTGCAGCATTGCTGCTGCATCTATCAACTTCAGTTCCTCATTGGCGACTCGTCCCATCACCTCCACTCGCTCCAGCTCACGAGTGCTCATGGCCGTCCTCTTCAAAAAGACCTCCCTGGCTGGAGGTCTCAGTCTAAGGGGACATCTCTATCCGGTCCGTGAGGGGACATTATCAAAAAGTTTCAACACCGTTCGCTTTCTGCTTGTTCGCCTTCTGCTCGTCGGATTGTCACGCAAAGAGCTTCTCTGCGTGAAGCCAACTGAACCACGACAAAAACACTTGACCCTGCTGGATGAATGTGATATCAGGCTCTCTCAGACCGTACACGCATTTGTCGACAAGGAGCTCAGCCGTGTCGCTCGTGTGTCGCTTGATCCTTCCGATCTTGATCATCGTTTCCTTCGGGACCTTTGCGTGGAGTCAAGCTGCCAGCACTTCACTCCGAGGAACGGTGACAGATTCTAAGGGCGCGGTTCTGCCGGGCGCGGATTTGATGTTAGCGGACAGCCAGACCGGCATCTCACGCTCTACCAAAACCAACAACTTAGGCGTTTACCAGTTTCTGCACCTGCCACCGGGTGCCTATTCCATTACGGTTGCGGCAAAAGGGTTTGCAACAATCAAGCAAGACAACGTCAGGTTGCTTGTCGATACACCCGCGACGATCAACTTCACCGTGGAGGTGCGAGGCGAGACCACGACTATACACGTGCAGGCGGAAGCAGGTTTGGTCAACACCCAGGACGCGACGTTGGGTCATGCCTTTGATACGAGACAGATTGACAATCTGCCCTTCGAAGGACGTGATCCGGTTGCAATCCTCAGTTTGCAGCCTGGAGTAGCTTTTATCGGCAACAATGAGACCATCAACCCAGATGCAGATAGCCGTAACGGAGCGGTGAATGGCGGCCGCAGTGACCAGACCAATATCACCATCGACGGTGTCGACGACAATGACCAGACAGAAGGCTACGCATTTCAAGGTGCACTTCGCGCGACCCTCGATTCAATACAGGAATTCCGTGTGACCACGAGCAATGCAAATGCAGATGCAGGCCGTTCCTCGGGCGCGCAGGTCGCGCTTGTTACCAAAAGTGGCACTAACGATTTCCATGGGTCGTTATATGAGTACAATCGTGCTACCTTTACCTCCGCAAACGATTGGTTCAACAAGCAGGCTCAACTACTTTCTGGTTTGCCGAACCGGCCTGGGGAGCTAATTCGCAACACATTTGGCACTTCTGTCGGAGGACCGATCAGGAAGAATCGACTATTTTTCTTCGCGACGTATGAAGGTCAGCGAACACGAGAGAACAGTCAGATTACTCGTATCGTGCCCAGCGCAAGTTTGCGGCAGGGTATTATCCAATAC
This sequence comes from Candidatus Sulfotelmatobacter sp., assembly GCA_049583505.1. Taxonomy (GTDB): domain Bacteria; phylum Acidobacteriota; class Terriglobia; order Terriglobales; family Acidobacteriaceae; genus Sulfotelmatobacter. The sequence continues at coordinate 1,396 of JBAUVZ010000142.1, forward strand.
CAGACGTGTCCAACAGCACCGACCTGTATCGCGGGCGATTCTGGGAACACGAACGTTAGTTTGAACCCATCACAGATCGCGAGCATGGATCCGAATTGCACGGCACTCGGTACATGTCCGTTGGGCCGCGGTGTGAATCCAGCTGTTATGGCAGTCTTGCAGAGTTACCCGTTACCTAACGCTTTCCAAGTTGGTGACGGGCTCAACTACCAAGGCTACACGTTCTCGGCTCCGGCACCGGGAAAGCTAGACACTTACATTGTAAAACTTGACTACAACGTCACACCAAATGGCAATCATAGAATTTTCTTGCGCGGTAATCTGCAAAACGACCACCTGTCAGGAACCGGCGACGCCGACGGGGCGCAGTTCCCTGGTGATCCACCGAATCATGCTGACTTGAATAACAGCAAAGGGATTGCGGGTGGTTATACCGCGGTGCTGAGGAATAACCTCGTTAACAGCTTCAATTATGGGTATATAAGGCAAGGAACATCGGTAACCGGTTTGAGCGACCAGCATCATGTCATCCTGTTCGGACTCGATGATCCCCTGAGTTTTTCCAGGGCGACTTCAGTTCAAGTGCCAGTGCATAACTTAGTGGACGATGTGTCCTGGATTAGGGGCAGGCACACTATTCAGTTTGGCGCTAACTTTCGAATGGTGAACGACCTCCGGAACTCGAACCAAAATTCGTTCTTTGACGCACAGACAAATGTCGCGTTTCTCCTAAACTCGGGGCTAGCCAACAAAGGCGGGAGTCTCGATCCAGCAAAATTTGGATTTCCGGCTGTGGCCAGTTTTTTTGAGTCGTCTTATGACATACCAATGACCACCTTGGCAGGAATCATTGCTGAGGTCGATGCGATTTATAACCGCACGAAAACCGGTGCCGTACTGCCAGAAGGCACTCCGATCGCGCGCCACTTCCGTGATCACGAAGCTGAATGGTACGTGCAAGACAGCTGGCGAATCAAGAGCAACTTCGTCGTAACCGGAGGCCTGCGATACACATTGTTGCAGCCCCCATATGAAACCTCGGGTACCCAGGTAGCACCGAGCGTCAGTCTGAACGATTGGTTCAGGGAGCGTTGGGTAAACATGCTCCAAGGGAAGGCTGATAATCCACCTTTTAGCTTCGACCTTTCTGGTCAAGCTAATGGTGGTAAGCCATATTGGAATTGGGATTACAAGGACCTTGCTCCGCGACTCGCCTTCGCGTGGTCACCGAGGTTCGAAAACAGTTGGCTAAAAAAGATGTTCGGTGACTCAGGAAAGAGTTCGATCCGGGGAGGATACGGAATCTACTATGATCATTTCGGACAAGGCGTCGTCAACACCTTTGACCGTTATGGATCCTTTGGCCTTTCCACACTGTTAACCAATCCGGCTGGTAATGTTACGGTTGATACGGCGCCGAGGTTCACCACACTTTACGACATCCCAACCTCCAGTCCTGCCGGACCGGTAATGGTGATTCCACCGCCCCAAGGGGGGTTCCCGGTCACTCCGCCCACTTCGTTCGATGCCGGCGGCTACGGAATTGGATGGGGATTGGATGACAAGATGAAGACTCCCTACTCCCATTTGGTGGATTTTTCAATTACCCGCGAACTTCCTCACAATTTCATTTTCTCGGCTTCCTATGTAGGGCGCTTTGCGCATCGACTTCTGCAACAAGAAGACCTTGCCATGCCTTTGGACCTGATAGATCCCGTGTCGAGGACCGATTATTTTTCAGCAGCCAGTCAATTGTCTAGGATGGCAGTTGCTGGCACAGCAGTGAACGCCGTTGGCAAAATTCCGTATTGGCAAGATATATTCCCGAGCGCAGCTGGGCCGGCTGCGACGCAATTATCCGGGTGTGGTGCTCCGGGAGAATCGGCATTGACCTCGGTTACAGCCACGCAGGCCATGTACGACTCCTATTACTGCAACCTGCACAACGAAGTGGTGGCCTTGCAGAACGCGGACGTGTTCTGCTTCCCTGCCTGTGCAACCATTGGTGGAGTCACACAACCCTATCAATTCTTTAGCGGACAGTTCGCTACTTTGTACGCTTGGAGGTCCATAGGAAATAGCTCATACAATGCGGCACAGTTCTCGCTTCAACATCACATGACGCATGGACTGCAGATGGATGTCAACTACACGCTCTCGAAATCGATAGACGTCAGTTCGAACGCCGAACGCGTGAATTTCAATGGTTATTTCTCTTATGCGAGCCAGATCATAAACTCATGGGATCCAAAACAGCTGCGCGGGCCTTCCGATTTCGATGCGCGTCATCAGATAAACTCCAACTGGGTTTACGAGCTGCCGATCGGACGCGGCCAGCGTTGGGGTTCGACAATGGGTAGACTCCCTCAAGCGCTATTAGGGGGATGGCAGTTTTCAGGGCTCTTTCGCTGGACGAGCGGTTATCCCTACAGCATTGGAAACGGTTTCTATTTCCCGACGAATTGGAATCTGGAGGGAGCGGCAGTCCTCACCGGCAAAGTACCCGAAAGCGGTACGTTTCTTGATTCCAATGGAAATCCAAATATTTTCAAGGACGTAAATAATGCCTTGGCATCGTTCCGTTTTGCGTACCCGGGCGAGTCCGGCAGTCGTAATGTTGTCCGTGGTGCCGGCTTCTTTGGAATCGATACCGGCGTAAGCAAGACTTGGAAACTCGCCGAGTCACAATCGCTCCGGTTTAGCTGGGAAACGTTCAACATCACCAATTCAGTGCGTTTCGGTTTCGACCTTTCTAACGGAGGTGGTTTACCTTCGCTCGGAACTACGGGTACGTTTGGCGAATACAACCAAACATTGACAAAGCCACGTGTTATGCAATTTGCCTTGCGGTACGGGTTCTAAGTATGACGCTCTGGAACGCGCCTACGAAACTTTCTCGTGTGTGTGTCCTTTAGGAAGGCTGGAATCCACAGAACTGGGCCGGGATGAGCCGTACGTCGTGTCCCTGGCTGCGTAGAGCTGCGCCGATGAAGTGTGCTCCCGAGCAGGCTTCGATGCCAGTCAGCGATCTCTGCAGGTTGGCGGTGTAGGCCAGCAGTTGCTTGCGCGTAAACTTCTTCCTCACGACTACTTTGCCCTGCTCCCCGAGTGCAACTAGGTGAAATGTTGTCGCCGAGATCGACGCCGATAGAAGCGATGTGCATGTGATGATCCTCCTTATATATGCTGCCAGCCCGATCATCCACCCTCGGGACGATTCGGCCGGCGGACCATCTCATTAGCCGACTTCGGGCTAGCGTCTTTGAGAGTCCATCCTGGGCATAACTTCCTGTTTGCCCGTCACTCGCCCAGAATCGTTGGCAAGCGTGTAATCGCACTGCTGGCCAAGAATCGTCCCTTCCAGAAGCAGTCACTGTAACCTAGCGTACTCAGCCTTGGCCTGCTTCAGGACAGGAATGTCGGGGTCGACGTCTTTCCAGAGGGTGAGGAAATCCTGATATGAATCGCCGCTAATCAGTTCTACGAAATCGGGATCCGGTAAATATTTCTGCGAATGTTCGTTATTGTGTATGAGTATTTCTCCGGCCCAAACACCGAATCCACTCCTCTTGGCAGTACCACAGCTCGATTCGATTTCTTCAGATCTTCAGGACCGATCAGTCCTTCGGGCGGCAACTCCGGCAACCCGTTTTCGCCGCTCACAGGCAACAAGTAAGTTTCCAGGGAATGAGGTAACGGTTGGAATTGCAAGGCCAAGTATTTCCCATCCACACTCCAGCCCCTGTAACAC
>JBAUVZ010000143.1:0-22531 GCA_049583505.1 Candidatus Sulfotelmatobacter sp.
CCACTCGCTCCAGCTCACGAGTGCTCATGGCCGTCCTCTTCAACAAGACCTCCCTGGCTGGAGGTCTCAGTCTAAGGGGACATCTCTATCCGGTCCGTGAGGGGACATTATCAAAAAGTTTCAACAGTGCTCGCTGCGCTGGTGCGCGCCCGTTTCTGTGAGTTACTCTCCCCCAGAATTCAGCACGGAGATTCCGACCTGTTCCTGATGGGTATGCTTTCGTTGATGGACACCATTCTTGAGATTCCCATGTCCCAGGTGCTCGACAACGTCCCCATCGATCAGGAATGCAAGGCGGCGCTGCTGGGTGTGGCCAGCCGTCTGCGGCCCTTTTATCAGCTGATGCTGGCGCAAGAATCCGGGGAGTGGACCGCTGTGAAGGAGCTCACTACCCAGCTTCAGCTCAGCGAAAGCGACGTTTCCGCGTCTTACTGGCAAGCCATGCAATGGGCGCGCCAGGTTAGTGCTGGGGCTTAGTGGATGTTTTCTAGCGAATCACTGCTCAGTCCCCGAGTGGGGACTGTCTGCCAGGTCCGGTCGTATCTGCGGCGACACAAGTTGGGAAGCTGGTTCGCCCGCTTCAAGTCTCCGCAAGCGCTCGCGTATATCATGGCACAGCAACGCGACGGAAATACCACCGAAGGATGCCGGATAGCGATCGAGCCGCCGCAGCGCAGCTTGCAGCAACAGCGTGGTCCCCAGCGGATTGTCGCGCTGCAAATGATGAAAGGCCGCCGTTACCTGAATCAGTCCCTGCAGGAACGTCTTTTCTGGCTCAGGCAACCCAAGCCACACGCTCTCCCACGCCTCATGTGCGGTGAAGAACTCACCCGCATCATAGAGTCGCAGGCCCTCTGCTAGCGCTCCCTCGGTCCAATCGAACTTCATGGTCTGACGACCCGATGCTCCACGTCCAGGACGAGCCACTGAATCTGAAAAAATATTAACCTTCTTTTCATTACCGCGTAACAAAGTGCCCCTACGATTCTCGCTCACCCTGACGGGGTAATTTTCCTGATCGTGGAGTTATCTGCGATGAACGGGTTTCTGTGCCGATTCATTGCGCAGTCACAACCGTTTTACGAGTTTCTGTTCAAAGGAGCGTCATCCATGAAAACACAGAACTCATATCGCATTCTTTCTTTTATCTCGAAGATCCCCGTCCTGCTGGCTCTTTTCGCAATATTTGTTACAGCGGCGCTGGCTCAGGGCGGGCATGGAACCATCAGCGGACGCGCCGTGGACAGAGAAGCTGCCGTTCTCCCCGGTGCGAGGGTAAGGCTGCAACCGGGTGACCTCGTCCTCGCCACCGACGGCCAGGGGGAGTTCAACATCAATGGCCTCGCTCCCGGCAGCTATACGCTCACGATTTCTTATATTGGCTTTACAACGTTTACCCAGCAGGTCAAGGTCGTTGCGGGGCAGGTCACCCATGTCGAAGCCACCATGAAAGTCGCCGCCCAGAGCGAAGAGGTGACGGTGACTGCTGACCGTCCGCACGGCGAGGCTGAGGCCATCAACCGCGAGCGGACTTCTGACAATATTCTCCAAGTCCTGCCGGCCGATGTGATTCAGAGCCTTCCGAACGCCAACATTGCCGATGCTGTCGGCCGCCTGCCCAGCGTAAGCCTCGAACGTGATGAAGGTGAAGGCAAGTACGTACAGGTCCGAGGAACTGAGCCCCGGCTGAACAATCTGACTATCGACGGAGTCAACGTCCCATCGCCCGAGGCTGGAGTCCGTCAGGTGAAACTGGATACGATTCCTGCGGACATCGTCGAATCGGTGGAAGTCAACAAAACGCTCTCAGCGAATCAGGACGGGGATGCCATCGGCGGGTCCGTGAATATACGCACCAAGACCGCCGGCGAGCTCCCGACTCTGTCACTGGAAGGCATCGGCGGGTTCACTCCCATCTTGAACACCCGCTACATTTATCAAATGACTGGAACTGTCGGGCAACGCTTTGGAGTCAGCAAGCGCTTTGGGGCTCTCTTTTCCGGAAGTTACGACTACAACGGACGCGGCATCAACGATATCGAACCTTCGCCAGACCCTGGTTTCGCAAACCCGGTGTACGACAGCATGGACGTCCGTGAATACAGGTACAAGCGCACCCGCTACGGCTTTGGTGGCTCGCTCGATTACAAGTTAGGAGAGGGGTCCGGTCTCTATCTCCACTACTTCTATTCCGACTTCAAAGACTACGGAGATAAGTGGGTCTATTCGTTGAATAGCGGAGGGGCTCCGGCTTTCTCGAATGAAAATCGCTTGCCGGACTACGGCATCGGCAACCTGGCAATTGGCGGCAAACACGTCTACACCAATTCCTGGCTGAGCTGGGAGCTCTCGGCTTCGCGCGCACGCCAGACAGCGGCGGCGGGTAATCCTGGAGCCGACTTTCAACCGGTGCCAAACAGCGCTCTGTCCAATCTAACTTCCTGTGTCAACCTACCGAGCCCTAATATTCACCTGCCGAAATGGGACCCAACTTGTTTTGGATCCCCAACCTACGATCCGAACCAGTGGAGCCTGCTCGACGTCAGCCTCACGTCCGGAAACACATCCCAGGTCAACTTGCAGGGAGCCATATCGTTCGCGAAGAACTACCACGTGGGCTCGCATTCTTCGACTTTCGAGTTCGGTTCTAAGATCCGAAACGCGCACAAAGGCCAGGACGCGTACTCGCCGGTCTACGACCAGCTCACGTTGAGCCAGACTCCTCCGTCCTGTACTGGACCGAACCAATCAAACTGTGCGCCCCTGATGACCCAATTCCTGACCGGACTTTCAGATCCTCACTACTATTTTGGAGCGTATCCGATCGGGCCGTTTACCTCCTTCGGCAAGATCACCAACGATCTGAACAACCTGCTGAGTCAGGGAGTGCTCAGCTTCGACAACAGCCAAACTCGCATCGGTTCTGACGCCAGCAACTACGACCTCACCGAGCGGGTCTCGGCAGCTTATGCCATGAACACGATCGAGTTTGGCCGCTTCCGCCTTCAAACCGGCCTGCGCGTTGAAGCCACGCAACTGAACACGCGGGGCTATATCGTCACCAACGACGTGAATGGCAATTACATCTCAACCGCGCCTGCGCTCGCCAGCAACTGGTACTGGGATCCCATGCCCAGCATTCAGTTGCGCTACCGCATCACCGACGATTCCGACCTCCGCGCAGTCTACGGAAGAGGCATCTCGCGGCCCGACCCGTACGACACGATTCCCTACGTAACTCTCGATCAGTCTGGGAGTCCGCCCAATGTCAGCATAGGGAACCCCAACCTCAAACCCGAACACGCCAACAGCTATGACCTATTGTATGAGCACTACTTGAAGCCGTTCGGCGAGGTTCAGGCGGGCTTCTTTTACAAACAACTGAGCGCCCCCATTTATTACATCGACAACCCAAACCTGAGCCCGGGCAATCCGTATTACACCGTATACCCGAAGGATCATTTGGATTACATCATCAACGGCGTCAATGCAAAGCTGTACGGCATGGAGGCCGCTTACATCCAGCACCTGGGCTTCCTGCCCGGAGGACTGGGTGGGTTCGGGATCTCGGCGAACTTCAGCTGGACTGGGTCAAGTGCCGGTTCTTTGCCTGTCCGCAACGACGACCCAGCGCTGCAGCGTCAGGCTCCCGTCACCTGGAATCTCAGTCCGACTTACGATCGAGGCCGGTTCTCAGCACGTCTTGGCGCCACGTATAACAGCAAGAGCATTTTCCAGTACCAGTGGGAGCAACCGAACGCAACTTGCCAAGCCAATGGAAACTGTGAAGACCCGAGCAATTTTGGTCCGAAGGGCCCCGCAGGCGACATTTATTTGATGACGCACCTGCAGGTCGACGCCCAGGCCAGCTACCGCGTGCGGAAGAGTTTTACTGTGCTCGTGCAAGGGTTGAACCTGACGGATGAGGTTTTCGGCTTCTACAACGGCAGCCCGTGGTACGTCATCCAGCGCGAGTACTACCGGCCGACTTACTCCTTCGGCCTGCGCTGGGAGCCTCGCCGAGAGGATTAGGTCAAACGGGGCAAGGACGTAGTCGAGCGCGCCCGCGCGGCTGACTGACCCACAACCTCGCAGGGCGGCCGGGACTGGTGTACACTGTCGGCAGCATTTGAGCCCACAAGGAACCCTACTTGTGGGCACTTTGACCGAGTCCACCCTGCCTTCCCCCGGCGATGGCTGGAGTCTTATGAGGAGTTCCCCGGAAGCCAAGCGGCCTGGCACAGCCGCCGACATGGCAAGAAGCCTCTTCTGCGTCCGTAACTTGTTCCCCTGTTTTCTGCTGTGCGTTATCTCGTTTCTCGTTGGTCTGCCCCTTTCGGTTGCACAGGATGCTTCTCACCAGACTCCCGCTCCGAGCCCCGCCCCGCAGTCCGAAAGTAAGCAGAACTCGGCCGAGCTTGCTTCACACGACGAACCTGCCGCATTCAAAGTAAATGTAAAGCTGGTGGTGGTGCGCGCAGTGGTTCGCGATTCTCAAGGGCACGCCATCGGAAATCTTCACCAGGAGGACTTCCAGGTCTTCGACAAAGGCAAGCCGCAAGTGATCACGCAGTTCGAAGTCGAACAGCCCGGAGCCCTGGCCGCAAAGGCACGCCAGCAGTCGGAGGAGAACTCCGGCGATGCTCTTTCCGGCGACACTCCTTCCAGTGCTGCGAACGCGGTGGCTGTGCCTGAGCGTTTTGTGGCTTACCTGTTCGACGATGTGCACTTGGAATTCGGCGATCTCGCCCGCGTGCGAGAAGCTGCGAAACGCAACTTTGCCACCTTGCGGCCTACCGATCGTGCGGCCATCTTTACCACCTCCGGGGTCAAGAACCTGGATTTTACCGACGATCACGCGCAGCTGCTTGCAACGTTGCTTCGCTTGCAGCCACGCCCCATCGGCCGCAGTCTTGGGCACGATTGCCCGGACATCAGCTACTACCAGGCAGACCTGATAGTCAACAAGAACGATTCCCAGGCTACGCAGGCTGCTATCCAGGATGCGCTGGTGTGCAACCCACCGCCGCCCAACACTACTGCAGCGGTGGCCGCAGCCATTGCCCAAGCGCTGGTGCAAGCCAGCACCGCAAGTGCATTGAGCGCCGGTGAGCACGAAAGCCGCATCTCTCTCGGCTTACTTCGCGAAGTTGTCAACGGCGTATCCAGGAAGCCCGGCCAACGAAGCGTCGTCCTGGTTTCTCCTGGGTTCATCACTCCCCAACTGGAGTATGAATACACGGCCATCATCGATCAGGCCGTGCGCGCGCAAGTTGTCATCAATACGCTGGACGCTCGTGGGTTGTATGTGCCTTACCCGTTCGCGGACCCCAGCATCGTAATTCCGCCGTCTCCACTTAAGCCGTTAATCGAGAGCGCGGCAGCGTCCGCGAACGACGACCTGCTTGCCGTTTTGGCAGACAGCACAGGAGGTGTGTTCTTTCACAACAACAACGATTTCGACGAGGGCTTCCGGCGCGTCGCCGAGGCTCCTGAATATTCCTACGTGCTGGCCTTCGCCCCGCAGAATCTTAAGCTCGACGGCGCTTTTCATAGTCTAAAGGTCACGCTGAAGAATCCGCAGAAGCTGTCCCTGCAAGCCCGCCGCGGCTATTATGCCCCCAAGAGCTTCGCCAACCCGGAAGAGCAAGCCAAGCAGGAAATCGTGGACGAGATATTCTCCCAGGAGGAGTTGCACAATCTTCCCGTTAACCTGCATACGCAATTTTTCAAAGCGAGCGACCAGGATGCCAAGCTGGTCGTCCTCGCTCACGTGGACGTAAAACGTATGCACTTTCGAAAAGCGGACGGCCGCAATAACAACGTTTTGACCTGTGCGTTTGCCTTGTTCAATCGCAATGGCAGTCTCGTCCAGGGGACGCAAACGATCGCCACCATGCATTTGAAGGATGAGACTCTGGAGCGCAAGAAGGACACGGGCATCACGCTCAAGGCGAGTTTTGACGTAAAGCCGGGGAGCTACCTGGTCCGGCTCGTGGTACGGGACGCGGAAGGGCAATTGATGTCCGCGGAAAATGGGATGGTTGAGATTCGTTAAACAGCACCTTGGAGGTGAGGCATGCGCGATCACGGGCTGGTTTTCAGAGTTGGACTGATCTGTCTGGCTATGTGCTGGCTATTGCTCGAACCGGGCTCTAATCACCCCGTTGCGCAAGCCCAGCAGTCGGACGCAGCGGGCACGGCCGACATCCCGGTGATCCGGACGGAGACGCGTTTGGTGCTGGTGGATACCGTGGTGACCGACAAAAAGGGAGACTATATTCGCGATCTTGCTCAGAAAGACTTCAAGGTTTGGGAAGATGGCAAGGAGCAGTCAGTCACTAGCTTCTCTTTTGAGGAGAGCGCTGGTTCCTCCAACCCACAGCCCCACTACATGGTCCTGTTCTTTGACAACTCCACCATGGATATGGGTGATCAAGCCCACGCCCGGGATGCAGCCGCAAAGTTTATTGATGCGAATGCCGGCCCCGACCATTTGATAGCCATCGCGGATTTCGGCGGCAGCGTGCACATCTCGCAAAACTTCACAGCCGATGCGCAGCGCTTGAAGCAAGTGGTGATGGGTCTGAAAGGATCGTCCGTCAATCCGAATGCAGAGCCGCCGGTCATGGTGGCATCTCTTGCGCCCCCACCTGCGGCGCCTTCTTTGGGAAACGCCGAAGCCGATTTCGGCGTCCACACCGTGCTGCTTGCCCTGCGCAGTCTGGCGAAGAGCTTATCCACCGTGCCGGGTCGCAAGACGCTGGTGATGCTGACCTCTGGTTTTCCATTGAATCCCGAATATCAGTCGGAACTGACCGCCGTTATCGATACATGCAATAAATCGAATGTTGCGGTCTATCCGATCGATGTCCGTGGTTTGGTTGCTCTCGAACCGCAGGCGCCTCATAGTCGTCTGGCGCTGCCTTCGGTCCATTCGGCATCCGGATTGCTCGTCCCGGCCACGTTTCACTATTCGACAGGAGACTCTCAGCCGATCCTCCGTCTAGCTGTTTTTGCCGAACCGGCTGCGAGTCCCACGCAACACGGCGGTGGTGGCGGCGGGGCCGGCGGTGGTGGGGCCGGCGGCGGTGGCGGCCATGGCGGAGGTGGAACCGGTGGAGGTGGGACCGGTAGCGGCGGGACTGGTGGAGGCGGAACCGGTGGCGGCGGTAAGGGTGGTGGCGGTGGGACGAGCGGGAGCGGGACCGGCGGTGGCGGCAAGACTGGCGGCGGCGGCGGAACCACCAGCGGTGTGGGAACCAGCAACGGACTCTACAATCCCTACAATCAGCCCAGGCAGATCGTTCCGTCATTTCCCCCCAGCGCTTCTGATAACCAGCAGGTTCTCTATCAACTCGCCGACGGCACCGGCGGGTTTGTCATCCTCAACACCAACGATTTGCTGGGCGGTCTGGAAAGGATCGCTAAGGATCAAAACCAGTATTACCTTCTCGGCTACAAGCCCGCGGTATCAGCCGAAGGAAGTTGCCACACCTTGAAGGTAAGAGTGGAGCGCGGAGGAACCAATGTCCGCGCCCGCAGTGGCTATTGCAACGTCAGGCCGGCGGACCTTTTGGCTGGGAATCCGATCGAGAAGGACTTGGAAGCTCGCGCCGGCGGCGAGATGAAGGGCAACGTCACAGCTTTGATGCAAGCTCCTTTCTTCTACACCTCGCCCAATACAGCCCAGGTCCATCTGGCGGTCGAGATTCCATCCGCGGCGCTGAAGTTCGAAAAGGAAAAGGGGAAACAACATGCCGCCGTCAACCTCTTAGGGATCGCATACAAGCCGGACGGGTCGATTGCCGCGCGCTTCAGCGATACCCTGAATGTGGACCTCGATGGCAAGAAAGAAGTCGAAGAATTCCAGAAACAGCCGTTTCGCTACGAAAACCAGTTCGGGATCGCCTCCGGCGAGTACAAACTGAAAGTCGTTTTCAGTTCCGGCAGCCAGAGCTTTGGCAAACTCGAAATGCCACTCTTGATCGACCCCTACCGTGGTCAGGACTTCAGCATTAGCAGTGTGGCGCTCAGCAATAATGTCCACCGTGCCGCCGATACCTCCACGGATCTGGACAGCCAACTGCTGGAAGACAGAACTCCTTTGTTGGCGCAGGGCTTTCAGATTTCGCCGTCCGCTTCCAACCATTTCAAGAAGACGGACGTTGCCGCCATCTATGCGGAGGTCTACGAGCCGCTCCTGAAAAATCCGAATCCTCCTGACGTTGCTTACGAGATCAAAGTCATCGAGCGCGCGAGTGGACAGGAGAAACTACACCTTGGGAGCCGGACCCCCCCGGGAAAAGCTGGGAATCCGGTGATCCCGCTGGGACTCAAGCTGCCGGTTGCGACGTTTGCCTCTGGTTCCTATCGCCTGGAGCTACGGGCGCTCGATTCGGTGGGCAACGCCAGCAAAACCCGCTCGGTCGATTTCGAAGTGGAATGACGACGGCTCGGCGCTGGACTCTTGCGCTCGACCTGCAAGAGCCGCTTCGCATATGATTTGAGGATGGTTCCTGCGAATGCGTATTGCCCCGGGTGCGGGCCGGCGCGATGATCATTACCCGGAGTCCGCTGAGAATCTGCCTCGGCGGCGGTGGCACCGACCTCCCGTCCTATTACCGGCAGCATACTGGGTTCGTAATCTCCGCCGCCATCAGCCGCTACGTCTATATCACCATTAACGAAGCGTTTCGTCCCCGGATTATCGTCAAGTACTCCAAGTTCGAAGACGTGGAGCGCGTCGATGAGATCCAGCACCCCATTATCCGCGAGGCCTTGAAGCTGACTGGTGTAACCGGCCCGTATCTTGAGATTGTCAGTTTGTCCGACATCCCGGCCGGCACCGGAATGGGGTCCTCCGGCAGTTTCACCACCGCTTTGTTGTGCGCGTTGCATACGCTGAAGCGAGACTTCGTGCCGCCGCGAGAACTCGCGGAACAGGCTTGTCACATTGAACTGAAGTTGCTCAACGAGCCCATCGGCAAACAGGACCAGTACATTGCCGCTTTTGGCGGCATTACCTCGTTCCAGTTTCTGCCCGATGATCGCGTCCTCGTCGAACCGTTGAAAATTCCCGCCGAGACTTTAGCCAACCTCGAAGACGGGCTGCTCTTGTTCTTCACTGGAAGCTCGCGCAATGCATCCGATATTCTCCGTGACCAGGATTCAAGAACCAAGCAGAACAACTCTGAGATGATCGAAAATCTTCACTTCACCAAGCAGTTAGGCATCAAGAGCCGGGACGCTCTACTAGCTGGGGACTTAAGGAAGTTTGCAGACCTGATGAATGTGCATTGGCAGCACAAGAAAAAGAGGTCTCCGGGTATGAGCAGCGGTGAAATCGATCAGTTGTATGAACTCGCGAGAGCCAACGGGGCGCTCGGCGGCAAACTGATCGGCGCCGGTGGAGGTGGATTTCTCATGTTCTATACGGAAGAGAAGACTCGCCTCCGAGCGGTCATGAGAGGTGCGGGGCTTCGTGAAGTTCGTATGCAGTTCGACTTTGCCGGAACCACGGTCGTGGCACATTCGTAGGAGAATCCCGTGTTGCCTGCAGTGTTGACTCCCGTGTTGAATCCATTGCCGACGGTTGCGATTCTCGCCGGCGGCCTCGCCACCCGTTTGCGGCCTCTAACGGAGACCGTGCCGAAATCGCTGCTCGAAGTGAACGGCGAGCCCTTCGCTGTGCACCAACTGCGCTTGCTGAAGTCGAAGGGCCTCCGCCGCGTGGTGTTCTGCGTGGGGCATCTTGGCGAGTCGATTCAGCGCGCCATCGGCGACGGCACTGCCTTGGGCCTTCAGGTAGACTACTCATTCGACGGGCCTGCCTTGCTGGGCACGGCCGGGGCTGTCAGAAATGCCTTGCCCAAGCTAGGCGACTCTTTTTTCGTGATGTACGGAGACTCCTATCTTCCTTGCGACTACGCTGCGATCGCCCGGAAGTTTGAGGTGGCGGGCGTATTGGGGTTGATGACCGTCTTTCGCAACGACGGAAAATGGGACACCAGCAACGTCGAGTTCGAAGCAGGCGGGGTCGAAGGAGGAAGGATTGTCGCCTACAGCAAGACCAACCGCACTCCCCGCATGCATTACATCGATTACGGACTCGGAGTCTTTCGCGCCAAGGCATTTCAGGGTCTGCCCGCCGGGAAAGCTTGCGACCTCGCAGAGTTGTACACGGACTTGCTGCAACGCAAGCAACTGGCGGCATTTGAAGTGCCTGAGCGGTTCTACGAGATCGGGTCGCCGGCAGGGTTGCGGGAGACCACGGATTTCCTTGCGGCGCGAGGAGTGAGCACGACTAACAAGTAATGACGGCCAAGAATACATTCGCGCACCAATTTCTGGTGGAAGCCAGAGAGGTAATCGACCGCCTGGACACAGCGAGCATTGAAGACGCCGCCTCCTTGCTGGTTCTCACGCGCGCTTCCGGAGGACGCTTATTCATTCTGGGCGTCGGAGGCAGCGCGGCCAACGCTTCCCATGCCGTGAACGACTTCCGCAAGATCGCGGGGATTGAGGCCTATGCGCCGACGGACAATGTTTCCGAGCTTACGGCACGCGTGAACGATGAAGGTTGGGCAACCGTGTTCGAGGCGTGGCTGCGGGTGAGCCGCTTGCGCGCCAACGATCTGATACTTGTGTTCTCCGTCGGTGGCGGTGATCTCGAAAAGAATGTCAGCCCCAATCTGATCGCTGCGCTGCAGTACGCGAAGACTGTGGGCGCGAAGATCTTGGGCATCGTTGGCCGTGATGGCGGGCACACCGCCAAGGTAGCCGATGTCTGCATCCTTATTCCTACAGTCAATCCCGCCCACATCACCCCGCACACAGAGGCGTTCCAGGCCATCGTGTGGCATCTGCTGGTGTCGCACCCTGCCGTGAAGCAGCGGCAAACCAAGTGGGAATCGACCGCTCTCGGTAACGGTCAACTCCGACCGGCGGTTTTCCTCGACCGCGATGGCGTCCTCAATCGCGCGGTGGTACGCGACGGCAAGCCGTTTCCACCCTCCGGGGTCGACGAGCTCGAACTGTTGCCCGAGGCTGCGTCGTCGTTGCTTGATTTGAAGGCGCACGGATTTGCGCTTTTTGTGATCACCAACCAACCGGACGTCGCACGGGGCACGCAGACTCGCGAGGCCGTCGAGAGCATTCATCAGGCGCTCTCCTCCTCGCTACCCATCGACGATATCTTCGTCTGCTATCATGACGATGCGGATCATTGCGCTTGCCGCAAGCCAAATCCTGGACTCTTGCTCGACGCCCAGAGCAAGCACAATGTCGATCTCTCGCGCAGTTTCGTAGTGGGGGATCGCTGGCGCGACGTCGATGCCGGCCACGCCGCAGGTTGCAAAACCGTATTGATTGATTACGGTTACCGCGAAAGAAAGCCGGCGCGGCCTCCGGAAGCTACCGTGCGATCTTTGCGCGAAGCCGCCGACTGGATCCTCCGCTCCAGTTTAAAGGAGCCTGGTAAGAAGGAGTCTAATAAAGACAACGATGAAGTCCGTGTCTGAATTGCGGGTTCAGGTGTTCGCCGACGGAGCCGACAAGGCCAGCATGCTCGAGCTCTATCGGCAGCCCTACATCAAGGGTTTCACCACAAACCCAACCCTGATGCGGAAGGCGGGCGTTACCGACTATGAGCGCTTCGCCCGGGAAATTCTCCAGCAAATTCCAGACCGTCCCATCTCCTTTGAAGTGTTCGCCGACGATCCGACTGAAATGGAGCGGCAAGCCCGTAAGATCGCGCGCTGGGCTCGCAATGTGTACGTAAAAATTCCGGTCACGAATACGCGCCGGGAACCGATGTATGAATTGATCCGGCGCCTCAGCACGGACGGCATTCAGGTGAACGCCACTGCGGTTCTCGCGCTCGATCAGGTCCGCCACATTGCGCAAGCCCTTCTGGGTGGTGCGCCGTCCTATATCTCCGTCTTTGCCGGACGAGTTGCCGACACCGGCCGCGATCCCGTTCCTCTCATGAAATCTGCGCTTGAGTCAATGGCTGTGGAGCCTAACTCGCAACTTGTCTGGGCCAGCCCGCGGGAACTCCTGAACATCTTTCAGGCCGACGAAATCGGCTGCCACATTATTACTGTTACGTCGGACGTGCTCAAGAAGGTCAGCCTGATCGGGAAGGATCTGCACGACTACTCGTTGGAAACCGTACAGATGTTCCACAACGATGCTGCTCATTCCGGATATACATTGGAACTCACACAGGAAGAACGCCTGCTCTGTGAATCAACGAGATCTTAGATCTTAAGTGCTTAGCAGTCCTCATCGTTTCTAAACGCTCTTATCCGGGATACCTTCCCGTGATGTAGCCTTCCAACTCCTGAATGGTCTGGGCCTGATCCGAGACGATCCACTTCACCAGATCGCCCAGCGAAACTACACCCACCACGGTGTCGTTCTCTCCGATCACGGGAAGATGGCGGAAATGGTGCCTGGTCATGATCGACATGCATTCATCTACTGCGTGTCGCGGAGTCACGAAGACGACTGGCGAGGTCATGATGTCGCGGACCAGAGTCTCCTTGGAAGAACGGCCCTTAAGCGTTACTTTGCGGGCGTAATCGCGTTCTGACAGGATGCCCACCAATTTGCCGCCTGAAATAACCAGCAATGCACCTACGCTCTCCACAGCCATCTTCTCAACCGCCTCGTAGACAGACTGGTCGGGCGTCACGGCTAGAACTCTGCTGTTGTCCTTGCTCTTCAGCACCAATGCAATCGTGTCCGTAAGTTTCATGACGGCCCTCCAGCCGGGCAAGATTATACGCCTGACCGTTTCCGATCCAATCGCAAATGCTCGCTCCGGTGCGATCAGGGCGATGACATCTTTAACGCGCTGAATTCGCGCATGACTCCGGTAACAGCCGATGGTTACCTTGAGAGCGTCTGAGGTTTCGCCACAGGGACATTTCACCTTCGTAATTCGCGACTGTTACAACCCACAACTAAACTTCGATGCGGGGGTTTTGGTTTCACATGATCAACAAAATCACGAAGTCGCTATTTGTCCTGGCAGTGGGTGGTCTGATGTTGGTTGGCGCCGCCGCTGCTCAAACCCAAGACAGCAACACATCCGGCGCGGGAGCTGGGGTGGTCGATCCCGGTCATCCACGCGTCAACGAAGTCAATGCCCGTGAGCAGAATCAGCAGGACCGCATCGCCAACGGCGAGAAGAACGGCACCTTGACGCCGGGACAAGCGGCGCACCTGGAAAATCGTGAACAACGCACAGAGAACCAGGAGAAGGCTGATATGGCCGCCCACAATGGTCACCTGACCAAGGCTGAGCAGAGACAGCTCAACAAGGAACAGAACAAGACCAGCAGGCAGATCTATAAAGACAAGCACGATGGGAAATAGCTCGACCATCTGACTTCCCAAGTTCAGGACAAAGGCCGCGAACCATCGCGGCTTTTTTCTTGTCTGTCTTCAACCCGCGTCGACAACTGGGCTCGCCCAACCCTGTGATTCTGCCACTCAGATTCTCCGAATTCTGAGTTCGGGTTGGGTTTTTTCGCTGGCTAATGTCTATAATGGCCGGGGCACAGCGCGGCTTCGGTCCTCCCGGCAGGAAGTTGGCTTCGCGCTGGTCGTCTGGATGGCCTTCTTGCTGCCGGTTGAGGTTGGGAAGCAATGTCTGTTGACTGCATGAATGTGAGACCCGGAGTTGAAGTGGCAAGCCTCACCGATGTGGGCTGCCAGCGCGAAAACAATGAGGACTCCTACCTCTATTGGGAACCAGCCGGCGATGAGGAATTCCAGCGCAAGGGACGATTGGCCGTGATTGCCGACGGCATGGGCGGACACGAGGGCGGTCAGGAGGCCAGCCGCCTGGCAGTTGAGACGGTTCGCCAAGTTTACGATCAATCCGTGGGCGACAATCCGCAAGCTGCTCTGGTGGAATCTTTTGGCGCTGCCCATGCACAGATTCAAAACTATGCCGAGCGCCATCCCGCATTCCTAGGAATGGGAACCACGTGCACCGCCCTGGTTCTCCGCGGCCGGCAGCTTTATTTTGCGCACGTCGGCGACAGCCGCCTTTACCTGGTGCGCGGCGCTCGCGTCTTGCGTCTGACACGTGATCATTCCTACGTGGGCCGGCTGGTGGAGAGCGGCATCGTCCGCGCTGAAGATGCGGAGAGGCACCCGCAGCGCCACATCCTGACCGCCGCTCTGGGAGCGGGAAGGGAACTGGCCGTCGATGGCGCCGACCAGGGTTTGGCTTTGCAAGAGGGGGACGATCTCCTGCTTTGCACCGACGGCCTCTGGAGCATGGTGACTGAGGAGGAACTGGAAACCGCAGTGAGCGCAAACGCACCAGCAGAGTGCTGTGCTGCCCTAGTGAACCTCGCTCGGCAAAGGGGTGGGCCCGACAACATCACGGTGCAAGTACTGCGCGTCGGACCCGAGTCATAACCTTACGCGAATCCCCCCGGCTTCTGCAGAATTCCTCTCCGAAACTGCAATGCGATGCACATGCCCCCTCCCGGCTGACCGACCGCAATCTCCCTAAGTTATTGAATGATCTGGAATTAGCAGGGTGGTTCCATCTCCCGCCAAGAACGGACCCGCAATTGCAATGCTCAAAACGCCCATTAAGTCTATCAATGCACTCGACTTTTATGGCATAATCGCTGACCATGAAGATCTCTCAAAAGGGACTCTACGCGCTGCAGGCCATGATGATGCTTGCCCGCCATCATCACCAGGGCGCCATCAAAATTCGCGAAATCGCCTATGAAGAGGATCTTCCAGAAAAGTTTTTGGAACTCATCCTCCTCGAACTGAAGAACGCGCGCATGGTCGAGAGCGTGCGAGGAGCCAAGGGCGGCTACCAGTTGCGCCGCGATCCTGCCGAAATCCAGTTGAGCGAGATCATGCGTTTGATCGATGGCCCGCTCGCGCCTTTTGCCGACGCCGAGCAACTGCGCGTACTCATCGACCGCGATTTGCCGCATCGCGCCCTCTATCAGGTGTTTCTTGACGTGCGCGACGCGGCTGCCAAGATTCTGGAGAACACGACGCTGGCCGACCTGATTTCCGCCACCGCACCTCGTTCTACGAAGAGAGGCAAGCGTACGGCCAGGAAGAAAGAAAAAGAAAAGGGCAGCGTCCTGCCCATGGTTGTCGGGGGCCAGAAGGTTGACTAGGCGAGCTTATCGTCTCGGTCCTCGCCTGTGATGCCGTGATTTCGAGTTGATCCGCGCGGAAACCCCACCGGGCTTTCCGCCAGCTAACGCCGCTTCAGAAAGGTAGCAGGTTGCGTAGAATCTCTACTAAGTACATGGTTATTATAATAACAGTTGGATGTGGTGGTCCACTGCTCGGAAATATCAGCCCGAACAGTGAGTGTCACCAGTCGCACCCACATCAGAAAAAGTTTTCTGTCGTCCCCAGAAATGTTGTTCGAACAAACTCAAAAAAGGAGAGGATTTAAATCCCATGAAACCAACCAAGACCCTGTTTCTCACCACCCTCCTGCTTGCGGCTTTCACCGCCAGCGCTTGGGCAGAAAACCCCGCGTCGGGCGCTCCGGCCGGCAGTGGGGCCACACCACCTGCGCCGACAGTAGTTACGGCTGCCGATGTCCAGGCGTTGAAAGATGCCCTGGCTGCCCAACAGTTACAGATCCAGCGCCTTACCGAGCAACTGCAGCTCCAGCAGGCCTGGCAGTCGCAGCAATCCGCGGCGGCAGCTGCGGGCAAGACCGCCGCAGCTCAAACTCAAGCCGTTCCTCAACAGTTGGCGGAGGTGAGTAGCAGTGCTGCGGTTCAACAAAATGCTGCGCCCAGCTCCGGGCTTAACTTGCAGAACACGCCGCCGCAGACCCCTTCCAACCCCATGGAGAGCCCCGTCACATCTATTCACTTCAGAGGAATCACCATCACGCCGGGCGGGTTTGTGGAAGGCGCATTCGTGCGGCGGTCGAGAGCCCTCGGTGCAGACCTCCCCACCCCCTTCAATTCGCTGACCCTGCCGGGCGCTTCGCAAAGCTCATTGTCAGAGTTCTTCGGCTCAGCCCGCCAGTCTCGGCCTACTATCTATGTCGACGGGCGTCTGAACAATGTAGAGTTCTCCAGCTACGTGTCCGGTGATTTTCTGTCTGCCGGTACCAGCTCCACAGCCACTCAGACGAATAGTTACACTTTCCGTCTTCGCCAGGCGTGGGGCCAAGTCAAGTTCGATAGTGGATGGAGCTTCCTCGGCGGCCAGATGTGGAGTCTGGTCACCGAAGGCAGGGCGGGCATCGCTCCCAGCGACGACACGGGCAAAGCCAATGATTCCCGGCCTATGACCATCGACCCTGGTTACAACATCGGCTTCACGTTCGCGCGCCAGTATGGGATCCGCTTAGCCAAAGACTTCAACCACAAGGTGGCGTTTGCCGTAGCTGTCGAAAACGCGCAAGCTACGCTTACGACCCACGGAAACGCAGACAACTTCCTGCTCGGCGAGGCGGGGGCCAGCAACAGCTACAACAGCGCCGTCACCGCTTGCCCCATCGAGTCCTACACCCCCACCGGCGCAACCGTCCCCGTTTACTACACTACCTGCGCCCCTGCAGGCAGTTATTCCTTCAACCCCTCGCCCGATATTATCGCCAAGCTGGCGTTCGATCCCGGCTTTGGGCACTACGAGGTCTTCGGACTGTATGACCGGTTCCGCGACCGCGTCTTTCCTTGCGCGGACTTCATCATCGGCAAGACTGGGCCTTGCCCGGTCGACCCCACGGTCACAGGTCCCAGCGCTGCGGGTGCCTATAACGCTTCGAAAAACGGTGGCGGCTTCGGAGTTAATGCCCGCTGGAATTTCGACAATAAACACGTCGTGTTCGGCTTACACGCTTTTGGAGGTAGCGGAGTGGGGCGGTACGGCGCCGCACAACTTTCCGATCTCTCCATTCATGCCGACGGAACTCCGAACCTGATCAAGAACACCCAGGGGTTAGCCACGCTCGAGTGGCACGGCAAGAAACTCGATGTCTATCTCTACACCGGAGCGGAGTACGACAGCCGGACCTCCGACTACGACGCCAATACGAACACGTATGTCGGCTACGGATCGCCGCACTTCAGTAATTCCGGTTGCTACACCGAGACGCCTCCTTCTATTGCCGTTACGTCTGGATTCAATCCAGGCTCGCTCTCCAAATGCACCGGCGATACGCGGGCGGCTATCGAGGGTACGGCCGGTTTCTGGTACCGCTTCTATAACGGGCCCAGAGGCAAGTTCCAGTTCGGCACGCAGTACTCTTACGTGACTCGTCAGACCTGGTCTGGCATTACACCCGCAAGCGCTCCTTCAGGAGCACCGGAAGGACTGGACAACATGGTCTTCACTTCGTTCCGCTACTACTTGCCCTAAACCGAAATGGTCCCGCGTCAGCTTTGACGCGGGACCACCAGGTTTTAACCGGCAAGGTCAGCACTCACTCAACTTTCTGAGGGGGCCTTCCCTTCGGAATCTCCGCCGGTCCGGTTTTGGCTCACTCTCCTTTTCCGGGCCGGTGGTGTTAACTTAATCTACGGCAAAGTTTCTTGCTGCGCTTGAGTCGCGAAGCCGAAGGGGAAACACAGATCTCACGAAGGAGAAACACAGTTCTCACGGTCTCTTTGACCTCGGAGCCACAACTATGAACTCCAGGCGTGATTTCCTCAAGCAGATCTCAGCCGCCGCGCTCGCCGCAGGTACTGCCCCACCAATCCTGACCTGGGCCCTCCCCCAAGGTCAATCAGTCGAGTTTCCCGGCGAAGAAGGAATGATTCTTCGCTCCTTCCGTTTCGTTGATCTCGAAACCCCGGTCGAGTATTTCAACACCTGGCTCACACCGGTCCCTCACTTCTTCGTGCGCAATCATATGCACGAACCCAGCGAACTCGATGCCCCCGACTGGCGCCTCTCGCTTGGCGGGGAAGTCGAGAAGCCGCTCACGCTGAGCCTGGCCGAGCTTTCCAAAATCGAAGCGCACTCAGTTGTCAACACGCTCGAATGCGCCGGCAACGGCCGCAGCTTGCATCGCCCCCAGGTTCCCGGCATTCAGTGGGGCAAGGGTGCAGTGGGCACTGCTCGCTTTTCCGGCCCGCGCCTGCGCGATGTCTTACAGCGCGCCGGAGTGAAGTCCACCGGCAAGCACGTCATGTTCCGCGGAGTCGACGAGGTTCCCGGCAAAGTCCCTCCCTTCATTCGCAGCATCCCGATCGAGAAGGCGCTCGACACCGATACCCTCATCGCCACCCACATGAACGGATCTCCGCTCACCAGGCATCACGGCTTTCCTGCCCGCGCACTCGTTCCCGGCTGGATCGGCGCAGCCTCCTGCAAGTGGCTCACCGAAATCAAAGTGCTCGAAACGGAATTCGTCGGCAACTTCATGAGCCCGGGCTACCGCCTTCCGAACCAGCCTGTGCAACCGGGAGATGCCATAAAGCCCGAAGATACCCATCCGGTCACCGCCCTGAACGTGAAGTCGGTAATCGCCGGGCCAACTGACGGCGCCAGTCTAAAAGCCGGCAAAGTGCCCGTGCACGGTGCAGCCTGGGCCGGAGAAGCGGATATCGCGAAGGTCGAGATCTCCACCGACAGCGGCAGCACCTGGAATCCTGCCAAACTGGGCCACGAACAATCCCACTATGCCTGGCGCCTGTGGAGCTACGATTGGAAAGCCGGCAACAGCGGCGACTACGCCATCCTGTCGCGCGCCACCGACAGCCAGGGACGCACTCAACCCTCCACCCCGGTCTGGAATCCCAGCGGTTATCTCTACAACGCCGTCGATCAGGTGAAGGTCCATGTCGCCTAAGAGTTTTTTCAGGCAGTTCCCGTCAAAGATGTGGCCCGCGGCTTCAGTCATCACTCTTCTGGCTCTGGCTTCGCCATTCTGGACGCAGGCCCAGAAACCCTCAGGAGCAAATGTAACCGCCGATCTGCCTGCCGGCACGATGCAGGCGAAGGCCACCACGGCCTGTCTGGAATGCCACGAAGCCCGCATCATCCTCCAGCAGCGTCTCGGCAAAGCCGCATGGACGAAGGAAGTAGACAAGATGGTGAAATGGGGAGCGGTGGTCGACCCGAACGACCGGGACGCTCTCATCGACTACCTGAGCGCCAACTTCAGCCCCGATAAGCCCGCCTACGAGCCCCAGCGCACCGCAAGTGGTAAGAGCGCCTCGGGAAAGTCGTCCCAGTAGATGTTCTTGACAAGCCGCGGTAGACGATTCGTATCAGGGTATGCCTTGAGGTATACCGGAAGACCTGCGTTGTGAGCGTGCCTTTAGGCGCTCGACCTGCTCCAGCGGTTTTACCACGGGTTCTTCCAGAAAAAAGCAAAGCGCTGCCGACCCAATGTCCAGAAGGTTTGCGGACATTACGGCAGCGCCGCCAACTACTGAGCCCAAAAAATGAGAAAACTATAGAAGCGCGTCTGCCCCGCTTCTAGTGCATTGTAGGGTACCAGGAAACTGAGGCCAGTTTGCGGAGACGCAAAATGTGGGGACAGCCGCCCTCGGCTGTCCGTCGAGCGAAGCTCGACGCCTTCGCTGTCAGCGCCGACAAGCTCAGCCACAACGACAATCGCCAATCACTGCAACTTCGCATACTCCGCCTTAGCTTCCTTGAAAACAGGAATATCCGCATCAGCATCCTTCCAAAGCGTAAGAAAATCTTTATAAGCCGCCAGCGCCCGACTCCGCGCAAGATCGGCATCAGCCCCGGACGAATCCCGAGCCTGCAAAGCATTGGCGCGTGCCACGCCCAGATGCGCCAACGCTCCCGTCCAGCAGTTCCAGACGATGCCGCTGTGGTCGAGAATCTTCTGGAACTCGGCAGCGGCAGCACTGCCTTCTCCGGCTGCCAGATACGCCTCGCCGCGAATGTAAGTGGGATAGAGGCAGGAAATGTTCGCCACGAAAGCAATTTCCCCTGACTCGATGGGTGCGGCACTTTGCAGAGCATTCAGGGCGGAAGTCGGATTCTTTTTGTCTACCGCTAATTGGGCGTGAATCGCTGGTAGCCAAAGCGACTGCACCTGCGTGTCTAGCGGGAATTGTCTGCTCAGGTCTTGTGCTAGAGATTCGGCTCGTGTCGCATCGCCTGCCAGAGCGAATGCAAGCGCGGCTTCGCTCTCGACAACCTGACTCGCGGGAGCAAGTCTTAAAGCCTCTGACGCTGCTTGCGGGGCTCCCGCAGCAAGCCCGTAGGCGGCTTCGCGTTGAGCGGCAATCGCGTCTCATATTGCTCCAGTTTCCTTGCTATCCGCTCGTATGGCGGAGTCTACAGCCCGCTTCGTTAGTTCCCGCGCTTTGTCCAGATGACCCACGTATCTCCCTACTCCTTGCCGCCCCTCTTTTGTTGATCCGCGGCATTTGCGGGTTGAGCCGAGCCGATCAGAGGTAAGATTTTGCCGTCCCCGTAATCGAGCGAGAGAAACATTTGATCGTGGACGCAAGCAATCTCTGATGGCGCTCGTCCGTCACTTAGCTTAAAACGCCGCAGTACGTTACCATCCTCCCGGCGTAACTCATAGATAGTTCCTTCGGGGGCGGGATCCGCACTTGGTTGCCCAACGATCGCGTACAGGTTCCGATCGCTGGGAATCAGGGCTTTAATGCGAGAATCCTTTGGCAGCTTTGGGTGGATCGCTTTAATTGCTCCGCCCTCACTGACCTCTAGCAGTGGGAAAGTGCTCTCGCTCTGAACGACGATAATCGAACGGTCCGCCGGCACGAACTGCGCGTGCGCCATAACGCCTGGGCGCGCCCCGGCGCCTTTCCCGATTATTGATTCCGGCACGTCGCCTTTTTGGATCTGCAAAGGCATAAACAGGGTGCCGTCCTCCTTCAGCATCGCCAGTTTCGGTGATTCGTCCTTCTCGTCATAGCCGTAAGCAAGAAAGACGCCTGACGGAAAAACACCAAGATTCTGTATGCGAAATGGATCCTCGATTTCGATCGTCCGCCGGTACTTGCCGTCGCGGTCAAAGACCAGGATATACCGGCGCTGTTCGGCAGCATTGCTGGTAAGTTCACCCCGACCGCCGCCTCTCATGGGGTACGTCTTTTTTCCCGCTTTGTACTCGCGTGCTGCGCTCACCAGGAAGATCACCTCGGACTCGCTGACATAGTGATCGAGCTCCCTTGAGACATAAAGATCAGTAATCTGACCGAGTTCGAAGGTCTGACCCTTACCTTCTGCGGAGAATGAGACCAGCCGCAGAGGGGGGGGCACAGGAGGAGGAGCCGGAAGGGCGGCGCCAGCTGGTACCGTACTGACAAAGCTGACGAAAACAGTTCCGTCGGTTGTGCACTCGAATGGTAGTTTGATAGCGTTCGAAGCGTTAATGCCGGGGACGGCGTCCCGACGCTCGAAGGAGACGCGATACAGCGGCGGCTCAGAAGAAATGGATCCCGCCGCAGCCCCGGAACCTGCCTGCGCTCCCACTCTAGGCGATAGAGCGGCCCCAAACAGAACCGTCAGGGCGAGGGTGCTCTTGTGCACACGTCACCTCAAGATACGGTCTGTTGCGAGCACCCGATCGAGGTCGATCGTTCTTTCGCCCCGCGGCGCATATAGCGCATATCGACCCTTGCAATTCGCCACGAGAACCTCAGAGGTGGTGGCTACCTCGTCTATCCGCGCCCGCACTTCAGGGTTCCGCGAAGCCGCGAGGCAGCCCCCATCGTTAGTGCATGTTGTGAAAACTTGTCCACAGCAGTCTTCCGAGTGATTGCACGAAAAACGAATTAGATCCTCGCCCTCCTGGACCGGAGTATAGACCGTTACGCGGCCACTGCAATGGGAAGACTCGCAAGTGTAGGTGTTAGATTGTAAATGGTTGCAGCACTCTCCTGTTTGCGAGCTGCAAAAGGTGCTGCACAAGCACGCGAACGCTAAAGCCATCAGATGTTTGCTCATGGGATGTGCTCCAATCTTCTCAGTAGTGAGTGAGACTATTCGAATTTGGACCCGCTAAGGTGATGCGAGCAAAGTCCGTGTTAACTGAAGCCGAGAAAGAATTATTACTCAGCACATACCACCAACTTCAAGAGAAAATACCGCCGGTCACCGATTGTTACGTAATCCGAGCACATCTGCTTCTATCCTTATGATTTCTTGCCAGATCACTCCCATGGCCAAGAACTCGCAAAAGTAGCCGCAAATTGCGCCGCGTGTTACGAAATACGGACACCAATCCGGTCAGATGTCAGGAAAAAAGCGAGGTGAAGTTGCTAAAACGAAATTGTGTCGCCCAAACCTATGCAATTCTGACCTTCTCAACGCTTCCGTCGGACGCGAGCGGGCGGGCGGGTAGGCCCCAGGTCAAAACCTGGAATCAGACTGTGGTGGGGGGAGGGAGCATTTTGCCGTCGCCCTACATAGACCCGTCAACGAATTGCGGGCCTCATCGCGAAGGCGGCGGGTGCCCCGTCCTTGTCCCTCCGCTGTTTGGAGGGACAGGGCGGGGATTTTGATGCTGAAGCACAAGACCTGACAAAGTGTACGTACATTA
>JBAUVZ010000144.1:0-24920 GCA_049583505.1 Candidatus Sulfotelmatobacter sp.
GGGAGGAGCACTCGGCATAGTTGTGACCCGTGCACCCTGTGGCGGGGTCTGTCCCGCCGCAGCGGCCGGTGCCGCCGCCGGGGTCGCGATCAGCCCCAGCGCCTTACGCACTTCCGTGTCGAGCTTGGCCATAGTGTCTTTGTTGTCTTTGAGGAACTGACGGGCGTTTTCGCGGCCCTGGCCGATGCGTTCGCCCTTGTAACTGAACCACGATCCGGACTTCTCGAGAATATTGTTGTTCACGGCGAGATCGAGCAGGTCGCCTTCGCGCGAAATGCCCTCGCCATACAGGATGTCGAATTCGGCTTCGCGGAACGGTGCTGCCACTTTGTTCTTCACGACTTTTACGCGAGTGCGGGAGCCGGTGACTACGTCACCTTCCTTGATGGCCGCAATGCGCCGGATATCCACGCGCACCGAGGAATAAAACTTCAGCGCTCGGCCGCCGGTCGTCGTTTCGGGATTGCCAAACATCACGCCGATTTTTTCTCGTATTTGATTAATAAAGATCAGGCAGGTACGCGACTTCGAAACCGTTCCCGTCAGCTTGCGCAGCGCCTGCGACATCAGCCGCGCCTGCAAGCCCATGTGGCTGTCTCCCATCTCGCCGTCGAGTTCGGCCTTGGGCACGAGCGCCGCCACGGAATCCACCACCAGCACGTCAATGGCGTTCGAGCGCACCAGCGCTTCGGTGATTTCGAGCGCCTGCTCGCCATAGTCTGGTTGCGAAACCAGCAGGTTGTCGACGTCGACGCCCAGCTTCTTGGCGTAGCCGGGATCGAGCGCGTGCTCAGCATCCACGAACGCCGCCATGCCGCCGGTCTTCTGCGCTTCGGCAATCACTTGCAGGGTGATGGTGGTCTTGCCCGAAGATTCCGGTCCGAACACTTCCACCACACGCCCGCGGGGAAAGCCGCCGACACCGAGCGCCGCGTCGAACGAGATCGCGCCGGTCGAGATCACCGCGATAGGGACGATCGCTTCCTTCGACCCCAACCGCATGATCGACCCTTTGCCAAACTGCTTTTCAATCTGTGAAACCGCCAACTCAATCGCTTTGCCCCGTTCATCCGCCATGGGAGTGTGGCTCCTTTAAGCTCGCAAAACTAATCTGGCCGGATTATACATACAGATCGAAGCGAATAAAAGGCGAATCTTGATAATAAACCATGATTATTCACTTGACAAAAGCCAAGCTGGGGGTGAAAGTTGATCCCTAAGCCGCTTCGTCATTTTACGGAACGGCTTCCACGGAGGAAAGCCGTGACAATCGCATTAGGATTTCTGTGCCCGGATGGAATAGTTCTTTGCGCCGACCGACAGATGACGGATAGTCAGAGCGGGCTGAAGTATCAAAAACGGAAGATTTCTTACATGACGGGCATGTTCGCCGGTGTTCGGTTTACTTTGGCGTCAGCGTATGCCGGTGATCCAGAAGCGGCGAAAATCATGCGAACAGAGATCAGAGAACGCTTAGGAGAAGAAATAGCTAAATCAAGAGCGATAGGGTTTCAGTCTCCGATGGCACGCAAAGCACTGGATAAGATATTCAGCAATAAACACGCGAAACACCTCCAGATGTTAATCGGAATCAGATTTTATTCGGGCGAGGTGTGCCTTTTTAAAATATCCGGACGAAAAGTGATGGATGCAGAGAGTGAGTACATTGGAAGTGGCGATAGTTCGGCTCTAAGATATTTGGCTGACGTGCTCTTAGTTTCGCCGCGTGTTCACAACGTTCATGAAGCTGGAGTTTTAGGAGCTTATCTTGTTTCCGTAGCAAATCGTTACGTAGACGGATGTAGCGGCGGCCCTGACGTGATAATTATTCCTAGCGCCGATGGGACGATTAGCCAATCGTACAGAGTGTTTCCGAATCACAAAGAAAGGTTCGCCTATTGCGAAGATCAGGTCGGTCAAGGTTTGCGTGAACTGCTCTTTTCAGGCGGAACAAAGGCGCTGGAGATTGTAAATCCTAAGCCAGCCTAGGCGGTCAGCTTTTCAAAAGTGAGTACCGGGGCAGTAACCATATGACGCAAGGTATCCAAGAACAAGGTCGAGGACTTCCGGCGGTCGAAACGGAAAGTCATTTCATCAAGGTAGGCTTGGAGATGCTTCGCGCTGACCTTGTGCCACGATCCGATGATGCCGCGCTTGAGAAGCGAGAAAGCCGATTCAACCGTGTTCGTGTAGATATCCCCCCGCACATATTCCTTAGCTTTGTGATTGACGGTCTTGTGCTTTCTGCCGTGGATTCCAGCTTCAATCATCGCGGAGGGATAACCCGTCAATTCGTCGGTGACCATGACTTCTACGTCAGTGCTGACGTTTTCCTTGATGTACTTCGCCAGTGTGCCGGACTTCGCATCGGAGGCATGGAAGAATCGGAGATCGCCTCCCCGCTGCCGAATGCCGATAACCACTTCCTTCTGATTTTTGCCGTACCGGACACCTTTGCCAGTTTGCTTGCCCCCTACGTAGGTTTCATCCATTTCTACCGTGCCGTCCAGCATCGGTTGATCTACTTGTTTCATTGCGTGACGGATGCGGTGGCAGAGATACCATGCGGTCTTATAGGAACCTTTGTGCTGGCCCCAGATCGTGCGCCTAATCTGATTAGCGGACATTCCCTTGCGGGCTTCGCAAAGCAACAACGTCACCGTAAACCATTTGCTCAGTTCCAAGTGAGAGTCATGGAAGATCGTGCCCGCTGTGACGGTAAATTGGTAATCACAGTCCTTGCAATAGAGCAGTTTGGTTGCGGTCACAAGTCGGGCTACTTCGCGAGTCTTGCATCGCGGACACTCAGGGCCCTCTGGCCAGCGCAATCGCTCCAGCAGATCGCGGCATTTATCATCGGTAGAGAACAGTTCGGTAACGTCAGGGAGAGTCATTGTGCATACTCCATCTGAAATAGAGAAGAAAGAAGCACTACGGAAGGTGCCAATGCGGAAGTTGCTGGCATCCATAAAGCGGGATATTCGGAAGCAGTTGCGGCCAACCGCGTCTGCCCTGAAACCCAAGAAGAAATAGCACTTATCTTCATGGGTAGAATTATGAGCTACTGGATTACTTTTGTCAAGTGAATAATCATGTAATAAACAGTGGAAATCATCCCGAAATGGGCAGCGACTCTCTACTTGTCATCCTGAGGGCCGCGTTTTTGCGGACCGAAGGATCTATGTATTCGTCGGCAGCGCCAGAAACGTCGACCCTGACGATAGTGCCGGCAATTGCATGGGTCCTTCGTTGGGAGTCCTCGGCTTCGCCGAGAACTCCGCTGCCTCAGGATGACAATCGAGAGGAGTCATTGGCCACCAAGAAGCCTACCTCTGCAGCAAATCCACCGGCGCCCTCACATCATGCACCCGAAAATACTTGGCCAGCGCCGGATACTTCCGCGCTACGGCCTCATACATCGCGTAGGCTACGTTACGGTAGGAAACATGCCCGGCCGGCGTGGTGCGCAGCTCGGAGATGTAGACGACCTCGGCGAAGTCCATCTTGAACAGCGCTCGCTTGCGATAGGCCAGCGGAATCGCGTATTGCGAATTCTCTTCCGCCTCGGGCGCGTTGCGCGCGGCTAGTTTCTCCACCGCCGATTCCGTGCGCCGCATGGCGGCATCGTAGCGAGAACGCAAGCCGGCATCTTCCACATCAGGCAGCATCTCGTAGCCATGCTGCGTGGTGAATCCCTGCATCACCTGGATGCAGCGCCGATGACGATGCATGTCGCGGAAGCCGCCCGTGTCCATCAGGATGTCGAAGCGGAACTGCTGCCCGGCGCGGAACCCGCGCAGCATTTCGTCGTGCTTGCCGCGATGCCGCAGGCCGAGATCGATGATCTCGCGCCGGAACCTCTCACCTGAAACCTGCAGCGCCTCGCGCACCTGCCGATAGGAGTGGTGGCAGTACTCGTAAAGCAGGGTAGTCGCGATCTCGACTTCAAGCGGCTCCTCGTCCAGCAGGTCGACAATCGCTTTCGACGGCGCGATCGACTCGCTCTTCATCAGCTCGCGCGCCGCCTGCCGCAATTCCCGCCGCGTTTCCATTTCATACGGATTCGGGTCCGCATACTTCACCAGCGTGGGCGCAACTCGCACTTCATGCAGCAATTCCTGCTCGGCCCGCGCACCCAATTCCGGACTCAGAGCCCGAATCTCATCCACTAATTTCTTCAAAGACTCGGCATTCACGTTGTAAGCGGCCGAAGTTGCCGCCTTCTTCAACGACTCGCCCAGGACTCGAACTTCCTTATGCGCGTGCGAGAGCAGATGCGCCACCTGGGTTTCCAATGTTCGCGCGTTGACGATCTCTCCCAGCGAAGTGTTCGTGGCCAGCGGCAGCAGGTAGCGCGTAATGTCGAAAGCCCGCGCCTTCAGCGTGCGCTCGTACGCATCCTGCTTCATGTCGGCTGGCTTGGGAGTGATGCTGATCAGGTGCTGCGTCATGTGGACCGAGAGCGCCTGGTACTCGGCAAAAAGAAAATCCAGCGTCTCGCGGTAGAGCCGGCGGGCGTCGTCGTCGTCTCGGCCACCGGCGCTGAAGTCAGGCGTGTAGTAGCCACTCTTCTTGAAATCCTGATAGCGGGTCGAACGCTCCTGACCGTCCCAGCGTTGCTCGTCAGCCAACTCGATCGCCGCCAGAATCGAGAGCCTCTCAACCGCCAGTGCGATATGCGCCAGGTCGGCAATCGACCGGTGACCGTACTGAAAGTAGAACGTATTGAGAAATTTCTCCGCCTTCTGCGCGCTAATCTCGCGCAGCGACTCCTTCATCGACAGCGCCGAGCGCGAATATTTCGCCATGGCGTAGGCCTGAATCTCCGGCTCGACGCCATAAACCGCGAAAACCTCGGTGGAAGGCGCTTCGGTCTGCAGATTTTCAGGGGCCGCCGGACCCTCCGCGGCTGAGGCCCGCTGCGCCGACCGGTGTCCAGGGGCCGAAACCGAATCTGACGCAGAAGAGTCTTGGTTGGAGGGCTCGGGCATGGCGATCACATCGTTGGTCACAGTCTGAGGCATGGGAGTGTTTGAATGTTAATCGGCGAACGGACAATTCGCAATCTGCAATCAGTCGGAGGAATCATATTGGTTCTTGCAGCGGACATTTTCGAGCGTAGTGCTAACCTGTGCGCCGCGCCGTTCGTGATTCGCGCAGCTTCCCTTAAACTTATCCCGTGGATGCTTTGCTCCAGGTGCTGGCGCATCGACCGTGGCCGTTGCCCTCAGGCCCGTGGGTGATGAAGCAGACGTGGCACGATCTGCTCTTTGCCCACCGGCCTCTTCCGGCCGAACAGATGCGACCTCTTGTCCCTGCGCAACTGATGCTCGATACCTTCGACGGCCAATGCTGGGTCGGAGTCATTCCATTTCACATGAGCGGCATTCACGGGCGGGCGCTTCCGCCGCTGCCCGGTCTGTCCCGCTTCCCGGAGCTGAACGTGCGCACCTACGTCACCTACGGCGGCAGACCGGGAGTTTATTTCTTCAGTCTCGACGCGGCCAACCTTCCAGCGGTCTGGGCCGCCCGCACGTTCTACCGCCTGCCCTATTTTCACGCGGCCATGTCTTCGAAGGATCTCGGCGGGAATATTCATTACCACTGTCGTCGAATCCATTGCGGGGCGGAGTTTCATGGATGCTATCGGCCCACCACCGAAACGCGCCTGCGCGAGGGAGGGTCGATTGAACACTGGCTCACCGAACGCTATTGCCTCTACACCACTCATCATGATCAGGTCTATCGCGGAGAAATTCACCACCAGCCGTGGCCGCTGCAGGATGCGGAAGCGGAGTTCGGAACCAACACGATTGCTGCAGCCGTCGGGATTTCGCTGCCCTGCGCTGCGCCCATGCTGCATTTTGCCCGCCGACTCGAGGTTCTGATCTGGCCATTACGGCGCGCCGGATAGAAGCAGCAGCGCGTATAATTCCACGTTCCGACCAAGATTAACGACGACTTGCAGTAAACCTAGGGAGAATCCTAAATGTCCCTTTCAGGACGCGTAGCGTTCGTAACCGGCGCGTCGCAAGGCATTGGACGAGCTTGCGCACTGAAGCTCACCACAGTGGGCGCAGCGGTGGCCGTGGCCGCACGCAATCAGGACAAGCTAAACGAACTCATAAGCGAAATCACCGCCGCAGGCGGCAAAGCCGCAGCCTTTGCCCTCGACGTCACTGACGAAGAGCAGATCAAGTCCACGATCAAGGCGGCCATCGCCCAGTTCGGCAAGATCGATATCCTGGTCAACAACGCCGGCATCACCCGCGACCAGCTCGTCATGCGCATGAAGCGCGCCGATTGGGATGCGGTCCTGCAAACCAATCTCACCTCCGCTTACCTCTGCATCCAGCAGGTCACAAGCTCCATGCTCAAGCAGCGCTGGGGACGCATCATCAACATCACCAGCGTCTTCGGCCAGATGGGTCAGGCGGGTCAGGCGAACTATGCCGCGTCGAAAGCCGGGCTGATCGGCCTGACCATGGCTGTCGCCCGCGAACTGGGATCGCGCAACATTACTTGCAACGCCGTGGCCCCGGGCTTCATCGAAACCCCAATGACGGAGGTGCTCGGCGACGAGTTCAAACAGAACGCCGCCAAGCAGATTCCGTTAGGCCGCGTAGGGTCGCCCGCCGATGTAGCCAGCGCGGTCGCCTTCCTCGCGTCAGACGAGGCCTCCTACATCACCGGACACGTATTGAGTGTGAACGGCGGCATGCTGATGGGATAGCAAGACCTTAACCACATAGGACACAGAGGTTCACAGAGGAAATGAAGTCTGAGCGCACAGTGCCTTTGAATTACCCTGTGTCCCCTGTGCCCTCTGTGTTAAGGACGTTGGTTTTTGCTCAAGCCGAATCGCCCACCCAGATCGCACAAACCCGCGAATTATTCTTGGAGTACGCCCAGTCCCTCGGTTTCAGCCTCTGCTTTCAGAATTTCGACAAAGAACTCGCCGGACTCCCCGGCTACTACGCTCTGCCCGAGGGCCGCCTGCTGCTCGCAGAATTCGACGGTCAACTTGCAGCCTGCGTCGCGCTCCATAAGTTAGAGCCGGGCATCTGCGAAATGAAGCGGCTCTACCTGCGTCCGCAGTTTCGCGGCAAGGGGCTCGGACGCACGCTGGCCGACCGCATCATAGCCGAGGCCCGCCAGATCGGCTATCGGCGAATGCGCCTTGACACCGTCGAACCGGTAATGAAAGATGCTGTCGCTATGTATCGCAAGCTGGGGTTCAAGGAAATCGCGCCCTACTGCCCCAACCCGATGGCGGGCGCCATGTACATGGAGCTGGAATTGTGACCTCGCGGTCTGGCCGCGCCGATGATGCCGCCATCGCTTGGAAGCGCATCATTACCTTCTTTTCGGGCCCTTGAAAAAGTAGCGAAGGACGGCGCCCACCGAGCTGCCATGCCGCGCTGCTCGCGGATGATCATTCCTTGCACACTGTTAAGGATACTCATGTCCCGGCTTTGTCAAGTCGTAGGAAGAAAGTGGTTGGGATATGGCACGAATTTCCACTTGCCAGAAAATCCCGATCTGGTTACTATGTCGCATCCTGAAATGCTCCCCCAAATCAACATCGGCGAAACCATTAGAAACTACCGGCTGCAGAAAGGCATGTCTCAGGGAGACATTGAGAAGCGCACCGGCCTGCTGCGCTGCTACCTGTCGCGGGTGGAGAATGGTCACACAATCCCTTCGCTCGACACGCTCTCGAAAATTGCCGGAGCCATGGAGATCGCGCTCTCGCAGTTCTTCTCCGAATCCGGCCACAGCAACGGCTCCAAGGGACTGCCGCAACTCTCCGACGACGAAGTCCGCTTCCTGAGCCAGGTTCGCCGCTACGCCACCAACCTCAATGACAGCGACCGCAAGCTGGTCCTGGCCATGGTCAAGAAGATGGCCGCGAATTCAGCGAAGTGAGCTTCCAGCTCCTAGCTCCTAGCCAACCCCGCGCCATCGGCCTAGTTTTCCAACTCGACTTTCCGACAAATCATCCCCCGGCTAAGAACCGTGCGAGAGCCGTGGCTAGACGCTAGGAGCTAGCAGCTAGCTGCACCCTTACTTTCGTACCATGACCTCGGTGACCACCGGGCACCTCGCCCCCACCTCAGCTTCTCACTACACTGTTGACTGGGAGATGCCTGAGTGACCACTGATGAAGAACTGAACCTGCTCGAAACCCAGCTCCGCCGGCTGAAGATCGAGTATGAGGTCTACTTCAGCAACCCGACCAAACGGCCGCCCACCGACATTGAGTGGAAGGTGCTCTCCCTGCTGCGCAAATTCTCCGACGGCGGACGCATGAGCTTCTCCCAGCGCTTTCGCTACAACGAAATGGCGCAGCGCTACGCCATCTACAGCGATCTGTGGCGCAAGAAGTCACGCATCCGCGAAGAGGGCTACCGCCGCCCGCAGGATGCGTTGCTGGCTGTGCAGGGAGTTCGCCCGGACGTCGAGGAGCACAAGCCCCAGCACAATCCGGTTTACGGTTTGAGCCACGCCGCCGCCGCAGGAGCCACCTCGCAACCCTTCACGTTACACAATGTGGACAAAGGCGAGCACGAGCAAGTGGAGCGCCTGTACAACACTCTGGTCGCGGCCAAAAAGAAGGCGGGAGAGAACGTCTCCGGCACCCTCGATTCCTTCAACACCTTCGTGCAGAAGAAGACCCAGGAAATCCGCAAGCAGTACGGCTGTCAGGACGTCGAATTCTCCGTCGAACTCACCGACGGGCATGTCAAGCTGAAGGCCAAGGCGAAGACGTAAGAGCCAGCGACGGGATTGCTGATAGAATCTTCCGTCGCTCCGCACTTATCCTTCATATCCGAGGCCGATCATGTCCGGCACCACTTCCCGCATCCAGCGCGCCATCCTCAGCGTCACCGACAAGACCGGCCTCGTCGACTTTGCGCGCCAGCTCTCCAGCCTCAGCATCGAACTCATCTCCACCGGAGGCACGGCTAAGCTCCTGCGCGATTCCGGCATTGCAGTCAAAGACATTTCCGAGCTCACCGGCTTTCCTGAAATGCTCGACGGCCGCGTCAAGACGCTGCATCCCAGAGTTCACGGAGGCATCCTGCATCGCCGCGAGAATCCCGCGCACACCGCCGCCGTCTCCGAGCACGGCATCCAGCCGATTGACATGGTCGTCGTCAACCTCTACGCCTTCGAAAAAACCGCTGCCAAGCCAGGCGTAGCTTTCGAGGAGCTGATCGAGAACATCGACATCGGCGGACCATCCATGATCCGCTCGGCCGCCAAGAATTTTCACGACGTCGCTGTGGTCACTTCCCCTGCTGACTACCAGACCATTGCCGAAGAACTCGCCGGCACCGGCGGCGCGCTCTCGCTAGAAACCAAGTGGCGGCTGGCGCAGAAAGCTTTCGCCACAACTGCAGCCTACGATTCCGCCATTGCCACAACGCTCGAACGCATCCCCGACATCAAGAGGCCCCAACTCGCAAGTGCGGAAGCCTTCCCGCAAACCCTGCGCCTGTCGTTCGAGAAAACGCTCGACCTGCGCTACGGCGAAAACCCGCACCAGAAGGCCGCGATGTATTCCGACGGCTCCAGCGTGGGAGTAGCCAATGCCCGCCAGATTCAAGGCAAAGAGCTTTCCTACAACAACATCGTCGACCTGCAGGCTGCCTGGGATCTCGCGCAAGAATTCGACGAACCCGTCTGCGCCATCATCAAACACACGAATCCCTGCGGAGCCGCTACCGGCAAGACTCTCGCCGAAGCCTACCAGCGAGCCCTGGAATGCGATCCCGTCTCTGCGTTCGGCGGCGTGATCGGCGTTAACCATCCCATCGACGGCGAAGCTGCCGAAGAGATGCACAAGCTCTTCCTCGAAGTGATCGCCGCCCCCGCGTTCGACGAAGCCGCCAAAGCCCGGTTCGCCACCAAGAAAAATCTCCGTCTGGTCGAAGTCAAAGCCGCGCCGCAGAAATGGATTCTCAAGAACGTCTCCGGTGGAATCCTCCTGCAGGATGCCGACTCTCGCTCCTTGCAGAGTGTCGACCTCAAAGTCGTCACCCAGCGCCCTCCCACTCCCGAAGAAACCCGCGCCCTGTTGTTCGCCTGGAAGGTCTGCAAGCACGTCAAGTCCAATGCCATCGTCTACGCGCGTGACGGGCAGACTGTCGGCGTCGGCGCCGGCCAAATGAGCCGGGTCGACGCAGCCCGGGTTGCCACGATGAAAATCGGCGCCATGAAAGCTCAACTGCCGCTGCAAGGAATAGTCGCCGCCTCGGATGCTTTCTTCCCGTTTCCCGATGGCGTGGAAGAGATAGCGAAGGCAGGCGCAACCGCCATCATCCAACCCGGTGGCTCGCAGCGCGATCCCGAGGTAATCGCAGCTGCCGACCGCCTGGGACTGGCCATGCTTTTCACAGGAGTGCGGCACTTCCGCCATTAGCAGAGAACAAGAGAAGAGCTTAAGTTCTTTTCATCAACAATCGAAGATCAACACTCAAAAATCCCTCCCCCTTTACCAAACTTGACAATCAACCCTGCAAGTCCCCTCAGTCCCTGTACTTCCGCTTGCGCCTCAGCCGGGCGGACACACTGTTTTTTCCCTATCCTGCGAGTGCCGGGTTAGAATTAAGGGACACTGCGCCCACCGGTTTTGCATCCAATGGGTATGGTTTCGCGAAGTGCGCGCAACTCTGAAAGAGTCAGCTCTAGCAGAATCGAGTCCGATAGAATCGAGTCCAGCGTCGTCAGGTCAAGCATGAATAGAATTTCTCGCGCTATTTTAGTGTTCTCACTCTTGGCCGCGGCCGCGGCCGCGCAAACCAGTCCATCCACGCCAGCGGATTCCAAACCAGCGGATTCCAAGGCCGCTCCGTCCAAAGCGGCGCAGTCTTCGCCGCGCAAAGTGGACCGCGCCGCCGCCTATTACCACTACACCGTCGCACACATGTACGAAGAGCAGGTCACGGTCTATGGCCGCAGCGAGTTGGCGACTAAGGCTATGGAAGAGTACCGCCTCGCCATCGAGGCCGACCCCTCTTCCGAATTCCTCACTTCCGGTCTCGCCGAGCTCTACGTGAAGACCGGACGCATCCGCGACGCCGTGCTCCAGGCGCAGGACATCATCAAGCGTGATCCCAACAACCTGGAAGCCCGCAAGCTGCTCGGTCGGATTTATCTGCGCTCGCTGGGCGATATGCCCGGCGGCGGCAACGGCTCCGAGAACGTGCTCAAACTGGCGATCGAGCAGTACGAACAGATCGTCAAGATCGAGCCCAACAATGTGGACGACCACCTTCTGCTGGGCCGCCTCTACCACCTGAACAATGACTTGCAGAAGGCAGAAGCCGAACTCAAGACCGCGGTGCAGCTCGATCCCGATTCCGAGGAGGCTGTTACCACTCTCTCCCTGCTTTATAGCGATGAAGGCGACACTACCCGCGCCCTGCAGGTGCTCAGTTCTGTGCCCGATACCGGCCGCTCCGCCAAGCTCTACGCCGCGCTGGGCGCCACCTACGAGCAGCGCAAGGATTACAAGCTCGCAATCGACGCCTACAAACATGCCATTCAGTTGGATCGCGACAATCTCGACGCCATTCGTGGCCTGGCGGAAAACCTCTTAAACGATGGCCAGATCGACGCCGCTCTCGATCAGTACAAGGTCATCGCCGACGCCAATCCTGAAGACGCGCAGACCTACCTCCGCATTTCCGAGATTTACCGCCGCCAGGGCAAGTACGACGAGGCGCTCGAGAGCCTGAAGAAGGCCGCGGCAATGGTCCCGGACGCCCTCGAAGTTCCCTACAACATCGCGGTGGTTTACCAGGCTCAGGCGCGCTACGACGAAGCTGAGAAAATCTTGCAGGATCTGCTCAAGAAAACCGAGAAGTCCGAGAGCAGCTACTCTCAATCCGACCGCAATAATCGCGGCATCTTCATGGAACGCCTCGGCATGGTTTACCGCGACCAGGAGAACTATCCGGCCGCGGTTGAAACCTTCCGCAAGATGCTGACTCTGGGCGACGACAACGCTCGCACCGGTTATCAGAACATTATCGATACCTACCGCGAGGCCAAGCAGTGGCCGCAGGCTACGGCTGTAGCCAGAGAAGCCGTGCAAAAGCTTCCCACCGACCGCGAACTGCGCATGGTATTGGACGCCCAGCTCGCCGATAACGGCGACCCCGAGAAACCGCTCGCCGACGTGCGCTCCATGCTCAAAGGCACGCCCGAAGACCGCGACGTCTACCTCCGGCTGGCCATTATGTACACCCGCTTGAAGCGTTATAGCGACGCCGAGGAGTCCCTCGACAAAGCGGAGCACCTTTCCACCAAGCCCGACGACGTAGAGTACGTCTACTTCCTGCGCGGCGACACCTACGGACGCGAAAAGAAATACGACGAGGCCGAAGCTCAATTCAAGAAGGTTCTGGCCATCACTCCGCAGAGCGCCGCTGCCCTCAACTATCTCGGCTACATGAATGCCGATCGCGACGTCCGTCTCGAAGAGTCGCTGAATTACATCAAGCTGGCCGTGAGCCTGGACCCCACCAACGGCGCCTATTTGGATTCCCTGGGCTGGGCCTATTTCAAGCTCGGCAAGTACGACCTCGCCGAAGAAAACCTGACGAAAGCGTCCTTGCGCATGGGTTCCGACCCAACCGTGCAGGATCACCTCGGCGATCTCTACCAGAAAACGGGCCGCTTGAAGCTGGCCGCCGCTCACTGGGAGCGCGCCGTCGCAGAGTGGAACAAAACCATAGCTCCGGAAGTGGAGGCCGATCTGTTCGCGGCCACGCAAAAGAAACTCGACGCCGCCAAGGTGCGGCTAGCCAAGGAAGATTCGGGCAAGCAGTAATTTAGCTGCAACTACCGAGTGCCGGGCAAGAGCCACGACAAGCACTCGTGCTTCTCGGTACTGAGTGCTAGGAAAGCACAAGGAACTCGCTCTTCAGGAGGGCCCACCTTGAGGACCATCAAACCACTGGCCTTCTGCTTAACTGTCGCGATCCTGGGACTGGTCCAAATATCAAGCGCTCAACAGCCAAAGGGACCGGCGCCTGCTCCCGTGCCCGCACAGATCGGTGCTGCCCAAAAGGTATTCATTTCTAACGCTGGCGGGGAGAGTCTCGAAACGGTCATCGATGAGACTGTATTTAATG
The DNA here is from genome assembly GCA_049583505.1 of Candidatus Sulfotelmatobacter sp. Taxonomy (GTDB): domain Bacteria; phylum Acidobacteriota; class Terriglobia; order Terriglobales; family Acidobacteriaceae; genus Sulfotelmatobacter. Next base: position 13,149 of record JBAUVZ010000144.1, read on the forward strand.
GAGGCCCCGACCGGCCTTACAACGAGTTCTATGCGGCGATGAAGAGTTGGGGTCGATGTGAACTCGTATCTTCCCCCGCCGATGCCGATTTGATCTTCGAAATCAGTTGGGTCCTCAGCGATACCGGATTGAGGCTTCCCGTCCTCGGGCAGCTTCGCCTGGTGGTTATCGATCCCAGGACGCACGTCACGCTGTGGAACCTTACTGAGTATGTGCGAGGAGCGATCCTGCTGGGAAATCGCGACAAGAACTTTGATCAGGCGATGAACACTGTCGTGGGCCGCCTGAAAAGCCTGATGGTTTCTCCCGCGTCGACAACCGATGCAGCCCCGAAATAGGCACGGCAAGTGGTCGCCAGAGCCGAGCAAGACGTCCTAGTCTGCCGCGGATAGTTCAAGTGCTCCTTGCTCGCGACTCTGCTCAGGGTACCCACTACTCGCCAGTTTGTTAAACTCCGCGCATGTCCGACAGCTCAGAACGTTCGGTCTCGAACCTCGACATCCGCGTGGCCACAATCAACGATATCCCTGAAATCCTGCGCCAGCGCCGCGCGATGTATGAAGATATGGAATATCAAGATGCCGATGCGCTGGCGGCGATGGTGGCCACCTCGGCTGACTACTTAGCCAAAGCCGTGTCCGATGGATCGTTCCGGGCATGGCTGGCCTCAGCCGGGGATCGTGTCATTGCCGGAGGTGCGATCATCATTTCTCCCTGGCCCGCCCATCCTTACGATCTGGAGTGCCGCCGCGCAACGATTTTGAACGTCTACACGTATCCCGATTATCGCCGCCGTGGCATCGCCCGACGACTCATGCAGACGATGATTGATTGGTGCAGACGCGAAGGCTTCGCCAGAGTAACTCTGCACGCCAGTACGGATGGACGTTCTGTCTACGAGTCCCTGGGATTCGAAATCGGAAACGAGATGGTGCTCAAGCTGCGGTAGAAGGAGTCGCACTCGATCCGAAACCTCCTCGGTACTGGAAGGCGACTGCAAGGCGCTTTCTCGGCGGGGTACTAGGTACTAGGTACTCGTCCCTGTTAAACTTCGAGAATGCTGGCCGGCTACGCGGTGCAGGTGGAACATTCCCGCGGACGCCGCTTCCCTGAGCCGCCGCATCCCTACCGCAACGACTTCCAGCGCGACCGCGACCGCGTCATCCACGCCCGCGCCTTTCGTCGTCTCGAAGACAAGACCCAGGTTTTCACCCGCCGCTATTCCGACCACTTCCGCAACCGGCTGACCCATACCATCGAGGTCGCGCAGATCACGCGCACCATCGCAGGAGCGCTCGCTCTCAACGTCGATCTAGCCGAAGCCTTGGCACTGGTGCACGATCTCGGCCATCCTCCGTTTGGCCACGCGGGCGAAAAAGCGCTCGATGCCGCCATGCGTACCCACGGCCTCTTCTTCGACCATAACCTGCACGCCCTGCGCATCGTCGAAGACTTCGAGCAGCGCTACGCCGCCTTTCGCGGCCTTAATTTGACGTTCGAGGTACGCGAGGGCATCATCAAGCACTCGCGCGACTACGACGCCGCGAAACATCCGGAACTGGCGGAGTATCTTCTCGACCAGCGCCCTCCGCTCGAAGCCCAGCTCATCGATTTAACCGACGAAATCGGCTATAACACCGCCGACCTCGACGACGGCTACGAAGCCCACCTGCTGACCCTCGAGCAAATCCGCGCCGGCGTGCCCGTCTTCGAGCGTTTCTTCCGCGAAGCCGAGCAAACTTATCCCCATGCCCCTGCCAAGCTGAAATTCAACGAAGCCCTCAAAGGAGTCCTGAACCGTCTGGCTGGAGATTTAATCACCAACACAAAATGGCGCCTGAAGCAGGCCGGGATCGAAACTCTGGCGGATGTCCGTCTTCACCAAGAACGCCTGGCCGCTTTCAGCCCCGGCGTGGAAGCGGAACGCAAACAGATCAAAGACTTCCTTCACGAAAATCTCTATTACAGCGCCTCCCTAGCCGGAGAAAAAGACGATGCCGAACGCATCGTCGGCGAACTGTTCAACTTCTGGACGGAAAATCCCTCAGCCCTGCCGAACTATTACCAGGAGAAAGCTGGCCAGGAATCCCTCCCCCGCGTGGTCTGCGACTACATCGCCGGTATGACTGATCATTTCATTATCGAACAGTACGAAAAGCACTGCGGCAGTACACGCTGAGGCACGCGCTAAGGCAGCACACATAGCCCTGTCATCCGGAGCGAAGTTGTCGTTCGCGAAGCGGAGGACAATGCAGTCGAAAGCCCGCCTGAGCGAAGCCGAAGGGGATCCCTACAATCCAGGCGCCTGTTCGTCCGCTTCGAACCCCTGGCTCGACCTCCAAGGTCATTGAGTGCTATCGCCTGATTTCAACACCTAATCGGGCCGGTTATAATTCACGCCGATGGCCAGCGACGCCTTTCTCTCGTGGGCGAACCGGACCGTGCCCCGCCCGGGCCGCGAAGAGCCCTACCTGTCAATCCAGGACATCGTGGTTTTCGTCCGCGATCTGGAAGTGAGTAAGCCGTTCTACCTGCAACAATTGGGCTTCGAACTTATCACGGAACAACGCCTTCCTACCGGCGAACGCTGGATCGAAGTGGCGCCTCCCGACGGCAGCGCGAATCTCGCGCTGGTTGAACCAAAGCCAGACGCGCCGGAATACAAACTGATCGGCGGCTACCGTTGGGTCCTATTCATGACCGAAGATGTCCAGGCCAAGTACAAAGAATGGAGCGAACGCGGTGTTCGTTTCTCAACTGCGCCAGAGACGCCGGGGTGGGGCGGCACCTATGCTCGTTTCGAGGACCCGGACGGGAATGCATTTGGCCTGGAAGGGTTCGATGAGGTGAGGCAAAGCCTGGAGTTGCGCCGGCAGGCGCAGGCCGAGAAACTCGAATCCGAACGCCGCAGCGCCCAGGAAATGGAAATAGCACGACAGGTGCAGCCGCGGTTGTTTCCGCAGATTCAGCCGGAGTTGAAGACGCTAGAGTACGCGGGCATCTGCCTGCAGGCACGCCAGGTGGGAGGGGATTATTTCGATTTCCTGAATCTCGGGCCGCAGCGGCTGGGGTTGATCATCGGCGATGTTTCCGGCAAGGGAATCGCCGCCGCCCTGCTGATGGCGAATTTGCAGGCCAGCCTACGGAGCCAGACGGCGCTCGCCGTCGATCAGCCCGAGGCGTTGCTCCGCTCGGTGAACCGCCTCTTCTATGACAACACCGGCGACAATGCCTATGCCTCGCTTTTGTTTGTCGAGTACGACGAGACGACGCGGCGACTGCGCTACGTCAATTGCGGCCATTTGTCAGGTCTCCTGGTAAGAGGCGACGGCAAGGTGGATCGGCTCGAGTCCACCAGCACGCTGCTCGGGCTGTTCAGAGATTGGAATTGCTCGATCGGGGAACACCGGCTCTCTCCAGGGGACGTGCTTGCGCTTTACACTGATGGCATCACCGAAGCCTGTAACGAGCGAGGAGAGGAATTTGGCGAGCGGTGCCTGATTGAATCGCTTCAGCAACATCGGGACCTGCCGTGCCAGGCTTTGTTGACCGCAATCGTGGATGGGGTTCGGCGATTTAGTTTTCAGGAACAATACGACGACATCACGGCGATAGTCGCGAAGTTCAAGGCTATCAACTGACGTACCGTCGCTCTTTAAATCTATCCGTGCGACCGCCTCACTTCCCCGCTACCGCCGCCACCACATCAAACAGAATCCTCGGCCCGCGCCGCACTTCCTCCACGCGAATCCGCTCGTCGTTCCCATGCTCCGTGTTGCTCTCCTCTTCGGTGGCTGTATAAGGACTGAACCCGTAAGCATTGATGCCCAGCGGCCGGTAGCGCTGATTCTCCGTGTAGCCGCTGGTGATGTGTGGCACCACCGGAGTACCCGGGAAATATTTTCCCGAGACTCTCTGGATGGCGTCGTATAGCGCCGTATTCGTGGGCGAGTAGTTTGCCTCGCGGAATTCCGCGTTCAGCGGCTCGACAGTGACGTTCGGATCATCCACAACTCGTCGGATCTCTTCCAGCAACGCCTTGGGATCTCCTCCAGGCAGAATCCTCACATCCAGATTCGCGCAGGCCTCCGGCGGGATCACGTTGGTCTGTTCCGACCCGCCCATCATGGTGAGAGAAATCGTGTCGCGCAGCAGAAAGTTCAGCGACTCGTCCTTCTCCACATCCTGCTGAAACTTCTTGTCTTCAATCGCTGTTCGGATGTTGCGATACTCCCGCGCCTCCTCCGGCGGTTCGTAAGGAGCCATGTCGCGCAGGAATTCCTCCACCACCGGCAGTACCTTCAGCGGCGTGCGGTAGGCCAGGATCCGGTTCAGCGCGCGCACCAGCCGATTCGGCGCCGAATCCGGAATAGGCCGCGAAGCATGCCCCGGACGCCCGTGCGCCACCACGTGCAACCAGAACGTCGTCTTCTCGCCCACATCCACGCCCAGGTACTTAACCTTGCCATTTTCCAGCAGGTTCTCGCCACCTTCGTTGATCAGAAACTCCGCGTTCTCGAGCATTTCCCGCTGGTGAGCGATGAACCAGTCGGTGCCGGTGCCGTCCGCTTCTTCGTCGGCCACGGCCAGGAAAATCACGTCGCGATCGAGTTCGACTTTCTCGCGCTTCAGCATCACCATCACCACCAGTTGCGCCAAACCTTCGTCCTTCATATCCTGCGCCCCGCGACCCCAGAGCCATCCATCTTTGATCTCTCCGCTGAAGGGTGGAACTTTCCAGTGCGCCGCGTCGCTGGTGACCACGTCCATATGGTTCAGCAGGATGATGGGACGCTTGGCCTCCGCCGTGGTATGCGGCAGGCGAGCCCACAGATCGCCACGTCCCGCCTTGTATTCGAAGACGCGATTCTCAATGCCTTCCTGATCGAGAACCTTCTTGTAGAAAGCAACGGCGCGCATCTCATTCCCCGGAGGGTTGGTGGTATCAATGCGCAAGTACTCCTGCATCCACGCCAGCGCAAGATCGGAATACTGTTGCAAGCGATCCGCGGGAATGCGGGACGAGGCCATCGTCGGCGGAGGTTCTTCCGCTGGAGCGCCAGGTTTGGCGGAAGCAGGCTTGGCGAAACCAAATTCGGTCGATGCCTGACTCACCGCACTCGACAGGATCGCGACCGCCGCCAGCGTAACGACTCGCCGCGGCATTCGTCCCCGGCAGATTCCTGTCAAACCGATTCTCGCCGACCAACATCCATTTCGCAGATTGGTCGATTCCAAAGTTGTCCTCCCCGGGACTTCATAGTGCACGCAGTTTTTATATCAGGTTTCCCAAAATTACCCTGCCGGGAACGCGGGGTGCTATCCCTCGGTCCCCACCGGAGGTATAATGTCTTTGAATATCAAGCATTTAGCTCTTTAACTATGGAGCTAGGTTTGGCATCCAACCTGTTATACAAGAGGTAGGCGCCAACAAGCTTAACGGAGCCTGGAGTTTGAGATGTTGGGCCTGCGTTGCGTCAGCGCAGGCCAGCACGGCGGTTATCGCCTGCTCTTGATAGTTGTCTTAGGGGACGCAATCAAAATCACGCAACACGCCCGTTTTGGCGTGCTGGAGTGGAGCCCCCCAAACGCTCCCCCAACTTGGAGGAAGTTTCTTATGAACAGTCGCATTCTCGTTACTTTGCCCCTGGCCGCAGTGCTTGCACTTCCGGCCTTCGCGCAAACTTCGTCTACCCAGACTCAAGCCGCCACCCCGACCACCACTCAGTCCACCGATACCGCCACCGGCAAGCAGCCTCTACAGGCACCTGCCCGTGAGGGTTTCTGGGGCCGTGTGAACCCATTCGCCCGCAAGACCTACGTAAAGCGGCAGACCGACCCCATCCGCGACCGCGTCAATGAGCTGGATGACTTGACCGCCGCCAACAGCAAGGCGATCAAGGACACCGATTCCCGCGCCCAGGCTGGCATCAAGCTGGCTTCGGACAAGGCCAATGAGGCCGATCAGCACGCCATAGATGCCGGCAACAAGGCCACCGTGGCGCAGCAGACCGCGCAGCAGGCCACCACCCGCATCCAGACGGTCGAGACCGTGGTTGGCAACATCGACCAGTACAAGGCGTCGAACCAGACCGAAATTCGTTTCAAGCCCGGCCAGACCGTCCTGAGCAAGAACGCCAAGGACGCTCTCGACGAGATGGCGAACACGGTGAAGGGACAGCGCGGCTACATCATCGAAGTGCAGGGTTTCTCATCCGGCAAGGGCCAGATCGCAATCTCAAACTCGCAGAAGATGGCCGAGTCGGTGGTCCGCTACATGGTGCTTAGCCACGAGATTCCGGTTTACCGCATTTACCTCGTAGGCATGGGCAACGCTCCGGTAGCAGGTGCGGACGCGGATGCCAAGACCAAGCACATCAGCGGCGGGCGCGTGGAAATCAGCCTGCTGAAGAACGATCTGGAACAACTCTCCAGCAATTCTTCGGCTCCGGTGACCACCGCCGACCAGCAACAGCAACCGAAGTAGTTAGGGATCGCATCAGCCTTGGGACCCAAAGGGCGCCTCCGCCCCAGTCCCTCCCCCAGAGAAAGCCCCTCGCGCACGCGAGGGGCTTTCTCACGTTCGGGATGACAGTTCTATGAATGAGACAGGGCGGGTGTCAAACCGCTTGCTACTCACGTCCGATACCCGCCGGGCTTGATCCCGAGATGGTCGAGCTTGGACTGCAGAGTGGTGCGTTTCAGGCCGAGGCGCGCGGCTGCGCCGTCCGGCCCGCCCAGCCTACCGTGGCAATCGCGAAGCGCGCGAAGAATGCGTTCGCGTTCCTGGTCTCGCAGACTGCCGCCACTGCCACCATTGCCCTGGTCAGCTGCCGTGTGTAATTCCGATAGCGGTGCCTGCAAAACCGAACCCGGAGTAAGAATGACCGAACGCTCCACAAAGTTCTCCAGTTCGCGAATATTGCCCGGCCAGTGCCACCGCACCAGCATTTCCATGGTTCTTGAGGGAATGTGGGTGATGGACTTTTTCATTTGATGGGCGAACTTGCGCACGAAGTGCTCGACGAGGGGCCGGATGTCCTCGCGCCGCTCACGTAAAGGCGGGGTTAAGATGGGGAACACGTTCAACCGGTAATACAAGTCGCTGCGAAACTCGCGCGCCTTCACACTCTGCAGCAGGTCCCGGTTGGTCGCCGCCAGCAGGCGAAAATTGACCTTCAACGTCTGGGTGCCGCCCAACCGTTGGAACTCCATGTCCTGAAGAACGCGCAGCAGCTTGGGCTGCAGGCTCAGAGGAATCTCTCCGATTTCATCCAGAAACAGCGTGCCCCGGTCGGCCAGCTCCAGGCGGCCCAGTTTCCGGGCAACCGCACCAGTGAACGCTCCTTTCTCGTGGACAAACAACTCGCTTTCCAGCAATCCCGAAGGGATGGCCGCGCAGTTCAGCTTGATGAAACTGTTGCCCTCCCGGTGGCTCATGCGGTGCAGCGCGCGCGCCACCAACTCCTTGCCAGTTCCGGTTTCGCCCAGCAGCAGCACGGTAGCGTCGCTGGGAGCGACCTTAGCCACCTTTTGCATCACTTCTCGTAAGGCGCTGCTGCGCCCGATAATCTCCCCAAACCCCAGCTCAGTATCAATGGCCTCTTCCAGATAGAGCTTTTCTTCCGACAACTTCTCCTTGGCCAGCCGAAGTTCTTCGGTGACTTGCTGCAGTTGGGCAACATTCTGGCGCAGGGCTTCTTGCGCCTTCCGTTGAGATTCCTCCAGCCTCACCTTCTCGGTCACGTCCCGCTGAATGCCCCAGGTGCGCACCAGCATGCCATTTTCCACGGTGCCAATCATGCTATTGAGGAAGATTTTAGGATTGCCATGAATATCGACTTCGCGAGACTCACGTTCCAGCACGCGAAAGCCGGAGCGAACGAACTGCCGGGTCATTTCAACATTCTGCGGATCGTCCGGCGCCATCATTTCGGTCCAGTGTTTTCCCCACAGCTTCTTCGCCGAAGTCAGCCCGTACATCGTCGCCAGGGCGTCGTTGCATTCCACAATGTGGCTGTCGTAGAGGACGTGATGAACCAACTCGTCTTCCGGAAGGTCGATGGAAACCGGCGCGTCCATTTCCTCGCAGAAGATACCCTCCGAACTCTGCGAGACGAACATGCGGTAACTCTCTTCGCTGCGGCGAAGCGCCTCCTCAGCCCGCCTGCGCTGCGTAATGTCGTTTCCAAACGAGATCGTGGCAACGACCCTGCCGTTAACTCTTACTACGCTGTTCCGCCACGCGATGTAGCGCTCCTCACCCGTCTTGGTGATAATTGGATTCTCAAAGGTCGGGCCTGCCGTCCCATCCATAAGCCGGTCAAACTCCCCCCACACATGAGGAAATCGATCTTTCGGCACCAGAATCGACCAATTCTTGCCCCTCAACTCCTCGAATGTGTATCCAGTGATCTCTTCCGCCGCTTCATTAAACAGCTTGACGTTTCCCCCGGCGTCCAGACCGAGGACGATTACGTTGGCAGTCCGGATCAGGTTCTCGGAAAACTCCTTGGCATCTCGCAGTGCTTCCTCCGCCCGCTTGCGTTCGGTGATGTCGCGGCAGGTACCCACCAGCCGAATTGGCCGCCCTTGTTCATCGTGAAAAACCCTCCATTGCTCCTCCAGGACTTTGACGCGGCCGTCTGCCATGACAATCCGATATTCGACGCTGGAGGGTGCACCCTTGTCGAGCGAAGCCTGAAACGCAGCATCCACTTTCGCGCGATCCTCCGGATGGATAAATTCCACAAAGTCCGGACGCCTGGGGTGAAAATGGGAGGGATCAGTCTCAAAAATTCGGTGGGTCTGCTCGGACCAGGTAATCTCCAGGCTTGGCAACTCGGCTTCCCAACTGCCCACTTTTGCCACGGCTTGAGCCTCGATCAGGCGGGCACGTTCTGCCTCCAATTGCCCTGCGATCCTGTGCTGGTGCCGCTCACTGGTTCGGAGCGCCTCCTCCGCAAGCCTGCGCTCAGTGATGTCCTGGATTATCGCCATGTGCCAAACTGGCCCATGACCCTCCGGCCACATCGGCACAACCTCGACCTCGACCCAGCGCACCGAGCCATCCGGACGCAGATACCTTTTTTCTAGTTCGTACTGTCCCACCTCTCCGGCCGAGAGTTGTCGCAGTTTGTCGAGGTTCCCGGCTAAGTCGTCCGGGTGCGTGATGCTCTGGAAATCGCGCCCCAGCAGGTCCTGTTCCGCCCTTCCGACGATTTCGCAGAACTTCGGATTGACCCCCAGGAAGCGGCCCGTCTGACTGTCGATCCAGGCGACGCCAACCGGAGAGCGTTCATGAAGAGTTCGATAGCGGTGCTCGCTGGCCTGAAGCAGAGTCTCGGCGTGCTTGCGCTCGGTGAGGTCGCGAGCGATGGCGACAATGTAATCCCGCTCAAGCTGGACCCGTCTCATGCTGACTTCCACCGGGAAAGTCGATCCGCCCTTCCGCCGGTGGACGCTTTCCATCACCAGGGATTCAGAATCCCGCAATTGTTCGATCACCTTCGCGACCGAAGACTCGGTCACCGCGGGATCAATGTCGAAAACTCTTAGAGTCAGAAGCTCTTCGCGGCAGTAGCCCAGCTCGGAGCAGGCTTTCTCATTGACATCGAGAAATCGAAGTGTCTCCGGATCCACCACTTCAATGGCATCGTTGCACTGGTCAACCAGGGTTCGGAACAGCTTCAGCTCCCGGATCGTGCGCTCGCTTTCGCTCATCTTGCAGAGCAGGCCCTCGCTGGCTTCGCGCGCCAGTTTCTCCGCGTACCTTTGTTCGGTGACGTCGTGGGCCAGGCCTCGCACAATTGGCGTCGCCACGCCTTCGGTTCGCAGCGTGTTGTGGTAGTCCCAGATCCGCCGCTCTCCCGACCGAGTCATCACCGCCATCAGGCCCCTGGACTCTCCCACGCGCGCAATCTGGCTCAGATAGGCGTCAAACTGGGGACGAAATTCGGGAACGATAATCTCCCGCATCGGCATCTGCAGGAGTTCTTCCACGCTGTAGCCCAACACTCGTGCCGGTGCGGGGTTGATCGACAGAAGCCGGCCTTCCAAATCGTGGATGCACAAAAGATCCTGGCTGTGCTCGACCAGATCCTGATACCAGTCTTCGTTTTCGTGGAGAGCCCGCCGGATGGGATCGACGTCGGCGAGCTTTACTGCAGGAACGCGATACTTCTCTGGCCCAGGGTGCAGATCCATGGCTACTCCCTGCGGTCTGGGTAAAGTAATTTGTTTGCGTGGATTCTACGTCTGGCATTCTTTGGCCAGAAGGATGGAAGGCACGCCCCGTGGCCCGTGACCACCCAAACCCGATTCCGGCGAAGTGTAGCAGAAGTGGCCTGGAATCACAGAATAAATATTTCATAAGTATTTCATAAAGACTTTGCCGCGCTTGAGGTTGCATACCCGCCCGCCGTTTGACCCTGTGCTTCTCGCTCAACTAGACTCGCATCTCAGCGAGGTTCCCATGAAGCGTATCGCGTTCCTGCTGCTCTTTTCCTCTCTTCTTGCACTTACTGCCTTCACCTCCGCCGCCCGCGCTGATGACGACCAGGGCCACCATCACGAAGACCTCACTGCCGCGCAACTGGGCACGGTCAACTTCCCGGTTTCCTGTGCGCCCTCTGTCCAGAAGTCGTTTGAACGCGGCGTGGCTCTGCTGCATTCCTTCTGGTACGAAGAGGCGGAAAAGGAATTCATGCAAATTTCCACGGACGACCCTCACTGCGCCATGGCGCACTGGGGCGTAGCCATGAGCCTGTGGCACCAACTGTGGAACGAACCCGATAAGAAGGTCATCCAGAGAGGTATGGACGAAGTCCACCAGGCAAAAACCACCGACGGCCCCTCGACCCCGCGCGAGAAGGCATACATCACGGCCGTCACAGCCTTCTACAGCAACTCCAAGAAACTGAATCACGAAGCTCGCGCCAAGGCCTACTCCGATTCCATGAAGAAGGTCTACGAGACCTACCCCGACGATCACGAAGCTGCGGTCTTCTACGCGCTATCTCTGCTAGCCTCCGAACCTCACGAAGATGCAACCTTCGCCAACCGCAAGCAAGCGGCCGCCATCCTCGAGAAACTATTCGCCATCGAGCCTGACCATCCGGGTGTGGCCCACTACCTGATCCACGCCTACGATAAGCCGCAGCTCGCGCAACTCGGCTTGCCCGCCGCCCGCCGCTACGCGCAGGTCGCGCCTGCGGCTCCGCACGCCCTGCACATGCCTTCGCACATCTTCGCCCGCGTGGGCCTATGGCAGGATGACATCAACTCGAACCTCGCCTCCATCGCCGCCACGCGCAAAACTGCTGCCATGGGCATGGGCGGTGAAGGCCACCAGTTCCACGCCATGGATTTTCTTTTCTACGCCTACATGCAAAGTGGACGCGACGCCGACGCCAAAGCCCTGATCGAGGAAATCCGCGCCATGCCCGACAAGCACGACGACATGTATGGCAAGGGATTCGATCCGCACGCCGCGGCGCTGGCCCACCTGACCGCGCTGTATCCGATCGAGATGCACGACTGGCCCACTGCGGCCGCGCTCCCTCCAGCCGAGGTTGCGGGCACAGCGGAAGATTCGGTGATCTACTGGGCGCGTGCGATTGGGTCGGCCCATCTCCGCAAGCCTGAGGACGTCCGCAAAGATCTCGCCGCCACCGAAAGCATTCATAAAAAGCTGGCCGCCGAGAAATCAGAATTCGCCGACGTCGTTGAAGACGATCGCAAGGAGGCCCAAGCCTGGCTGGCCTTCGCCGA
>JBAUVZ010000145.1:0-6856 GCA_049583505.1 Candidatus Sulfotelmatobacter sp.
TAACAGCGGAGGATCCATGCGCGAAGTTGTTTCCACCAAAGACGCTCCTCAGGCGATTGGGCCTTACTCGCAAGCGATCAAGGCTAATGGATTCGTGTTCACGTCCGGGCAGATTGCTATTGATCCATCTACGCAGCAAGTGGTTGCGGGAGATGTGGCCGCGCAGACCGATCGCGTGCTGCGCAATCTGTCGGAGATTCTGGAAGCTGCGGGCAGCGGGCTAGGGAAGGTTGTGCGGTCTACCGTCTTCCTGAAGAGCATGAACGATTTTGCCGCCATGAATCAGGTTTACGGCCAATATTTCAGTTCTGATCCGCCGGCTCGAGCCACCGTGGAAGTGGCGCGGCTGCCCAAGGACGTGCTGGTGGAGATTGACGTGATCGCGCTGGCGTAAGAAAAATCTTAGACACAGAGGCCCTTCGGCTTCCCCCTCGGCTTCGCTCGGGGCTTCGGCAAAACAGGGTAGGCTCCGAGGGTCACAGGGTAGACCGGCAACCTGTGTCTCCTTGGAGCCGTCTGTTTTAAGATGGGATTGAAGGAGATACGAATGACGAGATACGTTACGACAGTGGCCGTCTTGCTTGCGCTGACGGCGATGTTTGTGCTGGCGCAGAGTGCAGCCAAGAAGTCGACGGCTCCCAACACTAATGCGCCCACCAAGGTGACTGGCGACGGCGTGAAGACGGACTCCGGGCTTGTCTACTGGGATATCCGGGTGGGCAACGGCGAGGTGGCGAAGGAAGGCAGCCATGTGCGGGTGCATTACACGGGCTGGCTTACTACCGGCAAGAAATTTGACAGCTCAGTGGATGCGGGGAAGCCTTTCGATTTCACCATCGGCAACGGCGAGGTCATCAAGGGATGGGAAGAAGGAGTTGCCGGGATGAAGGTTGGAGGCAAGCGGCAGTTGCGCATTCCTCCCGCACTTGGTTACGGGGCAGAGGGTTATCCGGGGGCGATTCCGGCCAACGCCACTCTGATTTTTGATGTGCAGTTGCTGGGCGTGCAGTAGCGTCGCGACTCTACGCCTTGACCACTTTGCCGCTGCGCAGGCAGGAGGTGCATACGCGGATGCGCTTGGTGGCAGCGCCCACGCGGGCGTGCACCCGGCGCAGATTCACGTTCCAGCGCCTCTTGGTTACGTTATGGGCGTGGCTGATGCGGTTCCCAAATTGCGGTTTCTTGCCGCAGATATCACACTGTTGTGCCATGACTGCTGTCGATCCTTTCAGAAGCCTTGAAGCGAAGCTATATTCTACCGGATTCAGGCCCCTGCCGACAATTCGCCTAGCCGCGATCGCCGCTCATTCCCCTATGCGATACTGAAGCCATGCAGTCTCCGCTACAGGCGCCCAGCGCGGCTACGGACCCCAAGTCGGTGAAGGTGAACCTCACGACCGGCATCGGTGTGGACATCGAGTGGGCCGACGGCCACGTTTCACACTACGGGTTCGTCTTTCTTCGCGATGCCTGCCCTTGCGCCATGTGCAACGAAGAGCGCGACAAAGCCAGGCGGAAGCCGGGCGAGCCTGCGAAACCTGCTCCTGGCGCTCTACCCATGTTTAAACCCGCTGCCAAGCCGGTTTCCGCTGAAGGCATGGGCAAATACGCCATCCGGTTCAAGTGGAACGATGATCATGACCTCGGGATTTACTCGTGGAAGTTCCTGCGCGAGGTGTGCCCGTGTGAGGAATGCAAGGCAGCGCAGGCGGGAACTGAATAAAGGACCGGGCGCGCCAATGCAAGAGGGTAAATTCAGCAGAACGGCGCGGCGGGTAGCGATTCGGCGGGCGGCGCATCAACTGCTGGACCAACCCAAGGTGCTCGACGATCCGCTGGCGCTGCGGATTATTGGGACCGAAGCTGCCGAAGAGCTGCGATCGAATCCGAAAGAAGGCCCTTCCTTTTCGCGCGCGTTCCGGGCGTTCATGGTGGCGCGCAGCCGCTATGCTGAGGATGAACTTGCCCGCGCTGTTGGCCATAGCGTAAGGCAATACGTTGTCCTCGGCGCTGGACTCGATACCTTCGCTTACCGCAACCCTTACCCCGGCCTGCGAGTGTTTGAGGTGGATCATCCCGCGACGCAAGCCTGGAAGCGCGAGCAATTGCAGGCGGCGGGTATTGCGATACCGCCATCTTTGACCTTTGTTCCCATCGACTTCGAGCAGCAAACGCTGGCGGATGGGCTTGGGCAGTCCGGATTTGACTTGAGCGCGGCGTTTTTCTCCTGGCTGGGAGTGACGCCTTATCTCACGCGTGAAGCCTGCATGATCACGTTGGGCTTTGTTGCGAAAATGCCTGTCGGCAGCGGGGTGGTATTTGATTTTGCGGTGGACCCCGCCCTGCTCAACGCGGGGCAGAGGCAGGCGCTGGATGCGCTGTCTCAGCGCGTGGCCCGATATGGAGAGCCGTTTCAATTATTCTTCGATCCTGGGAAGCTGCAGGACGAGTTGAAGGAGATTGGATTCTGCCGCACGGAATTCCTGCAGGGCAAGGAACTCAATGCACGTTATTTCAAGAACCGCGAAGACGGCCTGATGGTGCGCGGCGGGTTGGGACATCTGATGGGGGCCTGGGTGTGAGGATCCTGCAAGGGCTCAGGACGATCGTAGGTTCACAATCCTGTAAAATTCAGTTATCGAGTCCGGAGCCACTTCCGCATTGTCTTTTCTTGATCAACTCAATCCGCAGCAGCGTGAGGCCGTCGAAACTACTGAGGGGCCGGTGCTGATCCTCGCTGGGGCGGGAAGCGGGAAGACGCGCGTTATTACTTACCGCATCGCCTACCTGATCGAGCACATGGGAGTGATGCCGGAATCCATTCTGGCGATGACGTTCACCAACAAGGCCGCCGCCGAGATGGGCGAGCGCGTCGAGAAGCTTGTTGGTGGACTGAGCATTGCCAAGCCGGTTATCTCGACGTTTCATTCGTTCTGCGTGCGGGTTCTTCGCCGCGACATTGAAGCGTTGCAGATTCCCTCGGCTACGCCCGGGCAACCGCCGATCGGGCATACGAAGAAATTTGTTATCTACGACGAGAGCGATCAGCAAGCGGTGGTCAAGTCGGTGATGAAGCGTCTCGGCCTTGACGACAAGCAACTCACGCCGCGAACGGTGCTCTCGCGAATTTCCTGGGCAAAGAATCACATGCTCGGTCCGCAGGAGCTTTACCTGCAGTCGGCTGATCCGAAGACTGAGAAGATCGCGCATCTCTTTGAGGAATATCGCAAGGAGCTGCGCAAGGCCAACGCTCTCGACTTCGACGATCTTCTTCTGGAAGCCGCGCGTCTCTTGAAGACGGCGGCGCCCGTTCGCGAATATTACAACCGCCGCTTTCAGTATCTACTGATCGACGAATACCAGGACACCAACCGGCCGCAGTACGAACTGATGCGCATGCTGGCCGGCACGCGGCACAACGTTTGCGCTGTTGGCGATGAGGATCAGTCGATTTATTCGTGGCGCGGAGCCGACATTCGCAACATTCTCGAATTCGAAAAGGACTTTCCCGAGGCGAAGATTATTCGCCTCGAACAGAACTACCGCTCCACGCAGAATATTCTGGAGGCAGCGTCGTCGGTGGTCGCGAACAACATCCGGCGCAAGGGTAAGAACCTTTGGACTGCGCGGCAGGGCGGAACGAAGATTGGCTACTACGAGGCTCCAGACGGCGAAAACGAAGCGCTTTTCGCCGCTGACCACATTGCTAAATATCTGCGCGAGGCTGCGCAGAGGGGCGAGGCTCCGCGAGCCGCCGTGCTCTACCGCACTAATTCTCAATCGCGGCTGTTTGAGGAGGCCATGCGCCGCTATGGCTTGAAATACAAAGTGGTCGGCGGATTCTCGTTCTACGAGCGTGCGGAGATCAAGGACCTGATCTCGTATCTCAAGGTTATCCAGAATCCGGATGACTCGATCTCACTGCTGCGCGTCATCAACACGCCCACTCGCGGCATCGGCAAAGGCACGATCGAAACCCTGGAGCGGCTTGCGCTGGAGACGGGCTTATCGCTCTGGGGCGCGATCGGGGAGGCAATCCGACGGCAACTTCTGCCGGCGCGGGCACTGGCCGCGCTGAAGAATTTTCGGCAATTGATTACGGATGCGCAGGCGATGTTGTCAGGAACGTTCGTCGAGCAGCTGGAAGAAAGTGCGGAAGAAGGTGTGGCAGGCGGACTGGCGCCCGCACAAACACCGGAGGCGCCTCAGGCGTTGCAAGCCGACGCAGAGGATCCAATTCCAGACGGCGCGGCTGCGTTCGATCCCGGCGAATTCGAGAACAGCTCCTTTGACTTTGGTACAGCGAGTTCCGCGAGCAGCGATGGTGTGGAGGCGGGACGCCCTTCGACAAGCTCAGGGCAGGCTCTTCACGACAGCCCGCAGGACGTCGGCGCTGCTGCGGGTGCCGGGGTCCCAGCTGCGTCCGCCATCCTTCCCTCCACGGCCGACCTGCTCAAGTTTCTGATCGACCGCACCGGCTACATCAAGCTGCTCGAAGAGGAGGACACGCCGGAAGCGTTCTCCCGCATCGAAAACCTGCGTGAGTTGGTGAATGCCGCGATGGACTCGCGCGACCGCGGAGAATCGCTTGACCAGTTTCTCGACCACGCGGCTCTTATCAGCGATGCCGACGACTACGACGAGCGCTCGCAGATTACGCTCATGAGCCTGCACGCGGCCAAGGGCCTGGAGTTTCCGCTCGTATTCCTCAGTGGCCTCGAAGAGGGATTGTTCCCGCACTCGCGCACCATGCTCGAGCCTGACGACGTGGAAGAAGAGCGGCGTTTATGCTACGTCGGCATGACTCGCGCCATGGATCAACTAATCCTCACTCGCGCGGTCTACCGGCGGAGATACGGTACTGATTTGCCCGAGGCCAGCGTGCCCTCGAGATTCTTGGAACAAGTGCCGATCCAGCTGATCGAAGAGTTAGGAAGACGCCGCAGCCCAGGCACTGCTTATGTGGGAACGGCCGCCCCTTCGACGAGCTCAGGGCAGGCGCTCGGCCGTCCAACAGGTCGAAGCTCCGCCGCGTACGATGAAGACGGGCACTATTCCTACGAAGACGAAGACCAAAGCGCAAGCTGGAAGCGCGGCGGCGGACAACCTGGCCGCCAAAAGCCGACCGCCCCGGCCAAGCCCTACAACTCCATCGAGAACATCGCCGAGTTCTTTGCCTCGCGGGGCAAGAAGTTCAGCGTTCACAAGACGCCGGTCGAGGAACCCACCGGCAAGCGAGGATTCCGCCCCGGACAGAAGGTACGCCATCCGAAATATGGCGAGGGCACGGTCTATCAGCGAGAAGGAGAAGGCGAAGAAGCCAAGATTACGGTACAATTCCCTCGCTTCGGATTGAAGAAGCTGGTGGAGAAGTATGCGCAACTGGAGCGGGCTTGAGAAGAACTTGGTAATTTTGTAGTTGGGTAATTTCACGGTTACCCGGCCTTGAATTACAAAATTACCCAATAACCAACTTACAAATTTAGGTTCCCAGAAAGCAATCATGGCAAACACAGCAACCCTGACCAAAGAAGAACGCAAAAAAGCAAAACGCGCATCGCGCAAGAAGACCAAAGCGGAAAAGCCGAAGAAGCCGCGCGATTACGCCCGCGGATCGAAAAAGCGCAAGGTGAAGAAGTTGGCTCGCGGCCAGTCGAAGCGGTAGGCCGCACGCTCGGAATTACGGGCATGGGCCGGTGGCCCATGCCCGACTCCCGCTGTGAGGAGACAACAACCTCTTGTCACCGTCATCTCCGGAACCCACGGCCACCGTGCGCACTTCGACCGTTCGAACCAGCGACAACCAGCTTTTCTGCTGCAAGTCGATCGACAAGCTGATCACCGAATCCGAGGCCCCAGGGCAACGGCTGCAAAAAACCCTTGGGCCATGGTCGCTGACCGCGCTGGGCATCGGGGCGATCATCGGCTCCGGAATTTTCATTCTTACCGGCACTGCGGCCGCGGGCGAGTATTTTCAGGCCCCATCCATCCTGCACGCGCAGGCGCTCGACATAATCGTGAATTTATTGCGCACCGGCAGCACGGCGGGAGCGCTCATGCACGGACGCCCGCCGGCCGGGCCATCGATTGCGATTTCGTTTCTCCTGGTCGCGGTCGCCTGCAGTTTTGCCGGGTTGTGCTATGCCGAACTGGCCTCGATGATTCCGATCGCTGGCAGCGCCTACACCTACTCTTACGCGACGCTCGGCGAAATTTTTGCCTGGATCATCGGCTGGGACCTCATCCTCGAATACGTAGTCTCGAACGTCGCAGTCGCGGTTGGCTTTGCTGGTTATACAAAAGCACAGCTGGCGGTGTTTGGCATCAACTTGCCGGAAAAACTTGCCAGTCCGGTCTGGGCCGGTGGGCAGTGGACGGGCGCCTATTTCAATCTCCCTGGCTTTCTCATCGTTTTCGTTCTCACGCTGCTGCTGGTGCGGGGAGTGAAGGAGTCGGCGGAGACCAATAACATCATGGTGGCGGTCAAAATCGGCGCCATCCTAACCTTTCTGGTAGTCGGTGGAATGCTAGTGAAGCCCGCGAACTGGGTGCCCTTCGCACCTTCTGGCTTCGCCGGAATCGTTACCGGAGGGGCCATCGTTTTTTTTACCTACATCGGATTCGATTCGGTTTCCACCGCGGCCGAGGAATCGCGCAATCCGCAAAAAGATTTGCCCTTCGGCATCATCATGTCGCTGGTGGTCTGCACGCTGCTATATGTCGGCGTTGCCGTCGTTCTGCTCGGCATGATGAAGTACACAACCTTCGTGTCGGGTGAAGCTGCCGAAGCTCCCGTGGCCTACGCGATGAAGTATCTGGGTGTGCACCCGCTCTTCCGCTCGGTCATCGTGATCGG
>JBAUVZ010000146.1:0-12516 GCA_049583505.1 Candidatus Sulfotelmatobacter sp.
CCATTAGCCTTGATCGCTTGCGAGTAAGGCCCAATCGCCTGAGGAGCGTCTTTGGTGGAAACAACTTCGCGCATGGATCCTCCGCTGTTAATTAACGCAGAAGAGCGCAGCCAGGTCAACTTTACGATGCAACCCTATTTCCTCAATTCAACGAGCATTTAGCGGCGGCATAGATTGCGGTAGTTTGCGTGCGTGCGTCGCCTGCTCGAAGCCGTAGGCGATCTGCAACAACTGCGGCTCGCTAAACGGCGGACCGAGAAATTCGATCCCGACCGGCACTCCGACCGGAGCGCTCTCTGTCGGCGTGGAAAACCCCGCCGGAACCGTAATGGCCGGAAATCCCGTGATTGAGGCCAGGATGCCGTTGCGCTCCGCCTGGTTCATGTCACCAATCATTACTGGTAGGCGTTTCTGATGCGGATACGCCAATGCCACCAGGTTGTTCTTCGCCATGGTGTCCGCCAGCCGCACCCGCAGGTCATCGAGCTTGACGCGCCGGTCCTTGTAGTCCGCTTCGTTCAGCCCGTCCTTATAGCTTTGCGCCGACGCCAGGAACTTCTCCAGCGTCGGCTTGTGGTAATTGCCCGTAGCGATGAACTCGGCAAGCGAGTGCACCGGCGGATTGGGCTGAGCTTTGAGGTAATTGTTGAGAACGAACTTGTACTCATACTTCTGGACGTCGAGATCGGTAACCAGTTTGCCCGTGTCGAAGGCCGCGTCTTCCACATCCACCAGAATCGCGCCCTGCTGTTTCAGCACTTCGAGGGCACTGGCCATCACCCGGTTGACCTCCTGGTGATCGGGGCCCGTGCCGAACAATGTGCGCAGCACGCCGATGCGCGCGCCTTTCAAGGCAGTGCGGTCCAGAGAAGCAGTATAGGTCCTGGGAATCTTGCCAACACCCAGCGCGGTTACGGGATCGTCTGGATCGTAGCCCGCCATCACGTCGAGCATGACCGCCGCATCGGCCACGGTTCGCGTTATCGGCCCAACTGCGTCCTGGGTAAATGAGCAAGGAATAACCCCCGCCCGGCTGATCAGGCCGCGGGTCGGACGAATGCCCACGAGGCTGTTGGCTGACGATGGCGAACGGATCGAGTTTACCGTGTCCGAACCGGTGCCCACCGCAGCGAAGTTGGCGGCCAAGGCAGCGCCCGTGCCGCCGGAAGACCCGCCCGGCGTGCGCGTCAGTTCATAGGGGTTCTTCGTTTGTCCACCCAGCGAACTCACCGTTATGCCGGTGATCGCTAGCTCATGCATGTTCGCTTTCCCGAGAATCAGGGCTCCGTTTTGACGGAGCCGCGCCACCGTGAACGCATCCCTCGCCGGCTGCATGCCCCTGAGCGCCAGCGATCCGCCGGTGGTCGGCATATCGGCGGTGTCGAAATTGTCCTTCAGCACCACCGGAATGCACTGGAGCGGCTTGAGCTGGGTGCCGAGTTTAAGCTGCTTGTCCATGGCATCGGCCTGCTCCAGCACGTTGGGGTTTACGTACAGCATGGCATTGACCGCGGGCCCCCGCTGATCGTACGCCTCGATACGGTCCAGGTACTGCTGCACCAGGCTGTGGCAAGTCAGCTTGCCGCTCTCGAAGGCGTGATGAATTTCGTTGATGGAAGCTTCCATGAGCTGAAATTGCTGTCCCGCGGCGCTAGTGACCATGAGCATCACTCCCACTGCCAGAACAAAACACTTCGCTTCATGACGCACGCCTTCCCTCCGATGAGTTCACTGAACCTTGAACATTTAGGCTTAGATTTTCTGCAGCCTCTGCACCTCATGCACGCCCGGAATCTTGCGCAGTCCGGCCATGATCTGTTCGAGGTGTTTCAGGTCGGAGATGTCGAGCACGATCTCAACGCTGGCTTGGCTGTTCTCAGTACGCGCCCCAATGTTTCGTATATTACTCTGAGCATCTCCAATAACACTTGTAATGCTTTTAAGCATACCAAAACGGTCGTCGCAGTAGACCGTCAGCTTCACCGGATAAGCCGTAGGCGTCGTCTCATCCCGCGCCCACTCCACATCGATCCGGCGTTCCGGCTCGTACATCAGGTTGGTCACGTTCGGGCAGTTCACTGCGTGCACCGCCACTCCCTTGCCGCGTGTGATGTAGCCCACAATGCTTTCCCCGCGTATGGGATTGCAGCAGCGCGCGCGGTAGACCAGCATGTCGCCCTGGCCCTTGACCATGATCGCGTTGTGGTCGCCAAACACGCGCCGCACCACGCTCGCGATCGCTCCGGGCGTGTTCGAGAGTCCCTCGGCCTCAATATCACCTGCCATCGACGGCGTGGCTCCCGCCGGCAACAGCCGCGCCAGCACCTGCCGCGCCGAATATTTTCCGTAGCCAATGCCGGACATGAGGTCGTCAACCTTGCCCAGCCCATAACCGCCCGCAACCTTCTGCAGCTCTTCGTCCTTGATCTCCTTAAGAGCGATGCGATACTTGCGTGCCTCTTTCTCAATCAGCTTGCGGCCGATTTCAATCGAGCGTTCGCGCTGATGCACGTTGAGCCAGTGCTTGATCTTGTTGCGCGAGCGCGAAGACTTGACCAGCCCAAGCCAGTCGCGGCTGGGCTTGTGTCCCGGCTGGGTAATGATCTCGACAATGTCTCCGGAGTGCAGTTTGTAACGTAGCGGCACCATGCGGCCATTTACCTTTGCCCCCACGCAGGTGTGTCCGACTTCAGTGTGAATCGTGTAGGCGAAGTCGATCGGAGTGGCATCGCGGGGAAGCACGACGACTTTGCCTTTTGGAGTGAAGGTGTAAACCTCTTCGGGATAAAGATCGACTTTGAGAGCCGAAAGGAACTCATTGGGATCGCTGACATCGCGCTGCCACTCGACTACCTGGCGCAGCCAGGCCAGCCGTTGCTCGTCCTGCGCCGAGACTGGACCGTCTTTGTATTTCCAGTGCGCAGCGATGCCTTCCTCTGCCATCTTGTGCATCTCTTCGGTACGAATCTGGATTTCGAATGGCGTTCCATCTTCTGTGATGACTGAGGTGTGCAGCGACTGGTAGAAGTTGGGCCGCGGCATGGCAATGAAATCCTTGATGCGTCCCGGAACCGGCCGCCAGATGTTGTGAATAATCCCGAGCACTGCGTAGCAGTCTTGCAATGAGCGCGTGATGATGCGCATGGCAAAGAGGTCGTAGACCTGGTCGACTGAGATGCGCTGGCGTTGCAGCTTTTTGTGGATGCTGAACAGGCGCTTGATGCGGCTGTCGACGCTCGCTTGGATGCCCGCCTCTTTCAGCTTGTCGGTGATGATCGTCTGCATCTTGGCGAGAAAGACTTCGCCCTGTTTGCGGCGCGCGTTGACGGCTTTTTCGACCTGCTCGTAGCCCGCGGGATCGAGGAAGCGGAAGCCCAGGTCTTCGAGTTCGCCGCGAATCTTGCCCATGCCGAGGCGGTGGGCGATGGGGGCGTAGATCTCGAGCGTCTCCTCGGCGATCTTGTGCTGGCGCTCGGGCTGCAGGTGTTCCAGGGTGCGCATGTTGTGCAGGCGGTCGGCGAGCTTGATGAGCACCACGCGGATGTCATCGATCATGGCGAGCATCATCTTGCGGAGGTTCTCGGCCTGCGCTTCTTCGCGCGTGGCGAAGTCGATCTTGCTGATTTTGGTGACGCCTTCGACGATGTGGGCGACCTGCTCGCCAAATTCCTTGCGGATGTCGACGATGGTGACCGAGGTGTCTTCGACCGAATCGTGGAGCAGGCCGGCGGCGATGGCGACCGGGTCCATCTTCATTTCAGCCAGCACTAACGCCACTTCGAGGGGATGCACCAGGTAAGGCTCGCCCGAGGCGCGGGTCTGGCCTTCGTGGTTTTTCAGGGAATAGTCGTAGGCTTTCTTGACAATGGAGAGGTCATCCTGCGGGCGGTTTTCCTCGATCCGCTTCATCAGCTCGCGGAACTTGGTGAGCGTAAGAGCGGTGGTCGCGATCTGCTGGCGCAAGCTCGCCATGTAGGATTATAGCTCGCAGTGTTCAAGCCGGAACATTTGGCTGAATGTTCCAGTCGGAACATTAGAGCAGTTTTACCGGAACACTGTGGAAAACTCGGAAATCTCGGAAAACCACCTTAAAGCTATAGTTGCTTGGAGGCAGGTGGTTGGGAGGGTTAGGGTTCGACAAGTGCCGATATATCGGCAGGAAAAGCGTGGGGCGAATGAAAAGCGGCAAAAATCGGCGCTCGGAGCTGGCACTCGTGGTTGGGGAGTGCCAATTACATCGACTTAAGGGAAGAGGCTTTTAGCTCCTCCGCACGCTCCCGCCGTTTCGCAAAAGGCGCGAGAGAATGGGCCACGCTGACTCCGGGACGGAGCCCGGTATCGAGCGCAGGCGTGGCACAGAGGCCTGTGGTGCCCACCTTCCGAAAATCGCGGAAGGTGGGGCAGCCTCAGTTGTGATAGTACCTAGCAATAACAATCTTAAGGTGGGCCAGCCCCCCAACGTCAAAGGTACACGATCGGATTTCACCACGTGCCGCACGCCGAGGATTAGCCGCTGTTGCCGACGGTGTGGCACGAATTCGAGCTGCGGCCGGTCAATTTCTTTGGGCGGAACCCTGCGCTGGATTTGCCGAAGTAGAGTTCAATGCCTGGCTACTTCAGGTATTGGTCCAGCCAGGCTAGCCACCGGCTGAACACATCCCGCGCGCGGACCGGGTCGCCGGGGAAGTGGCCGGGGACTGGGTAGGCTACGAACTTCACGGTTACGCCGTTGTCTTTCAGGGCGTGGTAGAGCTGGTAGGACTGGGTGATGGGGACGCGGGCGTCTCCGGTGTCGCTTAGGATCAGCGTTGGGGTTTTGATCTGGGACACGGAGGCTATGGGCGATTGCGCGATGTAATCCTTCAGGTTGCCCGTCCATGGGGAGCCTTTGAAGCTGTAGCGTCCGCTCACATTACCGTCGGAGAGGTTGTACTCCTCGTTCAGGTCGTCGACCGAAGCTCCCGCCACGGCGGTTTTCCAGATGTGGTAGTGGCCGATCAGCCAGCTGGTCATGTAGCCGCCGTAGGACCAGCCAGTCACTGCGATCTTTGACTCGTCGACGAAGCCCAGCTTCTTTACGGCTTCGATGCCGGCCATCACGTCGCGTCCCGGACCATCGCCAGCGTCGTTGTAGATGGCGCGCTGATAGGCGTTGCCGAGATTGTCGCTGCCGCGGTAGTTGGGCTCGAACACCACGTAGTCGCGCGCGGCGATCAGATGGGGAAACGAACTGAATCCGGTGGTTGAGGCGGCGGTGGGCCCGCCGTGGATGTAGAGCACGAGCGGGTATTTCTTATCTTTGTTGAAATCAGGCGGGTAGACAAGGATGCCGTCTTCGTGAAAACCGTCGGGTCCCTGCCAAGTGAAGCGCTCCACCTTCCCGAATTGAAGCTCGGCGATCTGCTGGTTGAAATTGGTCAGGCGCTTGGGCACGTCCGTGGACGACGGCATGTAATACAGCTCGGAAGGATGCGAGGCAGTGCTGCCGGCGAATGCGATCTCACCTTTTGGACCGACCGACGCATCGATCCAGAAGAGCCACGCGGGATTTACGTCGCCTAACGAAAGTTTGCGGGCCTTGCCTTTGAGCGGCTGCGACCACATGGAAACTTCGGTGCCGTCGTGGCCGCCGACCAGCAAAGACTGGCCGTCGGGCATCCAGATGGCGCGATAGAGGTTGCGGTCGAGGTCGCGGGTGAGGTCGACGCCGTTGCCGCCGGCGGCGGACGTGACAAAGATTTCGTTGACGTTGTTGGGATCGCCGTCGCGCGGGTACCAGTACGCCAATTGCGAGCCATCGGGCGAGAACAGGCTGAAGCTTTCAAACTTTTCGTGGCTGGTGAGCTTGCGAATCTCTCCGGTCTCAACATTCAGGATTTGCAAGGTGGTGAGGTCGGCATCTCCGAAATGGGGGTGCTCCTGGCGGGTAAAAGTCAGCGACTTGCCGTCTGGGGTCCATGAGATGGGGGATGCGGGGGAGCTAGGCGGCGCGCTCTTGGGAAGGCTCCACGGGCCAGAGGTCAGCCGCTTGGCTTTGTCACCCCCGGCTTTCCCGCCTTCGGCGCTTACCAGCCAAATATGGGAAGGAGTGGGCGCGGCAGTCGCCAAGTAGTCGTTGTCGCCGACTTCAAACGAGTCGTTGTGCTTCTCAATGTCTTTCTGGTTGGGCGGATCGTCGCTGGTGACGTAGGCGATGTCTTTGCCACTCGGCCGCCAGGCAAACTGCTCCACTCCGTTGGGAGCGTTGGTGGCTTTTTTCGCATCGCCGCCGTTCATCGGCATGACGAAAACCTGCGGGGCATCTTCTCTTTTCGCGGTGTCGTCTTTATTGTCTTTGTCCTTGGTGTAAGGCACGACCGCAACGAAGGCCAGGGCGTCGCCGCTCGGAGACCAGCGCGGAAAGCCCACACCCTTGCGATCGAAGGTCAGCACTTTCTGCGCGCTGGTGGCCACATCGACCAACATCAGCTCGTGGTCGGAGCGATCTTCGTCGAAATTCTGCCGCGTCACCACGCAGACGATCGACTTGCCGTCCGGCGAGATCTGGGGATCGGAAACGGTCACGATCTTGGCGAGATCCTCAAGCTGGATGCGATGCTGCTGGGCGGGCACCGTGGCTGCGGCAAGGAGAGCGGTCAGCAACATGAAGGCTGAGGCGACGGTCGATCGTCGACGAAAGAAAACGAAGACAGAACACTTCTTTGGCGTAGGAAATGGCATAGACGAGATGACTCCTGGAAGATGCCTTCGGAATGCGGAGCCATGATACACAAAACGCCTACGATCCGACAGCATTGAGCGGCCGTTGGTAGTGGTCCCGAATTCAGCCGCTACCGCGCGCCGTTGGCATGGAAGAAAGCGGGCGAAGGCTCCCACTCCACACTTGCTAGGGTTTGGCTGAGTCGTGGTTGGTGTTTGTAGTCAGCTTTCGCATTAGAAATTCCTCGACTAGGTTGGCCGCGGCGGTTGCGCCGATCCCGATTGCGGCGTTTTCGAAGGTTAGGGCCGCTCCGTTGCGATTTTGGGGTGGGTAATAGAGATTTGAGATTGCGCCCGCGGCCAGGCTGCCGAGGATATTCGAGTAGTTGGTCTGCCAGCGTCCGTTGTCGCCTTTGCAAATTACCGAATTGGCGATGGCGTAGAGGATCCGCGAGTTCTTGCTGCCAGTTCCCTTGTAGAAATAACGGGGATCTTGCTTCAGGAGCGAAGGCAGGATGGCGCTCCCGATGAAGGTGCCGGTCACAAGATTGCCATAGGTGGAAGCGAAGCGCTGGGCATAGCCTTGTGCGCCCTGGCCGTACCCACTGAAAGCAT
The DNA here is from genome assembly GCA_049583505.1 of Candidatus Sulfotelmatobacter sp. GTDB lineage: Bacteria > Acidobacteriota > Terriglobia > Terriglobales > Acidobacteriaceae > Sulfotelmatobacter. The sequence goes on from JBAUVZ010000146.1 coordinate 7,315, forward strand.
TTTGCGCCTGCTGAACTCCTGCAATGCCTCCAACTATTGCGAAGGTGACAGGATCGACGGTCGTCTTCCAGGCCAGCTCGAATTTTTGCCTCGGCGTCAGCGAAACCGGATGGGGGTCGTAGGTAACATAGAAATTGGGAATGACGCCGAGCACACGCTGTTTCTCTTCATCCTTGACCTGTTCTTCCGCCACTTCGGTGCGAGACAGGTGGACCTGCACATCCGTGACATTGGCAGCAACCGTCAACGCGATCGGCGGCACAAAGTGAACCTCCCCCTGGCTGAGGACTCCCGAGGATGTTTGCGTGGCGAAGCCCGCCGACGTAATGGTGAGATGGAAAGCACCCGGAGCTACGTTGGCGAAGGAGAATTGTCCGTTGTCGCCAGATATTACTTCTTGAGTTGGGGAAGGAGCTTCCCCAGTAAGCGTCACGTGGGCTCCGGCAACGACGGCTCCGCTTTGATCGACGATTGTCCCGCTGATGCTTCCGGATGCCGGATCGGGCGCGGGCGTTGGCGGAGGGGTCTGTCCCGCGCAGAGCGTGGTCCAGCCCAAAGTGACGATCGCGAAAAGTATGAGTGCAGACTTTAATGGGAAGGCCATGAATTAAGTGTTTTCTTTTCTCGCTCTCATCAGCAGCTTTACCGGCTCGTCTTTGTTGGATGCGTGCTAATGGTCACGCGGTGGGAAAATCCATGCAGCAAGATTACACCCACTATTCCACTGGATCGCCGCGGGCCGAGCCTTTTGTGAGATAGCTTATAGGGCCTTCTCACATTTCACCCGTTACGAAGGTTTCAAATCGATCCGCAGTTTGTTGGGACGCTCCGCCAACTGGTAAAGTTGCATTCGGCAGGTCATGAATTCCAGAATTCTTGTCAGCGGGGTCTCGGGGCCGATCGGGACCGCTCTTCTTCCTTCCCTTAGAACGAGTGGATGGTCCGTGGTACGGCTGGTGCGCGGCGCGGCCACGGGCAGATCCACTGATACCGGGCAGATCGTATGGGACCCGGCGGTGCCGCTTGCGGCCGAGGCGGTGTCGGGATTCGACGCCGTGATTCATCTTGCGGGCGAAAGCATTTTTGGGCGGTGGACCGCGGACAAGAAGCGAAAGATTCGAGACAGCCGCGTGGCTGGAACCTTGAATCTGGCGTCGGCCCTGGCGCAGGCGGAAGAGAAGCCAATGGTTTTTGTTTGCGGGTCGGCGATCGGTTACTACGGCAACCGCGGCGATGAAGGGTTGTCTGAGGAAAGCGCGCCGGGCACGGGATTTCTGGCGCAGGTTTGCCAGGAGTGGGAGGAAGCGACCACGCCTGCGGTGCAAGCCGACATTCGCACCGCGCACCTGCGGACAGGAATTGTGCTCAGTCCCAGGGGGGGTGCGCTCGGAGCGATGCTATTGCCATTCAAGCTGGGCCTGGGCGGCCGAACCGGAAACGGGCGGCAATGGATGAGCTGGATTGATGTGCAGGACATGGTGGGTGCGATCCACCTTATATTGAAGAATGACCTGCTCCAGGGACCGGTGAACATGGTCGCGCCCAGACCAGTAAGAAACGCGGAATTCGCGCGCACGCTGGCCAGTGTGCTGTCGCGTCCGGCAATTCTCCCCATGCCTGCGTTTGCGGCGAAGCTGGCGTTCGGGGAGATGGGCGAAGAGTTGCTGCTTGGAAGCCAGAAGGTGGAACCTGGGAAGCTGATCGCGAGCGGGTATCCATTTCGGTATCGGGAGCTAAGGGGGTCGCTGGAAGGGCTTCTGGGACGCTGATTTTCGCAGAGGCACATTACTTGTTCGCTTCATTATTTGCTCGCTTCGGTCGCCCCAACGGGAAGGGCGCAGTAAGTCCCTTCGCTGAAGTTTTCTGCTTCGATTCCAAAGGCATGATCGAAGCGGGCGCGGTAGTTCTCCCAGGCAATGCTCGACGTGAGTTCGACTAATTGCGCCTCGCTGAACTTTTCGCGGAGGCGCGCAAACAGAGCATCCGAAACTTCGACCGGGACGGAGGTCATGCAGTCGGCATATTCCAGAACCAGTCTTTCGGTCTCCGAGAAATTCAGGTTCGACCGATAGTCGTGCAAGTTAGCGATCTGCTCGGAGGAAATTCCGGTCTCCCTGCCCACGGCAGAGCCGATGTCAATTCAAAACGGACATCCGACCAGGGTTGCGACCCTGAGCTGGACCAGGCCTTTCAGTTTGGCATCGACCAGCCTGCTGCTCAGCTGTGATTGCTCCATCTGGCCGTATCCCCAGAGTATTTTGGGATGGTGCGCGGTGATCTGCACCGGCATCACAACGCGGCCCAGCTTCCGCCTGGTGAGCGAGTAAACCATTCGCACGAACAGCCTGCGGAACACTCCACCTTGGTTGAGAGGAGCGCCAGAAATCCGCGCCATAGGGGCCTCCTGCAGAATTTGATTCAGTTGGGATCGGAGCGACGCATTTCTTCCTGGAGCTTTTGCAGAAGCTGGGCGCGCTGTTCGGTGCTCAATTCGCGCTGCAATTCTTCCAACGCCAGGGCAACGATGTGGTAGTGGTGAGTTCCGGCAAACTTGGGATCACACGTGATGTCAAGCCAGAGTTTGTGCATGAGTTCGACGTCCTGCGGGCGCAGACGCGGGGTGTGGGGACCAATCACGTACTCGCGAACGGTTCCGTCGGGAGCAACGACTTCCAGGCACAGGCGCGGACGGGGCTCCGGCATGCGCTCCCAGGCGTCTCCGGTGAGCTTAGCCTGCTCGTCGGCGGTGAGCTTGTTGGAGAGGCCGCAGATCACGCGGGCGGAATCGAGGCGTTGCGCGGTCACCATGATAGCTTCGAATACGTCGGTCGCCGGGACCACCAGCAGAGAAATCGGTTTACCTTCCTTTTCAGCGACGGCCACAGCGGCGGTGAAAAGCTCCTGCTCGTAGTGGTCGAAAACCTGGCTGGCTTCCATGACTGAACTGCCGCTGAAGCTGTGCTCGCGATGGTAGAGGCGCGCGCTCATCACGACCACATCCTGCTTCGCCGTGTTGGTATGGGCCAGCACCTGGCGGAGGTAGTACAGGTTGCGGGGATCGCGCACCGCGACCAGAATGTTTCCCTCGCGAACTCCCATGGCGCCGCTGCCCAGTTCCTGGTTGCCATAGACGCGGAACTGGTCAAGCTGTTCCGGCTTGCCGTGGCGCTCCTTGGTGACGTGGTGTTCGGAAAGCGTGAAGATGGTGAAGAATACGGCGCTGAAGATCACCCCGGCGATGGTGGCCTGATACTTGGTAAACAAGTTCACCACGGCGGTGATCAGCAGCACTGCGGAAATAAGAATCAAGCCCACCGGAACCTCAGTCTTGCCGAAGTGCAGGTTGCCGGGCACTTTCCAGTCCCGGTTGCCCGGCTCGGTGTAGCGCAGCACGAGCACGGCGACGGACTTCATGGCGAAGCTCCAGATCACGCCGAAGGCGTAGAGCGCGGCCAACATGTACACGTTGCCGCGGCTGAGCACGATGGTGAGGATCTGCAGGCCCACGATCAGGTTGATGATCCGGTAGCTGGTTCCGTAGCGGTTGTGTGGCTTCTGGAACCAACTGGTGAGCACTCCGTCTTCGGCCACGCGGTTCAGAACACCGTTCGCGCCTACGATGGAAGTATTCTGCGCGCCGGCGAGGATTAGCACGCCCACCAGCACCACGAAGCCGTGAAAGAGCAGCTTCAGGCTCTCTGGCCCCACCAAGTACATGGCGATGCCGCCGATCAGGTTGGCGAAGTAGTCCGGCCGGACTTTGTCGGGGATGATCATCACCGCGAAGAAGGAGACCAGCGAGGTGAACAGGAGACTGTAGATGAAAATCACGAGCCCGGTCTTCTCCAGGTTCTTCAGCTTGGGATGTTCGATCTCCCGGTTGACCTGAGCCAGAGTCTCTTCGCCACTCATGGCCAGCACTGAGTGCCCGAAGCCGACGAAAAGGATGAGACTGGTGAGAATGCCGAGAGGCAGGTGCCTGAACCACGTTGTATCCAGCCAGCCCAGCGATTCTTTATTCAGCGGCACGACGCCTGCGTGCAGCGGGTTGGGCGGCAGTTGGACTGGAGCACGCAGAACCGTGATGGTGCACCAGACGATCAGAATCACCACCATCACCGTAGTGATGGCCATGATTTGCAACGCTTTCTGGCTGGACTCGTGCATGCCCTGGGTATTCTTCCACCAGAAATAGAGCACCACGATCACGGCCAAGCCCGCAGCGAAATAGTCGTCAGAAAAATGGAGAGGGCGGTGCATGTACACGCCCATGTCTTTGATGAATCCGGCCAAATATTGGCCGGCAGAAACGGCGCTGATGGGGCCGGTCAGCACGTAATCGAAAAGCAGGGCCGAGACGGAGAACTTGGCCAGGGTACCACCCATGGCTTCCTTGACGACGCGGTAGACGCCGCCGCGGACGAACATGCTGCTCGACTCGATGTAGAGCGCCCGCACACAATAACTGAACAGCATCACCGCCAGAATGAACCAGGGAGCGCTCTTGCCGATCACTTTTTCCGCGTCGCCACCGGCGTAATAAGCGGAGGATGCCAGGTCGGAGAGGACAATGGCGGAAGCCCGCCAGAAAGAGATGAAGGTCAACATCACCGTGGTGGCGACGAAGACTCTTATTGCCGGTTTTGAACCTTCAACCGATGTAGCCATTATTCAAATGAATGCGAAGGATTCGAACAAACTTTGAAGATAGCACAGGGGAAGGCGCGCCGGGGGCACGGCTGGCTCAGGTTTGGACCTGCCCGGGTCTTAGAGCTGGGGGCCCGCCGTTCACGCCAAGCCTATCTTAAGTTCTTGGGTGCCAAGTAGGTACGGGTGATGCGGTCGTGCCAGCAGAGGGTGTCTTCGTCAAGGAAGACCCAGGCATATCCCATGGCGAGTGAACCGGCCGAGAGAAAAGAGGCGAGAACGCGCCAGCGGCGCAGCCGGCGGCTGGCAGGACTTCCATCGAAGCGCGCCAGTTCGAGACGGGCCAGATAAAGCCCGGGCGTTGTGCCAGCATAGACCATCAGAAGATACTGATACGCCGCCCAGAACAGGGTCGCCAGACCTGCGCCAAGCTCAACCAGTTGAAGTTGCGGTGGGTGGAGAGCAGTCATTCTCCAGAAAATGACAGCGAAGATAAGGCAGGCCGATGCGATGATGACGTCGTCGATCGCCGCGGAGAGAATGCGCCGTGAAAGG
>JBAUVZ010000147.1:0-25008 GCA_049583505.1 Candidatus Sulfotelmatobacter sp.
TCGTAGAGGCCAATGCGGCGAAGGAGAGCCGGATTCCGCGGGGGCAACTGCTGGAAGCGGCGCAGGTCAACCATACGGTGCGTCAGTATGTGGAAGAACTGGAACAGCAGAACCCGGTGGAAGAACCGCACAAATGAAACTGTTCACTTTTGGACAGTTTCCTGCCTTGGCCATCGCCTATCGTGTCTGTCAACCAGCCCTAGGCTGATTTCCCTTGGCTCGACCGGGCCTTGCACAAATTCGAAACGCGGAAAGGAAAGCCCCCATGCGCCCACCTTGCATTGCATGCCTTAAAAAACTCAGTTGGGGGAACAGGTTCTCTGCTTTGCTCCTCTTGTGTGTAGCGACAGCAATTGCCTCTCCCGCGCAAAACCTTCGCCAAGCTGCACAGCCTCGACAGGCATGCGGCTTAGGGATCCGCTGGAACGAGGAGGAAAGCGGGTTACCCAGCATTTGGACGAGGCGCGGGACAGGCGACGTCTTTGATGCGAGCTACCCCGCAGCTCGTGTGACGACTGTCAATACGGTCACCGCGTCCGGCAACAAGGTTTACATCATCCGGACTAACGGAAGCGACGGCAACGTGTGTTCTTACGAGGGAACCGTTGGTCCTGACGGAGGAACCATCACGGGCACGTACAAATGCCTCAATGGGTCGGCTACTTGGAAGGCTACTGTGATTTGTGACTCCGCTCCGGCGTCGGTGAGTTCTCCACACCAAGGCCAGATCAGGGACAATTCCTCATCGGACGTGAAGAAGAACGCCGCAGCAACTGAAGAAATCGCCACTGACAGTGCCCCCGCAACCGAGAAGGCAGCTGACAAGACCGGCCACGAAACCAAAGTGATGGCCAAAGACACGGCAAAGGGCACCGAGAAAGTTGCCAAGAAGACCGGCACGCCCGTGAATAAGGGTGCCGAAGACACGCGGCACAAAACCGGCGACACGGCTAAGCCGCAGTAACGCCGGGCCTCGGGTCGCCGGGACTCTCGACTCATGCTGTTGTAATCGCATTATTAAGAGGGCGCCCGTCGTAGTGCTGCATGGTCTGTTTCCGGTGGGCCAATTTAGTCAGGTTTCCCGGTGTAGTGTTGTTCGTGGTGGACCTCGGCATGGTCCTCCACGCACTCCAGGTGAGTCGTGATTTCAGCGGGCATCCCTAGTTCGGACGGCAGGCGTTCTTCCAGAATGGTTGCCAGGCGGTGGGCCTCACTCACCGATGTGAGGCGCGGAAACAACAAATGTACTTCGATGATCTGTCGGTATCCTGTGGTTCGGAACCGTACACCGTGATATTGAATAGCCAGTTCGGAGCAGATGGCGTCCAACCTGTCCCGAATTTCTCGACCAGCTTTCGGATCAGAATAGTCCATCAGCCCGACTGCCGAGCGCCAGACCAAGCGCCCCCCTGACCAAAGGATATTTACCGCGACTGCCATGGCCACTAGGGGATCGAACGGTTTCCAGTGTGTCAGTAGTACCAGCCCGAGTCCCCCCACAACACCAAAGCTGGTCCAGCTATCGGTCAAAACGTGTTTGCCATCGGCTTCGAGAATGAGCGAATTGGTGCGCCGGCCGGTCCGCAGGAGATAGTAACCGAGACCCGCATTGACTACTCCAGCGATCAGGATCAGCAATGCACCTGCTCCCAAGTGCTCCAGTTGTAGCCCCGCGATCCACTTCCGGATCGACTCATAGAGAATTGCGATCGCAGCCACGACGATCATCGCGCCTTCAAATCCAGCGGAGAAGAAGGTGATCCGCTCGTAACCATAGAGGAATTGTGGGGAAGCTGATTTTGTGCTGAGGCGAAGACTAAAACTAGCAAACCCCACGGCGATTACGTGGACGACCGACTCGGCCGCGTCGGAAAAAATGGCCGCGGAATGCGTTAGGAAATAGACCGTGGTCTTACCGATCAGCATCGCCAGACCGACAATCAGGGAAAGACGCATGGCGAAATACGCATCGCGTAACTCTCTTTCGCCTCTCCGTGTTGTGGAGCCAACCGCGGCTTGAGTAGGCACGCTCGATATCCCTGGCTCAGAAGCTTAGCATCAAGCGCCGACGAAGTGGATTCGCAATTGAAGCAGGCCATGCTCAGTTACACCACCCCGCGTCCCGGTTCCCCGCGGTTGGCGGCATAGAGCACTGAACACAAAAGCCCTTGCCGAACACAAAGCGTCGCCGGCTGGCTTCTCCTCCGACAACTAACGAAAACGCGTAACTGTTGCAAAATCCCCATAGCACTCATTGATTTCCGGTTTGCGTGATCTGCTTACAAGCGGTGGTAAGCGCCAATGGGAGGCTGACAGTCCTGTCCTTTGTGTATTCGATTTGACGGTTTCTGATCCTTCCGTCATTACAATTTCATTACAGTCGGGGTGCCGCACCTGGCGTACAGCCACCTGTCGGCGGGAGTTCTTTCGGATGTGCTATTTTCCCGTCGCACCGGGATAAGGAGGGTCAGCAACAGCGCGCAGATATGCCACCACCGCCTTGATCTCGGGCATGGTTAGCGTGCCTCGATACGCCGGCGTCTGCGGAGATTTCCCCAAGGCGGGGCCGCCATCCGCGATGATCTTGATCAGGTCAGCATCCGATATCGGATTGAGTGTGTTTCCATCCGTAAACATGTGCGGAGCGGGCGGGGCCAGGTTGTCAAAGTTGGAAACTCTCTCCGGCGTCGATTCGGGATCGTGACAGACCGTGCAGTACTTCTCGCTCACCTCTTTGCCCAGCTTCTCCTGGTAGCCCAGCGCAATCTCACGCGAGGTCACAGTCGCCTTCCCTCCGCCTGAGTTGGGTGTCTCGGCGAGAACCTGGTAGCTGCCGGGAATGCCCGCCAGTTGCACCACGACACTGACCTGTCCGCTCGAATCGGAGAGAGCCTCGGGTGGGTTGAATGTGATCCCCACGCAGCGGAATGACACGAGCGCCCCAGCGACAGGATTTCCGTCAGCGCCATTCACTTGCACCGCGAGGGGTTCGGACAATTTGGACCCCACTCCACCGATCTGCTTACCGCCACTGACCTCTACGATCTGTGTTCCATATGCTTTGGGAGTGAGCAACGGATGGCCAGCCGGGTGCCCCGTGCAGCCCGACAGAATCAGAATGAGGACGAGGCCGAGAGCCGCCGTACGTTTCATTTTGCGCCTCCCTTCTGATGCTCCTTCAACGTCACTAGGAAGGCGGTCAGGTCTCGCGCTTCGCCATCCGACAGGTTAGGATTCGGCATCAGCGTGCCCGGATTGAGCGCGTTCGGGTTCATCAGCCACTTGTAGATCCAGACGGCAGTCAACCGGTCCCCTACGCCCGCGAGCGCAGGGCCTACGTAGCCCTTGTCTTTCTTGTAATCGGCAGTGTGGCACGACTGGCACGCATACTTGGTATAGAACAGTTGCTTGCCTCGAGCAGCGGCATCGGCATTCAAGGCACTCGCCTCCAGCGCCTGCGAATCGAATCCAGACGCCTGATAGGCCGATAGTATGTAATCGGAAAGGTTCTTGATCTCGGCATCGCTTAAGTTGAACTTGGGCATTCTGCGAATGAGCATAGGACGCAGGGTGTTGGGATTGTTCATAAAATCCAACAGCCATTTGCGTTGCACCGCGCTTCCCTCAAGGGTCAGATCTGGAGCCATGTCTCCGCCGTTGCCATTGATGGCGTGGCAACTCTGACAGCGCAGGTCTTCCATCAACCGGCCAGCATCGCCGCCCGGATGATACTTCGCATGAGAGGTCGTGCGCACCAGTTCCGGAGGCATGGTCACAGCGCGATCGGTCTGCGCCAGCAACGCAGTCGTCAGACTCTCAACCTGCACGTCGGTGAGACTAAAGGTGGGCATCTTCAGCGCGGGTCCGAAGGCACGCGGATCATGGATCTTGCCCGCGATATAGTCGGGCAGCGTTTCCGGCATGCCGCGAATGAAGCCCACCTGGAAAAGCGGTTTGCTGCCGATACGCGAAAGATCGGGAGCAAAACTTTCTGGCGGGTTCACTCCGTTGACGCGGTGACAAGCGGTGCAACCATAGTCGACGACGAGTTTCTTTCCGCGCGCAATGCTGGGTGCATCGGAATCAGGCAGATGAACGTTGGCCAGGAAGTCATCGTCCTTCTTGCTCAACAGAAAGCTCGACAACAAGGCCACCTGTTTCTCGTCGTACTGGTAACGCGGCATGCGCGTCTTCGGATCGTATCCCTGAGGAGCCTGCAGCCACCGGCGAAGCCAGTCGTAGTTCACCTTGTTGCCCACGCGGGTCAACTCCGGCGCGAGGTCTCCACCGACCAGATTTCCCGCGGCGTTTTGGATGGCGTGGCACGAGGAGCAAAACAAGGTGCCATACAAGCTCGGCCCGGCCTGCGACGCTTCGTCACCTGATGGCGGAGCTGCGTTCTTGAACTCTTTCGTGGAATTTTCCGAAGCCGTGCTCTGCGCCACTAAGAAGGACGCAATGTCGGCGGCTTCCTGGTCGCTGAACCGGTAGTTCGGCATCGTGGCCGAGGCGGCGTACGCTTGCGGGTTCTTGATCCAGGCAAAAATCCACTGGCGCGTCGTCTTTTCCGCGACGTGTTCCAGCGAGGGCGGCTCATCCACCGGAACGACCAGCGTTCCATCGGGCTGGGTGATGGCGTGACAGTGAGCACAGCCGTAGCGCGCCAGCAAGAGGCGGCCCTGGTTGAGGCGGGGCGTTCCTCTCAGCACATCCATGTGGCACTGGCCGCAGGAGGACTCCGTGTATCGGGCCGGCAGAATCGGCTGCTCCCACGCCTTCGTGCTGTAGTGCGCCTCTTGCACGGTGGTGGCTGCTCCTTGCCCGTGATGGCAAACCACACACCCGAATTCCGTGAGCGAATGCGGCATCGGGGGATGCGGGCGGTACGGCTCCTTGCGCACATCCGACAAGCTGGGTTCCTGCAGGGCCACGTGGCAAGTTGAGCAGCGATCAACCACGTGCTGCTCGGGAATCCATATCTGGTTGATACCACTTTTGAAGCGGTGCTCGAGACGAGCCGCATCCGGACGGTTGCGGATCATCTGCACATAGAGCCGTTGATAGTGGCGCCACTGGCTGAAGAGATCTTGGGTAGGTGCAATTGAGGAGACCACAGCCAACAGGACACTCACCGAGGCAAAGCGGCGCGGCGCTGTGCCCACGAAAACCCGGGCCACGTGGCCGAATTGATTTCTCAGACTCACTCAGCCCCTCCAGGGCCAGACCCACGCCCAGCTCGGGCCGCGGAACAGCGTGCCCACGGAGGTCAGGACGACAGCCTCCATCAGGAACAGCGTCATGATCCAAAACGAAAGCGGCCTGGAGCTCAGCCAGCTTCGGAAGCTTCGGGCCGGTTGTGAGGTCGACTCCGTTGCGAGCAGCAGAAGAATCGTAACCACTAACGCCGGAAGCAGTGCATCCCAGGCATGCACACGCACCAGCAGCACACTCAGGGCGAGGATTAGAACGGTCGCAATGACCATTCGGATCGGTTTGCTGCGAAACCACTGGTTCGCGTCGTAAGTGGTGACGTTATCGAAGAACGGAGAAAACGGAATGAAGAACAGGCCGCTCACGATGAGCCCCGGAAGAATGATTCCCGCCACGAAGGGTGGGAAGTAGTGCAGCAACTCCTGGAGGCCGGTGAAGTACCAGGGTGCTTTCGCAGGATTGGGGGTGTACAGAGGATTCGCAAGTTCTTCGAGCGGCGCCTTCCACAGCAATCCCATCACAAACAGGACAACCGTCAGCGCTTCGATGCCGATAACTTCGCGAAACAGTAATTCGCGATAGGAGAGAGTCCTTTCCTCTTCCAGACGTATGGGCGCGTCGGCCATCGCCAGCGGACTGTGTTCGGGCACGATCGGGATTCCGTTTTTGCTCAAGTTGTACATTCCACCGTCTTCATGCAGCCGCCAGAGATGCACTGCGATCAGCACGATGGCCAGGAGCGGAAGCATCATCGTGTGTAAAACATAAAACCGCAGTAACGCGTTCGCGTTTACGGTGTGGCCAGCAAGCAGGTAGAAGCGTAGGTGGGAGCCCACGAAGGGAATCGAAGAAATGATGTTCGCTCCGACCGTGGTGCCCCAGTACGACAGCTGATCCCAGGGCAGCAGATAGCCCGTGTAACTCAACAGCAGCGTAGCCAGCAGCAGAAAGACGCCAATGATCCAGTTCAGTTCGCGCGGTGTTTTGTAGCCCTTGCGATAAAACACCTTGGCCATATGCATGAAGACGAGCAAAACCATGGCATGTGCCGACCAGCGATGCAGACTGCGCAACATGTATCCGGAGGAGACCACGAACTCCAGGTCCTTCATGTCGGCATAGCCCTGTGGAATTGACGGATGGTAGTACAGCATCAGTAATAGCCCGGTGGTGACCTGAATAGTGAAACAACCCAGGGTCAGAGCACCGAGGTACCAGGTGACGCGGAACCCTAGCTGAGATTCAAGCACCCGGGCCGACATCATGCGCTGAAAGTCTTCGCGCCAGCGAACAATCGCGTGCAAGGGGTTGTGGAGTCCGGTGCTGCCGTCAGGGATACCGAGTGGGCTAGCCATGCGCTTCCACCCGGACATACTCGGAACGCGGGGACAGGGTCGTTGATCGGTCGACGATGAGATACCCATCGTCACCGAGCCACATTTTCAGCCACGGCAAAGGTGCGGGAGCTGGGCCGGCGATGGTAGTTCCGTCGCGCCGAAACGTGCTGCCGTGGCAAGGACAGGCGATAACGCCCGCATCCGCCTTCCAGATCGTAAGGCACCCAAGGTGGGTGCACACCGCACTCAACGCGTAGAAACCTTCCTGGTCTCGCACAACGAAAATGCCAAAGCGGGGGTCGAGCGTAACCGAGCCGATGGTGTAACGCTCGGGACGGCCCACGCTGACGATCGGCGACGGTTCGTAAAGCACGTTCGGTGAGAGATAACGGAATCCGAACACGCACGCGCCCAACCCGGCCACGCCCAGCGAGGTTGCGCCGACCTTAACAAACCGGCGGCGATCGAGAGCGGCGCCGTCACGATCTTCGGAATTCTTGTTGTGGTCCTCGGTCATGAGGCCCTCAAAGTCATAAAACCAGATGGTCGGTCAGAAGTGAACGGTCCCGCAGTGAGGGAAATCACATAGGCGTGTGACGTGCGGACGAGAGGACGTCATTGTGCATCCTCTCAGCATGCTTGCCCAGTTCGTCATGCCGTGACGTTCACCGCAATGAGTAGCACGTCCAGGATCTGGAGAGTACAGCAATAAAGAAGACGGTTTAGCACTGCACCGAGCCTACTCAGGTTCCCGACGTCTTGCCCTGCCTCCCTTGAGGGGCGACTCCCGCTAGGGCGGCCCCCGACCAGGTCAGTTATATCGTCATGATCGGCTCGCCCGTGAAATGTGCACCATACCGCTATGGCAGCGGTATTAGAAAACCTGCCCGGAATCGCTCCCGTGGCAACCCTGCAAACGATTGGACTTCTTAATTTCGAGTTAGGCGTTAGGAATGGGTAGTTTTCTAATCAGGCAGGAATCGGACTCGTTGGAACCCGTGCCAGCAGCAACACCCGCTACTCCAATGCTTGTCGGGAGGGTAGATGTAGAGCGAAAGACGGAAAGGCCAACGGCTACCAGTACAATGCCGAGCCAGAATCGCCATGGTGGAACGATCTTTGGCAGACCCGCAATCCTTGCGTAATGCAGGCCCTCAGGATAGTCGGACCCCGAAGGTCCTTGTCGCCAATCCCGGTCAGCCGTTCGTTTTCACAGACCATGAACAGCGCCTGATCAAACTGGAAGAGGCGCGCGCTCAATCGGAGGATGGTTCCGGCGGCCCAGAAGGTCCGGTCTCTGTATGAACGGGATAAACGCGGAGAATAGGTCCAGCAGACCCGCTCCGTCGTCATCTGGCCGCTCAGCAATTACCTTAGCTCAGCGCCAATCTTTCCACGGAGTACAACCACTGAAGCTGCTGGAAGTTCAATCGTTTTGTTTGCGCCATCGATAGTGGTTGCCCTCGCTGCTGGGCCATCGGGGTCAGCAACTCTTCTAAGGGGATCCCAATGATATTGAGCGCGGCCGAAGGTGACTATGTCGACCTCACCCGTAAATGAAGCCTCGCTCTTGCTGTCCGCGTTGTGAAACTTCACCGTCACCCTATGCGCGTTTTCCTGGTCCTTGTTGATAATGAGCAGAGACCACTTTTCATCTGGCCGCTTCACTGCGTATGAGGTTACGAGTGTGTGCCCCGCACTGTCGCGGACGTCGCTTTCAGCCGGATAAACTTCATGCATCTCGTTCCCGGGTCTCAGCCATTCCAAATTTACAAGCTGGCTGGCAAAGAACTGTGCGAGGGGTTGAGTAATTTGGTATTTGCCATCCACGGCGAACATCCCGAATGTAGCTTGGGAGTTGTTGCAGCCGGGATTTACGGCGAAAGGAATGTAATGATAGTAGTAAAATGCATCGCCGCCAGCGCTCAGGAATGCACCTACGGTATCAGCCAGCCAAAGCGCGCCGAAGATGTCCACCGAAGCCTCTGAGTCCTGCGAAGAAATGTTGCTCTCGGTAATGAACAGGGGGATATTAGCTGGCACTCCGTCATCACGCCAAACCTGGAGGATGTTAGACACCAAAGTGGGTTCATCATAGAGACTACCCCACTGATAGCGACAAGGGTCATAAGGATAGTGCTCGAACGAGAAGAAGGCCAACTCCGAAAGACGGGCATGTGCCTTGAGATAATCGATGAAACGGCCAGTCCACGAGGTACGCCCCTCGGCATCTGCCCACACTTCGATGTCTTTGTTCTGGCCGGTAAAGATTGGACCACCCAGCTTAAGCGCTGGATCGACTTTGTGCAGTGCCGTGGCAAACTGCAAGTAGAGTGCGCCATAATCTTCGGGCAGCATGTAGTGGCCATCCGGCTCCTCGCCCATCTCGATATAAGAGATCGCGTAATTCCGGTTCTTCAGGTACTTGATTTCTGCGGCAGCATCATCGGGCGTGTTGTAGATCAACGCGATCGGAATCATTGCGGGTAAGCCGCGGGTGTAGCCGCTGGTGTAGAACAAATCGAACCCGACCTGTGTTCGGCCACTCCGATCCAGGTCTGTAGGCTCATGCCAGGGATCGACGGAAGAGCAGTAGGTGGGAGTCTGATCCTGATCGGGTGTGTGGCGAAGGATATCGTTGAATTCTCCGTTGGCACCCAGAGTACCCATATAGAGCTCGCGTATCGCGTAGCCAACGCAGTTTCTGCGATCGCCGGCTCCGTGAGTGTCGCATGTATTCGACGATTCGGTCATCCAGATGCGGACCCAACGGACCGGAACTGGCGACGAGGCGAGCCTGATCGTGGGAGTCCCGCCTTCCCCATCGGTAATCAGACCAAAGGGAAAGTTCTGCCAGAGGCCTTTGTTGGGGAAGTGAATGGGATCGTCACCCGTGAAGAACTGCACCACGTAACGGCGCGCGTAAGGGTCGGCCCAGGCGATGCGAATTGCGTCGACACTCTGAACATTGGCCAGATCGAAAAAGATCCACTGCGGGTTCTTCGAATCGTCATCGCCAGTGAACGCCTTACTAAGGTATGGGTTGCTCTTCCAGTAGGTATTTGTGTCGCCGTCAGTCAGGCGCGAGTATCCGACAGTCTCAGTGCCGTCGTCCCGGGTCACTCCGCGATGCGGCAAGGGATATCCGTAGCTGTAACGAATAATCTCGGACGGAACCGAGTCACCAACGAAGTAGCCTTTACCTTGCGGATTGCTCCAGGTTCCCTTTGCATTCCAATGCCAGGCCTCGGTATAGAGTTCGGTGTTCTGGCGATAGGTCACGGGCGCCCAACCGGCTTCGAGCACCTTATCGATAACCGGCTTTACGAAGGTGGCATCGACCATCTGCTGTGAAATTCGATCGATACCGGCACCGAGGGTTTGATTCGGCACGAAGGCCTTGCGCATGTGGCTGGGGGTAACATCCACCTGAATCGTCTGGGCTTGTCCGCAGACAGCGAGCGAAAATAGCAGCACGACGTGTCGAGTCGCTGAATTCATAGAGGTCCGGTAGTTCCTACCCAGAATGCAATTCCGCCGCGGCGCTGCTCAATATGAATTAGAGAGTTCCCCCCATGCGGCCGATGATCTCCAGAAAAGCTCGGCTGACGTGGTAAGGAGCCTTCCAGGGATCGACTTTCGTGTCGTCGACTTTGCCGTCGTGGAAAAGCGCTGTGTACACCTCACCATATTGATGATCTACGAAGCGCTCCATGAAAAAGCGTGCCTCCAGATCGAAGGATTGCCAATATTTGGGATCGCCCGTGAGCTGGTAAGCATTGAGCAGGGCAACCATGGCCTCGCACTGTTGCCACCATTCCATGTTTTTGTTTGTTGCAGGCTCGGTAGCAGGACCGGTGCGGTACACGCCTCCATGTTCTTTGTCAAAACCATAGCGCAGCGCGTGATCGACCAGGGCGAGGCTGGCACGGCGAATCTTTGGGTCCTGGGGGCGGCCAACCCGCTGCGCCGCTTCTACGATGAGCCAACTCGCTTCGAGATCGAGCCCGTATTCGCACTGTTTGGAATCACCGTCGCGATCGGCGACACTCCAGTCATCATAAAAGTAGTAGCGACCATAGCCAACTTCTGAATCGATGATCTTGTTCACGAAGATGTCTAACAGTTCTTCCAGTCGAGCTTTCACCTCTGGATCGCCGGTGACGTCGTAAAGCGTTGCCAGCGCTTCCACTAGGCCGAGGTGCCAGTCATAGGACTTTCGTCCAAATGATCCGGTGGCATTCGGGCCCTCTTTGTAATCCTTAATGAACTGCCAATCCGCAGTGAACGCGATGCGATAGCCGCCATGTTCGTTATCGTGGGCGTGCTGGTCGATCACTCGAAACAGGTCGAGGGCTTCCTGAGCCGCCTGCTTATCGTGAAAAGCCAGGGCGTACTCCGCCAGTCCCTCCATCACGTAGGACATGGGATTGAGTTGCTTGGTCGAGTCGACAATCTTTCCTTCCCGGCTGACCATGAAGTAGTAGCCGCCATGCTCTTTGTCCCACATCTTCTCGCGAAGGAATTTCAGACATTCTGCTGCCATCTTTTGATAGGCGGGATCGGGATAGCGGCGGTACGCCTCCGAAAACGACCATAGCGAGCGGGAAATGAGCACGACCGATTTGTTTCCGTACCTTGTCGGTTCACCCTGGCGATTTAACTGCCCCAGCAAGCCGCCATATTGCGCGTCCACGGCATGATCAATCCAAAACTGGAGCACAGTGTGCTGCAGCGTGTCTCGGATCACGACCGGCCAATCGCGGGCGGCCTCGCCGTTCACTTGTGCGGACACGCTGCAGCAGGCGCCACAAAGGAAAAGCACGACCACATAGAGGACGATCTTTCCCGAACTGAGGCTCATGGGCTCGCTCCAATTTCTCCGGACTGCTCGTACGAGGTAAATTTCTAAACGGCAGCGACTGAGTTCTGCCGGACATCGGAGGCATCACGCCTTCGCCAACTCAAAAAGAGAACTTCAGCGCGACTTGTCCGATTCGAGGGTCGCCCGCGCCTGTCGCCTGACCGAAGTTGCTAGCCAGGACATCGCCGATAACAGTGTTGAATTGAGTGTGATTGAAAACATTGAAGTATTCAGCCCTAAATTCGAGAGAAACCTTCTCTGTGATCGGCGTGCTCTTGTGGAAAGAGAAATCCCAATTGTTTATGCCGGGACCATGAAAAAAGCGGCGATTGGAATCTCCCGGTATTCCCAGCGTTTCAGAAGAAAATGGGCTGGAATCGAAGTACTGGCCGGTTTTTCGGGGGTTAGAGAAGTGAATGGGCTGGCCGTTGTAGTTGGGCACATCCGCACCAGTACAACCGCAAAGAGAAGCGTCGTCGCTCTCAACCAGCGTCACTGGAAAACCAGTGGTGAAACGCGTGATACCGGTGATCGTCCACCCGGACAACAGCTTGCCCTGGACACCGTGGGCCGACTTCGCTAGGGGTAAATCGTAGCTGTAGCTGACAACAAAGTTATGGGTCAGATCAAAGGTTGAAAGACCGCGGCTAACGCTTGGATTGTACGGATCAATCTGGTCGTAAAAGCCGGAGGAATTGTCGATGGACTTGGACCAGGTATAGGCGCCGAGGAAGCGGGAGTTTCCCACGTCCTTCTGCACGCTCGCCTGCAAAGCATTGTAGGTCGAATTGGCCTCCGTGGCCTCCCAGGTGTTGCTCTGGAAATCGAGCAGCCCTTCCGGAAGCCCGCGCCCGGAAGTCACAGAATAAGGTCGCGTGCCATAGAAGGTTTCGCCGGTGCCGGGCACGACGTAAATCGTGTCCTCTCCATACTGACCGCAGCCCTGACCAGGGGGCATAAGCGTTGTAATCAACTCGCACTTGGCAGCGCTGCCCGGATTCAACTCGATCGTTGAAAGCAGGTGCCGGCCTCGCGATCCCACGTACCCAACCGTCAGCACAGCCTTGCGCGCCAGTTCGCGCTGAATCGTGAAATTGAGCTGTTCCGAATAGGGGAGTTTGTTATTGGTCCGAAAAGTAGGAGCGGTCGAAATCGGCAAGTACTGGTCCCAAATTCCGGTAGCTCCCGGCGGCGGAATTGTGAACGGGAAGCGCTGCCCCGGATTAGCGCCGATGCGAGATTCATAGGGCTCTTCCAGGTACACCGGGACCGGACTTACATAGAAAAGGCCGAACGGGGGATCGCCGACTTCGTTAAAGAGGGTCAGGTCCTCGATCGCGGTGTAGTAGATTCCTCCCCCCAGTCGGATGCTGGTTTTCCCGGGCCCTCCAAAAACTTTGCCCAGAAGTCCGTCTGTCATGGCGGGAGAATAAGCGATCCCGAGGCGAGGCGCGAAACGATCGTATTGCGTGGGAGCGAGCGTACGCGGCACACCCTGGTCCCCTGGAAACTCGAAGCCTTCCGGCGCGTCGGGATAAATCTTCGACTGTTTTCCAGGCACGAAGGTTTGAATACGGTTCTTCGTGTCATAGAAAGGCTGGCTGGTATCCCAGCGCAGGCCGTAATTAATCGTGAGATCGGATCGCGCCTTGTAGGTGTCCTGCGCATAAAGCCCGAAGTACTTGGTGCGCGAGTCCAGAAGTTGTAAGCTCGTCTGGTTAAACATGTCTGGTGCACCCAATAGGTAATCGGCGAAGTCGTTGCCGGTTTCGCCTCCAGAGAACGTGAACCAGCCATTGGGAGTGTACGTGTTCCGCTCATTGACCTGGAGGTAGCGGACGTCGGCGCCGAACTTGAGCGTATGTTTGCCTTTCACCTTTGTGAAATTATCGGTGACCTGGTAAGTATTGTTGTACTGACCGGTGACGCCGTCGGGCAGGCCGAACATTGCTCCCGTATTGTTCAAGCCGATAGACGCAACGCCTTCATACTTGGGATTCGATGGGATGATGCCCAGCCCACCTTCGACGTAGCCAAAACTCGTTATGTCGCCTAACCCCTCTTGAGGCTCATTCTTCACGAAAGCAAAGCGCGTGTAGCTCAAATGCAGCTCGTTGACCGTGGTCGCATTGAAGAACGTCGTATAGTTCACGCCCACCTGTTGCGCGCGCGAGGGTGTAACCACGGCAAAGCCGGGCACGTTGGAGAGCGGATTGTATGGGGCCAGGTAGGTGGCATCGTCCCAGTGATAGTAGAAAGAGAGGTTGCCGCCGTGAGGCGTATTCATGTCAACCTTGATTCCGAATTTGTCGTCCCGCACATTGGATTTGTAGGCCGAGGTGGAAAAGAAAGGTTGTCCCTGGCTGGTTCCGGTCGGCGTGGGGAAAAACTGCAAGGTCTTCACAGCTACAGGAGACCAGGCGGACCGAGGAATAAACGGACCATTGGCTCCGGGAAACACGCAAACTCCTGCCTGGGCTTGAGCCAATGTGGAGCAGCCGGGGGCCCAATAGGTTTCCCCGGGGTTAACGGTGTAGCCGAGACGCTCGCTCAACACGGCCGGAAAATTGGTTGGGCTGGTGCCACCGCGTACGCTACCCGTAAACGCACCATAACCAGTCGTTGCCAGGTCCGAAAAATCCCCACCCCGTTCCAAAGTCGAAGGCACCGCGATGAGGCCCGAAGATACCCCAGCTACTTCGCGGGTCCCTTGATAGTCGCCGAAAAAGAAGAGCTTGTTGCGGATGATGGGATTTCCGATGGTCCCGCCAAACTGGTTTCGCTTGAGCTCGCCGCGCGTGGGATCAAAATAATTTCGCGCGTCCATTGCGTCGTTACGAAGGAACTCATACGCGGAAGCATGAATTTCGTTGGTACCGCTCTTGGTCACGACATTGACGATCGCCCCGGAAAACCGGCCGTACTCGGCGTTAAAGGAGCTGGTGAGAAGGCGGAATTCCTGGATGGAATCGAGCGTCGGAACAATCGAGGCACCGTTGTTGACGCTTTCCTCTACGTCGCCACCGTTTACCAGGAAGGAGTTGGCGGATTCCCTCTGGCCGTTGACCGATACCTGTCCGGAATTACCGTTGCCGGACACTGGCCGGTCGTTGACCGCATCGGCTGAAGCGACAGGCACCACGCCAGCCTGCAAACCCATCAAGTCAATGTAGCTGCGGCCGTTCAGCGGCAGCGTAGTCATCTTCTTGTCACTGATAACGTCGCCGAGCTGTGTGTTGCTGGTATCCACCTGGGCGGCATTGGCACTGACTTCAATCCTCTCATTGATAGCCCCTACCCTGAGACTGAAGTCCGCGCGGTACTTCTGGTTAACGTCGAGCTTAATCCCAGCTTGCGTAGCCGTCCGGAATCCCGGAGCCTGGATTTGGACGGAATAGTTTTCGCCCACGGGAACGCTCAGGAATTCATACCTCCCATTTGCGTCCGTGCGTGCATTCCGAACCAGCCCGGTATCGATGTTGCGCAGAGCGACGCTGGCGTTGGCGACGGCGGCGCCACTGGAATCCAATACGGTTCCCGACACCGTACCTGTAACCTCAGCGTAAAGGGTTTGTCCCGCACAGAACAGGACGGCGACAAGACCAAAGCCCAAAACCTGCCACAGCAATTGGCGCTTCATGAAGCACCTCCAGCTAGAATTTTGGGAACAGAGTCTCTGGGATGGACTCGAGAGTGCCTATAAAATACTCAGAAGCCTATGGGCAGTCAAGATGGAATCCATTTGGTGATATTCTCGATCCGGTGCGGAGCCTTCTGAATTCGGGAATTCCCAACGACCTTGAAGCATCGGGAGGGCGGCGATCTGGCTCTTGCTCGATCGCGGTGCGGCGCGCAGGCCGAGTCTGGCTGGTTGGGGTCCTTCTGCTACGGATGGCCGCCAGCGCGAAGGCACAGCAGCCGGCGCCAGGTTGTGCGGAGGCGCGTCCGTACATCGCCCCCGCCCAAGAGGCTATCGCCGTGGGAGACTCGACCACCGCTCTGCGAGAGCTCAACCGAGCCATCCAGATCGATCCGCGATGTGCCGACGCGTATCTGATGTTAGGACTGACTGAGTTCCAGCGAGGTGCGATCGCCGATTCGATCCAACATTACCAACGGGCACTCGCACTGCAACCTGGCTCGTACTCAGGTCATTACGATCTGGCCCTCGCGTATTTGAAGGAACACAAGCTGCAAGAGGCACGCACGCAGCTTGAGCAATCCGTAAAGCTGGATCCCCATCAAGCCAACGCGGTGTACGACCTGGGCATGGTGCTCCTGGAACTGGACGATCCTTCCGAGGCACTCATTCAGTTGCGCCACGCAAGAGCGCTCAATCCCCAGCGCCCGGACGTCGCCTTCAATATCGTTCGAGCCCAACTCGAAGCCGGGAGAGCCACCGAAGCGCGGGCGGAGGCCCGAGATTCGGGAAAGCGTTTCGGCTCTGACTTTCAATGGAGCGCCGCCGTCGGTCAGCTTTTTCTTAAGAAGGGTGAACCAAATGACGCTGCTTTCTACTTGCTTCAGGCAAGCCGTAGCCGCCCGGACGATGTTGAGATCCGTCACCAACTGGCGGCCGCCTACTTGGAATCCGGACAGCCCGACGAAGTGATTAGCATAATTGGCGATCCCAATACGTCCGACGATCATTACCTCCGCGCCAGCGCATACTACCTTTCGCACCGTTTCCCCGAGGCAGACCGGGAATCCGAGTTGGCGCTGGGTCTGGCTCCGGACAGCCCACAAATATTAGTCTTGCGAACTCGCCTGCTGCAACGCGCAGGGGAGCAGGATGAGGCGCTGCTGACTGCACAAAAAGCAATAACCCTTGCTCCCAACTGGGATGAGCCGTACTACCTCGCGGGCGTCAGCTATTACTTCATGCGGCGCTACGAGCAGGCCCAGGAAAATCTTGTGCGGGCTGTAGAGTCCAACCCTAACTCGGCAAGAGCGTTGTTTCTGGAATCCATAGCGTTAGCCAACTTGGGGAAAATCGATAATGCCGAACGATGTCTACGCCGGGCAATTGTGCTGCAGCCGACGAATGCTCGTCTTCATTGCCATCTCGGCATTCTCCTTGCGCGCAGGAATGAGAATGCGAAAGCTGAAGAGTCTTTTCGAACGGCGATCCAGCTCAAACCGGACTACGGACTTTCGCACTACGAGCTGGGAAAACTGCTTGTCAGCTCGAAACAATTAAGACCGGCCGTTCGGCAGTTGGAGCAGGCTGTGAAGCACGATCCGGGTTTGAGCGCGGCTTATTACCAGCTGGCTCGGGTCTATGCCAAGCTGGGAGACGTCGAGAAGTCGGAGCATCTGCTGGTCGAATTTGAGAGGCTGTACCGGCAGGATGTCCACGACTCCCGACCCGTCGACCAGGCGCTGGACGAAGACGCCAGGAAAGCGACCGAGGCACCCTGAAAAACTCATCTTCAAATCCAATGCCCCTAACACGACGTGAGTTTGTGCAGCTCTCGGGAGGCGCCCTGGCGAGCACCTTGCTTCCGGCCTTGGGACAATACTCGAGTCAGCACTCAACCCGGGCTTCAGCCACGCAGGCTTCCCTTAGCCGTCCGTTCGGTGCATATTTCACCGATATCGCCAAGGAAGCAGGACTCAGCCAGACCGTGGTCTACGGCCCGGCCGATCATAAGGATTACATTCTGGAAGCCGTGGGCTGTGGCTGCGCTTTCTTCGACTACGACAACGATGGCTGGATGGACATTTTTATTCTGAACGGCAGCCGGGTGCAGGAGGTTCCCGAGGGAACGACTAGCCGGCTCTACCGTAACAACCGCGACGGCACCTTCACGGAAGTGACGGAAAAAGCTCGGTTGGGCGGGGTGGGATGGGCATCCGCGGTCTGCATGGGGGACTACAACAACGACGGGTTCGAGGACTTGTTCTGCACTTACTACGGACAAAATAAACTTTATCGAAACAATGGCGACGGAACTTTCACAGACGTCACTAGGGAGGCTGGCCTGTGGAACGCGCAAACCCGATGGGGAGCCGGCTGTACGTTCGTCGACTATGACCGGGACGGCCGCCTCGACCTCTTTGTCTCAAATTACGTGCAGTTCGATCTCGAGCATGTGCCAAAACCTGGAGCTAACGTCAACTGCACCTGGAAGGGTGTTCCGGTGAATTGCGGCCCGCGCGGTCTGACGCCCGGCATAAATTCTCTTTACAGGAACAACGGTGACGGTACTTTCACCGATGTCAGCCAGCAGGCGGGGATCGCAGGAGCACGGCCCGGATATGGCATGACCGTGGTCGCGGCGGATTTCAACGAAGATGGCTGGCCCGACATTTACGTGGCTTGCGACTCCACACCGAGCCTTCTGTTCATGAACCAGCATGACGGTAGATTCAAGGAGGAGGGCATCGCACGTGGGGTCGCGCTCAGCGAAGACGGCAAGGAGCAGGCCGGGATGGGAGTGGCGGTCGGCGATTACAACCTGGACGGACACTTGGACTTGTTCAAGACAAACTTCGCTGATGATACTAACGTGCTTTACGAAAACGATGGGAAGGCTAACTTCGAGGACAAGACTTTTGCAGCGAAACTAGGGACGGAGAGCCAGTACATCAGTTGGGGCACCGGAATTTTCGATCTCGATAACGACGGGTGGCCAGATATCTTCTTCGTGTCTGGTAGCGTGTATCCGGAGCTTGAGAAACAGCTTCCGAATTATCCTGACAAGTGTCCACGCACCGTCTTGCGCAATCTCGGCAATGGGACCTTTAGGAAACTGATCGATGCTGGGCCGGGAGTTGCTAGCAAACACTCCAGTCGCGGCTGTGCGTTCGGTGATTTTGATAATGATGGTGATATCGACATACTAGTCATTAACCTGAATGAGCCTCCTTCTCTTCTGCGGAATGACCTCCGGGGAAGCCATCATTGGCTAAAAGTGAAGCTGATCGGCACTAAGTCCAACCGGAGCGCTATTGGTGCGCGCGTGCTGGCGCGCTATGGTGGCAAAGTACAAGCACAGGAGGTCTTGAGCCAATCGAGCTTCTACTCTTGCAATGACCCCCGGTTGCACTTCGGATTGGGTTCAGCCACCTCGGCAGACTTAGAAATTCTATGGCCGAATGGAAACAAGGAGAGCCATGCATCGGTTCCTTGCGACCAACTGGTCAGTATCCGGGAAGGAGCAGGCATAATCGTCAGTCAGGATTGCTGCAAGCGTTAATCTGAAGAAGAGACCCCGGCGACTGATCCGGATGATGATTGAGCCTGCCGAAGCCCGCCCCGGACAATTCCTATTCGAGACAAGGAGGGGCTTTACTTCAATTCCTACTCGGACCACAATCGATGCGGTTCGCACTCGCCCGGGACTTCCAAAGGGACCGAGCCAGCTAGGCGAGACGCCGTCATTTTTCCCTCCGCTGTGTCAAGTCTAAATACATCCCCTGTTCTGGAATGCCATCAGGAAATGAACTCCCTGATGTTGCCCTGCTATTTCCCTGTTCGATTCTTAGCTTTTGTCGCAGATTCTGCAGCAAAATGTGCAACTTGGAGAGCCGGAGTGCAACATTCGCGGGCCAAAGAAATCGCAAATTCCCTGTAATTTTCCCTGTTAGCAGGGAATTTGGCCGCAGCGATTATCGCTCGCAGCGGTTAGACCTGAAGAGGCTGAACAAACCAACACCTGGCGTTCAGTGCCGCGAACCCAAACGCCAAGATTGAGCTTCGTCCTTTATTCGGAGACTCCAGCCGCGCGCCGGGCATCGTTCCATTCCGCCTCGATCCTCAACTCCAAAATCCACTTCTCTAGATAAGCGCGATCCAGCGAGTCCCATCGCATCCTTAATATGCTGCAACGTCCTCAATATGCCTTTGGGACTGTGCCAGTTTCGCCCATTCGAGCTTCGAGACGACCACATCCTCAGCGCTCGCTACAAAAAGAGGACTACCTTGTAGATTGACCAGTTTGCGTCGGCGGAATTCCTCTTCGCTGAAGGGACGGGACTTGCAGATGATCAAGTCAATCTTCCAGCCCGTTGCCATATCAACCACGTTGAATAAGGATTGTTGCTTGCGAGCTTCGAGGGCGGCATCTAGGTCCACGTAGTACCCATCTTTCGAGAGAAGTTGGACGAAGTTTCGCAATTGCTCCGCGTTTGCTGCGATTACGAGATCAATGTCTTGTGTTGTCCGCGGAGCACCGTAGTACGCACTGGCAAAAGACCCGGCAAGCATGTAGGCAATGCCGGCCTCACCAAGCGCCGACGTGATCCTGTGGAAAACCTCCGAGACAGTCATCGCAACCGCGCTGGTACGGGGGCCGGGAGGAACGTCAGCCGAACGAGTTCTCGTGTGACCTGTGCGTCCGACCATTCTGGATACTCTCGCCGGATTCCCTCCTTTGCCAATTCGCGAGCAAACAGGCTCATTTCCAGCGCCAGGAGCAGGCGCTGTTCTCCCGGCATCGCCCGTTGAATTTGGAGCTGGAGAGCCTGTGCGGAAGGGCTTGTGTCGCTGATGGGCACGGCCAAAATGTTACCATGTCGCGACGAATGAATGTTTAAGCTGCTAGCTCCCGCCGGCCCGTACCAACCGGCTTGTACTGGGCGGTGCACTGCGATGCCGTCGTCGCTTTTTCAAGTCCCATGAACCCTGGCGTGACACTTGCCACAAAGCGTGATGAGATTCAGCTCGGAATCTTCGCCCCGAATGGCTGCGGAATGCCCTGTGGTGAACTTCCAGGTTCGACATCGTGCCGCAGGATTGACAACGCCAGCCATCACGACGCAGAACCTGGTTCCGCACACTCTCGTAAGACGTCGGATCCAACCGCAAGCGGGGAAGCTCGGACGGCATCGGGCTCATGACGCCTTCTCGCTCAAGCCTTGAAAAAATGCCTGGCGCTGCTCTTCGGGCAGAAATCTGAAGAATCTCTTCATCGAGAAACAGGAGCATCCCCGGATCTCCATGGTCGAGATTGGCTCCTGCCAGGAAGTCCGCACAGATCATTTCCAAACAGTAGCCTCGGGATCGGTCGCTGGGAAGTGCACCCCATCAACCAGAGCGAAATGGCGCTCTTCACCGAGTGCATGCCGTAGTGTGCTCGAAAAATGCTTGACACCGCCGACATTGTTAGAGATGGCGATTTTTCGCCAGTCTCGATTCGGTGAGTGCCTTCTTCACGGTAGCCCCAAGAGTGAATT
The DNA here is from genome assembly GCA_049583505.1 of Candidatus Sulfotelmatobacter sp. Lineage (GTDB taxonomy): Bacteria > Acidobacteriota > Terriglobia > Terriglobales > Acidobacteriaceae > Sulfotelmatobacter. The sequence goes on from JBAUVZ010000147.1 coordinate 20,593, forward strand.
GAGTCCCATGTTTGCAAATTGTTCGCTTTTGCGGCGCAGGTTACAAACCCTGGTTCCTTAACGATAGCGGCTTGACCTCGTACTAGAACGAGCGTTCAATTTCAGTTAATGGTTCTCGTTGTGTAAAATGCATAGGGATTGCAATGGGAACAAAAACATCACCGTTGTCATTTCATCTCCGGGCGGAGATATTTGCTGCCTACAACATTCTCAAAGGCTCATGAAACGATTTCTCATACTGCTTGGTCTAGTAGTGGCGGCCCGTGCCCAGACAGCAGTTCTCCCCAATAAAACCTGTGATGAGTTAGTTGATCTGGCGAACATCACGGCAAGGAACGACAACAACAAGGGTGCTGTTGCGGAGGTCAAGATAACCTTGGAGACACCGGTCGAAGAGCTACTGGGGCTGATTGCGGCTGTGCAAGGTTGTGAGTCGGCTGTGCATATAGACGAACAACTACAACTCAGGGCGTTTAGTGAGCGTCTTGAGAGGAAATACCTGGGCCGATTGCGGGCATTCTTGCGGGCACGGATGAAGAATGGAAAGCCATTCATGGATATGTACGTCGACGAGTTCGGTAGGCCAACCAGCGAAGATCAGGATCGGCAACACATGGAGACTTTCCTCCGTAACAAAAACTTGATGGGAGAATTCAAGTCCTTTGACGAGCAGTATTACACCAAACAACAACAAACGAGTGAACCTGCGCCAACGGAACATCGGCATTGACCTCGCGGCTCAAACCGCCGGCAGTCCCCATGGGTTCCATGGCGGCTGGCGAAGAGTCCGGCTTAGCAATACGCCTTTCCCATTTACTTCGACTTGCTCGGCGTTCCACGATTGTTCGCCGCGCTCTAGGTTCACCGACCTCAAGCGCCGGATGCGGACCCGCATGTCCGGTGGTGTGGCAGGGGAGAAGGGATGACCCTTCCCCCTATGCCGATCACAGGCCGATCCGCACTCCGACTGCGCTTCGGTGACCTGCTGCACAACATCGGTTTACCGCAGTAAGCAAAGCCGCCAACTCACTAATTCATAGCTTACGTAACCAGGCGATTTCACTCATTGACTTTTGGCTCAGCAAAGCGGTCGATCAAGGCCCAACATGTATCGAAGATTTGATTGCGGAATCGCTGGTTCGTAGCTTCAAGGGCTACGTCCTTTTCCTGAAGAACCTTGCGGTCCCAAAGCAGCCGCTCCGCGCCGAGCGGCAACCCCGTTACTTGCCCCAAGTACTCATGAAATATCGTCGGCAAATCTTTTTCGTAGGGCGCAAGCCAGATGAAGTTCCGTTGCATCAGTCGGCAGCCCTCAGGAAGACCGATCTGATAGGTGACGATTGATCTTGCGGCGGCGACGACCTTTCTGGCGACTGAGTCGCGCCTGCTGGGGTTGACCATCTTCGCTACTCCGGTCTTAATCCCGCTATTTGAGCGGAACGTTGGGAGGTTTCATTCTAGCTGTTGTTATCAGGCGATTTCGCTCATTGAGGGGTTTGCAGTTCGGGCCTACGATCCTTGGAGCAAGAGACGCCGCGATCCACATACTCGCCAGCGACGGTCCAGCCACGGGCCTGGGCGAAGGCACGGAGTTCGCGCAGTTGCACCTCAGGGTCTTGATGCCCGTTGTGGGATCTGACGCGGGCGTACAATCCAACCCGCTTGGCTGATGTGGTCAGTCCAGAAACCTCCTCGACTGAGGACCCTGGGCCGTTGATTCTAAGGAGTGTGAAAAGTGTCGTTTCCATAGGAATTGCATCCAGTCACTCCTGGGTTGGGAACCTTGGTACGCCAAAGAAAAACGGCTGGCAGCGCCGTGCTGCCAGCCATTGTCATCCTTCGAGCTCAGAGTCCGTTACCGGTGTCCGCCACCGTGGGACCCGCCACCAGCGTGGGAGCCACCTCCGTGGAAACCACCTCCGCCATGGGATCCGCCACCGCCGCGAACCGCGCCGCCGCCATGGTAACCGCCTCCACCACGAACGGCGCCGCCCTGGAATCCTCTTCCACCGGCGTAACCGTGTCCGTAGCCGCCGCGGCCATAGTTACCGGCATAGCCGCGCCCGTATCCGCCGCGCGCATAGCCTCGTCCGTAACCCCCGCCGTAACCGCGCCCGTATCCGCCCCGACCCCAATACCCCGAACGACCCCAGTATCCACCATGGCCCCAGCCATACCACGGCCCGGCACCGATAAATACTCCACCCGCAAACCACTGCGGACCGTAGAAGCCGTATGGTGCACAAGCATAAGGATAATAGGAGTAGTAACCGTACGAGCAGACCGGCGGAGCGTTAACATATCCCGGTCCTGCTTCGTCATAGCCCCGGTCATAACCCTGATTGGCCTGTCCTTGATTAGGCTGGGCTTGATTGTCTTGGCCCTGGTCAGCGTAGCCCGGGTTGTTGTTTCCAACGCCAACTCCCGCTTCAACCTGTGCCTGCGAGTACGCAAGCGGCAACATCAGCGCTGCCAGCAATGCAAGATGTTTCATGTAACGCATATAAAACCCCTTGTCTCTATTGTATTTTAAATCGGAAGCGGGGAAAAAGTTGCAAGAACAGGGGTGGCTCATTTCAGCCATCCCGACTGAATTCAACCACAATTGCCCGAGGCTGTTGTAACCGAAGGTATTCATTGGGCCGAAATGTCAGGCGTACGTGTAGAGCAAGTCAATGCGAGGAGTTGGCGAATACGTTAAGCGGGTTCTTGGCGAAAAATCTCTATTACGCTCATCCTATGAGAGAGGATGTCAAGCAAGGACACTTCTCCACCTCTCTCCGTGAGACCTGGATCGGTGCTTGCATCCAGGACCCTCTTCTTCTTCGTGGAGAGGATTTTGCTTTTACCGCCTGGAGCGCCCACAGAGTACGGCAGGGATACGGATCGCAGTTGCTGGTCTCCCTTGAGTGGTTTCATGCAGCGGTCCCGACACCATTCGTTGCGAAGCTGCGCAAGCCAACCGTTGGCTTAAGTGCCAACCATCATCCTATGTGAGGCTCGAGGCCTATGGCTTTTTTGGGTTATCCGAGGGGGCATAGGATTGACCCGGAGACTGGGTGCTGTCATCCGCACCGGAACGCCTAATGAGCGCATGGATACTCTCCCTCGAACCCGAGCATCGCCAGAACCGATGGGTCACCACCGAGGCGTGAAACCTGGGAGACCAACTGAGTTCTGTGCAACGCTCAAGCGGCTTGCGGCTTCAGTTGTTCAGCGTCGAAACGTTCCTCCTTCTTCCAGAGTGTTAAAGCAATGGCCGCGATCTTTCGGGCTAACGTCAGCCGCGCCATTTCGGGCCTCATGCCCTTCTCCAGCAAGGCCACATAGAAGTCGCGTAACGGACCCACCCCACAGCTGGCTCGGGTCGCGGCTCCCTTGAAGATCTCTTTCATTTCGTGGTTGTGATTCTGATTGAGGCCACGAATCTGTTGCGGTTTTTTCGTACGTTGCAGTTGTCCGTGCACGTAGCGATATTGCGCACTGTCGCGGGTCTCAATGCCCAGCCCACTATAGGTCCAGAGCTGCCGTTTGCTGCGGAACCGGTGCGGAGTCTGCATCAGTGCGATCAAGCGGGCGGCTCGGATCGGACCGATGCAGGGAATCTGGCACAGCAGTTTCGCGGCTTTATGTTTCCGGCTCTCCGCCAATAACTCAGGACGCAGGGTTCGACGCAATCCCTGCAATCCATCCAACTGTTGATAGAGCAGTTCGGCTCGCCGGCGCACGCCGGCATGCTCGATCTTGTGTAGCCACTCTTCCCGATAACGCGGAGCATACACCTGGGTACCTGCACAAGGGATGCTCCAGCCGCGATACAGAGCTTTGATCCGATTCATCACCCGGTTCAGATCTTGGCTGATGGTCTGATAACTGCGCCCCAACTCGCGCAGCGTCCGCAGTCCGTGTTCGCCGTGGTAGACCGGTCGCAGCATTCCCGTGCGCAACAAGTCGGCCAGCTTGCGCGCATCCACCTTGTCGCTCTTGTTGCCTTCCTTTAATAAGGCATTGCGCCGCGGATCGCAGACCAGCACTCGCGCCACCTGGGGTTGCAGCAGATCGTAGAGCCAAGCCGCCCAGGTCCCTTCTTCCCAGGTCACATGCAACTCGCCCCGCAGACCGTGGACAAACTGCAGAATGCTGCTGGCTTTGGTTTCCACAATCGACTCCATCACCAGCTTGCCACTGCCATTGAGGACAGCGATCACCACCGCTTCCTTGTGCACGTCCATGCCGATATACTTGATGTCGCGACTCATGCAGTTGCCTCCTTGAGGGAAAGAACATCGCGCTCAACGGAGTCTTTCCCTCAAGGTAAAGTGTCATTCTTCAGCCGATTTGCCTATCTTCTCCTCTGCCTCTTGCTCCATATCCCTTAATCACGGAACAGGGCCGCTCCCTCATAATGCATTGACC
>JBAUVZ010000148.1:0-2846 GCA_049583505.1 Candidatus Sulfotelmatobacter sp.
CCGCGTTTCTGCGGAGTCAGCGCGCGTACCGCCTCCACCACATCCGGCACCTTGGTGGTCTGCACAATTTCATGCGCGCCCATGTGTTTGGCGGCCACTACCTGCTCGTCGCGTTTCACCACGGCGACCACGTTGCAACCGATGGCTCGCGCTACCTGCACAAACATCAGTCCGATGGGGCCGCCGCCAATGATGGTAACCGTGTCGCCGATTTCGACGCCGGTTTCGTGCAGGCCGCGCAACACGCAGGCCAGCGGCTCGGTCATGGCCGCGTCTTCGAAGCTGACATTGGGCGGAATTACGAGCATATTGGCTTCTACAATGCGGCGTGGGACGCGGATGTATTCCGCATAGGCACCGTTATTGAAAAGCAGGTCTTCGCACAGATTTTCCTGGTGCTTGGAGCAATAGAAACACATCTGGCAGGGAGCGGAATTCAGTGCCACCACGCGCTGGCCCTTCTTGAAGCTGTGTACGCCCTCGCCGACTTCCTCGATCACTCCGGCCAGTTCGTGACCGAACAATGCGGGAGGCACAATCATGCGGGCGTGGTAGCCGCGCTGATAAACCTTGAGATCGGTACCGCAGGTGAGCGCCACCTGTACTTTGACGAGGACCTCGCCCTTTTCCACGCGAGGAATCGGCACTCTTTCAATCTTCAGATCTTCTTTGCCGTAGAGGACGGCAGCCGTCATTTTTCCGTTCACTGCTTACTTCCTTCCCAAGCCTCACGTTTCCAAGTACTGCCTGGCTGAATCACGATCTTCATTGATGCAGGCTGCGGATGAGCCGCGAGTTCCAACGCCCGCGCAGCCTCTTGCAGCGGAAACCGGTGGCTAATCAGCCGTTCCAAGTCCATTTCACGATTCATCACAAAACGAACCGACTCCTCCTGCAAATCCACAGAGGCGCTATAGGAGCCCACCAGCGCCTTCTCATCCACGCAAATCGCGGCCGGATCTATAACCACTTCTCCACGCTGCGTCTGCGCAAACAACAATACCCGGCCGCCGGGACGGGCAGCCTCCATGGCCGGACGGATCAAGCCGTTGCTGCCCACCGCCAGAATCACGGCATCCGCGCCACGACCTTCGGTCCGCTCCCGCACGGCCCGAACTGCATCATCCTGCGACGCATCGATTGTATGCCCGAATCCAAGGCTTTTAGCTATTCTAAGCCTCTCGGGATACAAATCGGAAGTAATAACCGTGGCCCCTGCCTTACGTGCCAGGACGCTCAGTATGATGCCAATGGGACCTTGTCCGATGGCCAGCACGGTTTCGCCCGGTTCTAAGCGCAGGGCTTCGATCCCCTTCATGCACGTGTTAACTGGCTCCACAAAGCAGGCCTGCTCAAACGAGACGCCTTGCGGGATTTTCACCGTTCCCTGCTCGACGATCCAATCCATCACTCGGACGTATTCCGCGAAGCCCCCGCCGGAGGGCTCAAACCCGGCAGTGCATCCGACTTTTTTGTAAGTCGGGCACTGCGCGAAAGTCTTGTGCCGGCAGTAGTAGCATTGGCGGCAGGGGATGTGATGAAAGACAACAACTCGATCGCCAGGCTGGAACTTCCGAACTCCCGCGCCTACCGCAGCCACCACGCCCGAGGTTTCGTGGCCGAAGATGCGCGGGGCCGAATGCGATCCGGAGGCAATCTTCTTCAGGTCCGTGCCGCAAACCCCGCAGGTATGCACTTGCACGAGCAGCTCTCCGGCAGCAATCGCGGGGACGGGGACCGTCTCCAGGCGGACATCATTCACCCCGCGGTAAACCGCCGCCAGCATGGTCGCGGGAATGGACTGGCTGCGGTCTTCGATCGCGATTTGTCCGGCGATTCCCATCAAGGTTTAGATGAACTCCCCTTTAGATGAACTCCCCCAAGGATGCGCTTCAGACCCGGCCCGTGCCGGGGTGTCGACTCAGGCACTGGAACACTATTTCCCTGCCCCCTGAGTCTCTCTCGGGTCAGTATTCCTGAACTCCACAGTTACCGTCATTGAGTCAAGATAAGGAGAATCCGGTGGAGTGCAGTGATACGCCTTCACCTGCAGCACCACATAAAAACTGTCTATTTTCATGATTCGCTTCGCGCCAAGGGGAACGGCCGCAAAGCTGCGAGGCTCGAGGCGCCCCAGCGCATTTTTCGCCTCCGTCTTCGGATCATCGGAGGGCACCTGCGACGCCAGCAGAACGTTGTCGAAAATGGCGTGGTGCAGGTCCACTAATTTTACCTGCCAGGATGTGATCTCGGTGTCACCTACCGGGCCCTGCGGAGTAATCGAGAACGCATACCTGTCCTCCCCACGCGCATCTTTGAGGCGCTCGCGGTAAACCGGGTCTTGCGGCGTGAGCCTGACCTCAAAACTCTCCTCCACGACACGGGTCGAGCCCTGGCGAAAGCTTTCCGCATAAACTTCAGCGACGGTCGACTGCGCAGCCAGGCGGAGCGCCGCACACAGAACGATCAGAACCAGCAACTGGAGTTTCATGAGTACTCTCATTCTCGACCCCCGGCATTCGACCCGCTAGTGGCCACAGACTGGGGCGTAGGACGCGCGGCGGCAGAAGAGGCAGCCATCTTTTCTGACTCGTGGCGTGATTCCTGGCCGGATAACTGGTTCAGTTCCTGCCGGTAGCGCTCGAGATGCTCGCCCAGCACCCGCGCTGCCTTGCGACTGTTGCGGGCCAGGGCGGCAACTCGTCTCCACAGGCTGGGCCGCAGGGATACGAAGGCGGCAAAGTTCGCGGTCCGGAAGTGGCCTTGTGGGTCGATGAAGCGACTCATTTCCAGCACCTCAAAATCGAGCTCATCGGAAATTACTTTCGTCGCGCCGAATGCAATTC
>JBAUVZ010000149.1:0-6107 GCA_049583505.1 Candidatus Sulfotelmatobacter sp.
CAGAGTAGTCGTGAACATTCGAGTCAGCAATCAATCGACTTCGCTGCTTCTTCGAGGAAGAGAAACCGAGTGCCTGCGCTAGTCACAAACAGAATTCCGTCGATGCCACTTAGCTGGCTATGATCCTGCTCTGTGGCAAGTCGCTTAACGACGTCGAAGTAATCTGACTCCACTAAGTATATGGATTGTGAGAACCAATTCACTACGAAGACCACGATCCGCAAATCGCATTTCAGTTGTGCTGCGGAGAGCATCAACTGGTTCTTCGCTTTCCCAATCAAATCGAACACTTTGTCATAGAGTTGTTGCTCAAAGAACTTTCCATCCCCGCCCGTGCTCTGTTTGGTAATAGCCTTCACTTCGAAGCAAATCTTTTTCCCTGCTTTCTCGCTAGTGATGTCTGCCGCTCCCTCACCTTTCGGCGGCTTGATCAACTTGATCTTGGCATGCCCCATCAAATGCAAGGCATTTACAACTCTCAAAGTCGCGATTCCAGCCTCCAACTTACTGGCATCCCCGGAGTCGAAGTTGAACTCCTCTTTGGAGCGAAGAGATTCCTTCGTCGTCTCAAGCACCTGCAAAGCCTTGCCGAATACAACTTCGTACCTATCGAACACAGCACCACCCGTGCCAGAGGGGAAATTGTCTTGATCAGTCCATTTCTGCAAGTACCCTGATAAGAAGAAGCAGGAAAGGGGATGTTTCTGCGGGTCAGGCAGGGGCATAGTATCGTAATCTCAACTATCGAGCGATTCGGTCATGGTACTACGAGAATATGGAGGGTGCCTGAACCTAACAACAACCGCAAGCCTTCCCGCGCATGGCTTCCCGACCCTCCCAGACGATGAGCGGCAGAACGACTAAAGCCGCAATCGGGTCTGCCCACCTTACGTGCCAGATCGCGTTAATCGCGAGTCCAGCCAAGGCGATGAGCGAGAGGTAAGCACACAGCGACGACTGTACGGCGTCCGCCCTCAACGCTGCACTGCCTGTAGCACCTGACAGCCTCCGTTTCTCTTTCGCGAGCCACGGCATAACGACGGCGGCTGCGACCAAAATTGCTATCCCCAGAAACGTTGGTTTTGGTTCGCTATAGCCCAGCAGACTTATGACGGAAGTGACCGCGACATAGGCAGCCAGCGCGAACAGCAAGGCTCCCGCGACACGGGTAGCCCGCCTTTCTGCGTCGTCGTGTGCATCACTGGCACGAAATCTCCACAGCACTACAACCGCCGAGAAGAGTTCGATGGCGCTATCTCCACCGAAGGCGAGCAGCGCCGGACTATGCGCCCGCCAAGCTGCGAAGAGGGATACCGCAGCCTCCACACTCATCCACACGATTGTGACGGTTTGCACGTGTCGAATTCGTCGGATAGCGTCAGTCGGGGATATTTGCGGCACCGAGGTCATGCTACTGATTTAGCCCCTTGACTCTGGACTGCACTCCAGATTGTATGATTTCGTCATGGCAACCAATCATCAAACTGAGAGCACGGCGATGCAGATCGGCGAGGTCGCGAAACGCACCTCCCTGACCGTAGACGCGATCCGATTCTACGAGAAGCGCAAGCTCTTGCCCAAGGCGGTTCGCAGCGCAGGTCGGTTCCGATTGTACGGCGAGGGCACCGTCGAGCGACTTCACTTCATCCAGCAAATGCAGGGACTCGGCTTCTCATTGCGCGAGGTCTGGGAATTGATCCAGCTTCGAGAGCGGAAAGTGGATGCCTGCGAATCGGTAAAAGAGTTGCTGAGGGCAAAACTGACCGACGTCCGGGCGAAGCTGCGAGAGCTACGGCGTTTGGAGTCGGAGTTAGAAATGGATTTGCGAAAGTGTAACCGCGAATTGAATCATCGTCGGCGGCACGCAGCCTGCGCTTGCCCGGTACTCGAAGAGGTTGCGGGGGCGAGTCTGTGAGGATTGAGATTCTGTACTTTCCCGGCTGCCCGAACTACCAGCCCGCAGTCGAGCAAGTCGAGAGGGTGTTGTGCTCCGAATCGTTGCAGGCGGAAATCCGGTCGATAGCTGTAAGAACCTATGCCGAGGCAAGGGAGTTGATGTTTCCCGGCTCGCCCACGATCCGTGTGAATGGCGAGGATGTCGAACCACCTCAGGCGAGCGTACCCAGCTTGGCGTGTCGCCTGTATGAAAGTCGGAGCAGCATTCCGTCAGAGGAATTGTTGCGAGTAGCGATTTCAGATGCGAAGCGGAGGGAGTGAAAATTCGCATGCGAGCGGCAGAACGAGCAACACCCATGGCGGCAGTGATCGCTGTGCTATCGACCCTGTCTTGCTGCTTGCCTCTCACGTTTCTGGGAGCGCTAGGTTTGGCAGGGGCGAGCGCCCGGTTGCAGTCATTGCGTCCTTGGCTGCTCGGCAGTTCAGGCGTCCTGCTCGGCATCGGTTTCATTCAGTTGTACGTTCGGCGCAATCAATGCCAAAAACGAAGCCCGCTGAGCATCGCCCTGTTCTGGTGCGCTGCTTTAATCGTCCTTCTTGTAATCCTTTTCCCACAAGTGATAGCCAGCTTGATTGCCGGGTAAGACATGACAACGCGAAGAGTCAAATACTCGTTTTGGCTGGTCGGTGTCGTTGCAGCGCTCCTGATCGTCTGGTATCTCTGGCTATCGAAAGGAACACCACCCGGTCAACCCCCGCTCGCATCCCTAACGCCGGACAACTTCGGGAACTTTAGACAAGAGTTCAACAGTACCGCTGACCGCGCACGCTTGGTGCTCCTGCTATCGCCAACGTGAGCATATTGCTTGCGGGGGTCTTCCGCGATTGAGGAGATATTGAAGCAGAATCAGTCAATGCGAGTTCGCGTCCTTGTTGTATGGGAGCCAATGCTGCCGACAGACTGGTCAAGACCAAGCGGATGGGTTCAATCAAGAATCTCAGACCCAAGGGTTGCGCAGTTCTGGGATAGAGACCATCTTGTGGCGAAGGAACTTCGCCAGCAATTTCCAAGTTCGCAGGCGATTTGTTGCCAGCGAAGCGGCATTCTCTGGGACTTTGCCGCGCTGTACCCTAGCAGCGTTCAATGGGGAAATGCTGTGCCCGTCTATTTCGGTGGTGCAGTCGCGGATGTGGCACCTGAAGTCCGGCAGCAACTCGCGGCATTGAGGTAGCGGTGAACCTTCATCTATTGGGATAATTGGCATTCAGCGGTTCAGTGGAGGGTCAAAATGGTAGGAACACAGTTTAAATATGCGATCAAGTTTGTCGCCGACATGGATAAAGCGGTGAAGTTCTACCGTGATGTCCTCGGTCTAAAGGTGAAGTTCGAGTCGCCGGGCTGGAGCGAGTTCGTGACAGGCGAAACCACTCTTGCGCTGCACCCAGCTTCCGACAAAAATCCAGCAGGAAAAGTCGAACTCGGTTTCACGGTCGCCGATGTGGAGGCTTTCTATCGGGACATGAGCGCAAAGGGTGTTCTGTTCAGTATGCCGCCCAAGAAGCAGGATTTCGGCGGGGTGCTGGCGCAGTTCGTCGATTCCGAAGGCGCACATTGCAGCGTAGGCGCGGAGGCGGCATAAATCAGCGCAAGTTTCTAGCTTTTCTAACACTGAGTTGCTAGGGTTGGTCTTTTGCGACCAATCGGCGGTCGCGATGCGGACTGGTGCGCGGTTGCCCAGTGCTGAGTTCACACTTCTCTCCCGGACCGGCTCCACAAGTCGGACAGCGAAGGGCGAGTATCTTTTTGGGAGTGAGTGCTTTTTGCATCAAAACCACCGCGTCTTAAGTTTTTGTGACAACTGACATGGGTCGATTTTCCAGAAAGGCGCTGATAAGTGCGCTATTTATTTGCAAGCCGCCGTTGTAGTAGACGAAGCCTTTCTTCTTGAACGCGCTCATGAATTTGCTTACCCGTGCGCGGGTAGTGCCAACCATCTCCGCTAGAGTTCCTTGGCTCACCTTCAGGGGGTTCTCCGGCTTTGATTCCTTGGTTATCTGCCCAAACAGCAAAAGAACCCGTGCCAGTCGCTTTTCGCTGAAATTGAAGAACTGATCTGCAAGGTCTTCCTCGACGCGAATAACGCGAGACAGCAGATAGGCATTAAGCAACTCTGCAAACTTCCGGTCTCGCTTGAGAGCGCGAAGTGTGCTCTCCTTCTGCAAGCGGGTGATATTGGATGACCCAATTGATCTCGCCGTATACATCCGCAGCGATTGCCCTCCCAGACAGCCCTCGCCAAAAAAACTACTGCGTGGCAGGACGGCGATTATGGCTTTTTTGCGACGGGTAGCCGCCATCGTGAGTTTCACCGTACCGCTCTGGATATAGAAAACCGCATCGGCTTTGTCCCCTTGCGCAAAAATGATCTCGTTGTCCCGGTAGCTCCGCGCAGTCATCGCGGAACGAAACTTCTTGCGGAAAACTGCCGAACTGAAACCGAGAGTTTGCTTGACCACCTGTCTCCTTGGCGCGTTCAAATTCGCGCGGGAATGCCCTCTCCCCGCAGAAAAACAGGCTAAAGCATACGGTTCGGGAATGTGACTTGGCTGGTCAATTTAGGTCATACACAATTGCACACAGTATCTAAGTGGTTAATCCCGGCAAGCTGGTCTAACGGCGAGTTGGGAAATTATGGCAGATCGGGTGAGCGTTTCGCCTGCGATGGCGGCTTCATTTCTTTGTCAATTTGAGGCGTTTGTTGCCGGGGTCTAGGTCCGGGCTTGCGCTTACCCTCGTAACGCCGCGCAAGTCTGCTCAACGTGCCAGTTGAGAGGTGGAACTCCTTCGCCAATTCTCGATAGCTCTCCGTGGGGTTCTCAGAAATGTACTTACCGACCTTTGCGTTCAGTGCCCTTCGTGCCCGCTTGAGTTCAGCCTTGTAGTTGAAGGGGCATCGCACATCATCGAATGCGTCGTCTTTCATGTTGCCCTCACTTGTGCAGCAACCCCTATTTTCCTTCGAGATCGAACAATTTGTTGAACAATTTTCGCCAACAACTAGGCCGTGATCAGTGACTTAGCGACCAGACGATTGTGCCATTTTTCGCCTATACGGTGAGTGGGGGAACGCGGCAAGGCGGTCTCCGACAGTCGAACAGGTTCCTTGGTAGGAATTCTTCGACACGGGAGCAAGCACAATGGCAAAAGTCAGAACGGCAATGACTTCATCCGCGATGACGATGAAAAAACAAGCGGCTGTCGAGATTAAAGCCGCTTGGCAGAAAATCGAGAAATACAACTTGGAGTTTGGGAGGGTTTGCTGCGAGTGGCGTGACAAGTTCCGCGCACGGGGATTCCGAAAAGACGGCGATGGCGTTGTTCCAATCTTGGAACAACTTGGCATCCCCACCAGCACAGCCTACTTTTGGATGAACAAGTACGAAATCTCCATCGGTCGGAAACCTGCCAAACCTCAAAAGCAGAAGCCTGAAGCCCCTTCTCCGTGGACACCCGACAATGAGAAGCGAGCGAATCGGTCTGATCCGATTAGCAGCGTGGACGGCTTCAAACTCCTTGCCAAGAAAATGCTCGAAGCTGGATACCGCACTCTTCTAGCAAAGAAAGCCGCAGACCGAAGCCATCTCTGGGCAGCCAAGGATTGGGCACAACTCAGGCTCGAACTCGGAGGTGCCCTATGAAGATTAAGCGCGGCTTCTTCGCACGAATCGACGAGCGACTGGCAAGGCTTGCGATCATTGAGAAACACTATTTGCACCGACCGTGCCCCATTTCTTGGGCGTTTGGAATCATCGTTGAAGAAAAACTCAAGGGAGTGTTGACAGTTGGCAGGCCATGTTCGCAAACGGTTTGCGAGGGCGTATGTGGCAAACATAGATCGCAAGACGTTTACGAACTGAATCGCCTTTGGCTAGACGAAGACCTCCCATGCAACTCGGAAAGCCAATTCGTCGGCCTTTGCTTGCGGGAACTGCGGAAGATAAATCGGAAAATGATTCTGGTTAGCTACGCGGACACGAAGCCGTCTGAGGGTGCAGCCAATGGACATGTTGGGTATATATATCAAGCCACGAATTGGATTTACACGGGAACCTCGACGCCGTTCGCAGACATGGTGCGTGGGGAAATGATCGAGCGCAGCACGAAGCACAGGTACGTCTTTTTCCTGAACGCTGCTGACAGAAAGCAAAAG
>JBAUVZ010000150.1:0-5248 GCA_049583505.1 Candidatus Sulfotelmatobacter sp.
GCCCTCGATCCGGGCTTTGGCTTCGGAAAGAACTTTGAGCAAAACTATCCGCTGCTCGCTCGCTTTCAGGACCTACAGTCCCTGGGCTTTCCCCTACTGGCAGGAACATCGAGAAAATCGTTTCTCGGACGCACCCTGGCGAAAGATGGGAAAGACGCGGATGCGGCGGACCGGCTATACGGCAATCTTGCCGCGCACACCGCTTTGATTCTCAAGGGCGCGCACATCTTGCGGACGCACGATGTAAAAGCGGCAGCAGATGCAGCCCGCGTGACCGACGCCATCCTCGATGCGCGATGACGACTCTTAGCTCACGCCAGGTTCATTGCGGATTGGCTGGCGCCGCGGTGGCCGGCACTTCGGCGACTCGAACGACCGTGCACTCCACCTGTTTGCCGCTGGCGTTCTTCAGTTTGCCCTTGTCGCCGTTGACCTGGTATTGCACGTCGGCACCCACAACGAAATCGGTCGCTTTCAGGGACTCCTTCTCGACTGTGCGGCAGGTGTATTGCTTGCCCAATGCCACGAAGGAAAGATCGTACTGCTGATTCTTGTGAGTCTTCTTGTCGACCGTTCCCGTCGGCTGGAAATCCTTCAGCGCGGTTGTGCCCTCGATCTTTGATCCCGCCGTTGCGATTATTGCGACCGTCATTATGAAGAGCGCAATCGTATTAGCCTTACGCATGTTCCACCTCACGGTTGATTGTACGTTGAGGAAAGCAACCGCTGCCTAAGTTTCCAGGTTCGATCGCGCAGCACTGCGTTTGAGTTGCATGAGATCCCGTTTCCAGTCCAGCGGCCGCGTTTCGGTATACTTTCGACGAGTTCTCGCCTGAGCCGCACATGTCTACTCCAGTTGTCCAAGACCACCGACTAAAAAACTACAGAGCCGTTCTCGAGAGAGCGGCGCAAATCTGCCTCGGACTGCTCGCTCTGTGTTTGACGTATGCTGCCATCGCGTCGATCGCAAATGGTTTTCGGCTGGCCCGGCAGCCTTACCAGTTCGACTACGAAGAAGGTAACGTCCTCAACGCTGCGGTGCGCATAAACGCTGGGCTAACGCCATATCCAGCCCCTCATACCTGGCCGGTTGTGTTGAATAGCTACGGCCCGATTCCATACCACATCGCGGCGGCTCTGGTCAGCTCCCGCGAACCTGAGTTTTTCCGTCCCCGGGTTGCCAGCCTGGTTGCGGCATCGATCGTGGCATTGGAGATCGCCCTGCTTGCCGGCAGTTTCACCAACGGCATGCTGACTGGCATCAGCTTCGGGGCCTTTTTCCTCACGCTCCCCCTGGTGCAGGAGTGGGCGCCGCTTCTGCGCGTAGATCTGATGGGATTGGCTTTCGCGCTCGCCGGACTCGCGGTGTTTTTCCGCCTCCCTCGTCTGCATGTGCTCGCCCCAATCCTGTTTGCCCTGGCGCTGCTCTGCAAAGTGACGTTTCTAGCCGCCCCCGTAACGTGCATGGCCATTCTGATCAGTCACAGACGATGGCGAGAGTTGGCACTGGGAACACTGACGTGCGCCGCCGTTCTGGGCGCAGCCGTCGTGGCTCTGCAATGGAGTACTCACGGCGCGTTTCTTTTTCACCAGTTTGGAACTCACGTGGACTCCTTTTCCTGGATAAACTATCGAACTCACTTCTCCCAGGTTCTGCGCGAAACATCCATCCTGATCGCGTTAACCTTGGTTGGAATTCTTCGCATACGACGGCTGAACGAGCCATTAATTTATCTTCTCTTTGCATTGCTGGGCACGGTTACAGCACTGAAACTCGGCTCAGAGAGTAACCACTTCCTGGAAGTCGAGGCGGCGCTTTGCGTTTCATCCGCCGTCGGGATGTACGAACTGCAAAAGATGAAGAGGTTGCCTATGGCGGCGACTGGGCTGCTTGTGTTATGCGCCGTAATTCTTGCCGTCCAGGGGCTTGCGAATCGGGCTTTGTATAGTGCTCAAGGCGTCGTGGATGAGTGTCCGCAGGCCTACGCCTATATTCGTGATCACGATTGGGTACTCTCGGAAAATGTGGGAGCTTTGGTCGTTACTGGCAGACCCGTGCTGTTGTCGAACCCTTTCGTATATGCGCAATTGGTGCGCAGTGGCAAATGGCCAAGTGGCCGCGTCGAGCAAATGCTGCAAGAAAGCACCGCTGATCTTGTGATCCTGGGCAAGCCCGGCATCAGGGAGCAGCGCTGGTCGGAGCCAGCGTTGGCCGCTCTCGCCGCCAATTACCACGTCACCGGACGGTTCGCCTGCGCCGATGCTGTGCTCGCGTACCAACCAAACTCACCCAAGGCCACGCCCGCCCAATGAACTGCTGATAAACACCGTTGATAGATCTAGAACGCCTTCGCCGAATCCAGCAGAATGGTCACCGGCCCTTCGTTCACCAGTTCCACCTTCATCATTTCCTGAAAGCGCCCGGTCTCGCAGCGCAGGCCGGCAGAGCGGATCCGCTCTACAAAGAACTCGTAGAGCTGACGAGCTTTTTCCGGCGGAGCCGCGGAGTCGAACGACGGACGCTTGCCGCGTCTCACATCGCCGTATAGCGTGAACTGCGAAACTGCCAGCACGCTCCCGCCAGCGTCCTGCACGCTGCGGTTCATCTTTCCCCGGTCATCTTCGAACACTCGTAAGCCCGCGATTTTGTCTGCCAGGTAGCTGGCATCAGCCTCGGTATCGTCGCAGCCGACGCCCAGCAGAACCAGCAGCCCCAGGCCGATCTTGCCCGCGATCTCTCCGTTCACCGTGACTTGGGCGCGGCTTACCCGCTGTACGACAGCACGCATGTGGTTTGACCGCTGCAAGCGGCCACGTTTAGGATGCTGAAGGTATACCACAGCGCTGGCCTCATGAAAGCCTGTGCTTCCTTTACAGTCATTTACCGGGACCGTTACACTACACGTTCGCCTTTTTCCGCGATCTTTACATCCGGGGGATCTTGCATCCGGCGATCTTGCATCCCGGGCATCGAATTCAAATCAAATCGAGCAAAGCGAGGAGAAACATGGCAGCCGTTGACGAGAAGGTAAAGCAGATCATCGTGGAGCAGTTGGGTGTGGACGAGGGCGAGGTCACCTCCAGCGCTTCGTTCGTGGACGACCTGGGTGCTGATTCACTGGACACCGTCGAACTGGTAATGGCTTTCGAAGAAGGTTTCGACATCGAGATTCCGGACGAGGATGCGGAAAAGATCCGCACCGTGCAGGACGCCATCGACTACATCGGGAAGCATTCGAAAGGTGGCAAGTAGTTTGGGACGCAGGGTCGTAGTTACCGGCATCGGCCTGATCTGCGGCGTGGGGAACAGCACCGGAGAAGTGTGGCAGGCCGTGCTCGCCGGCAAAAGCGGCGTGGCCCGCATCACTCAGTTCGACTCCACGAATTTCGCCTGCCAGATCGCCGCCGAGGTCAAAAACTTCGACCCCCTCAACTTCATCGAGAAAAAAGAAGTCAAGAAGATGGGACGGTTCATCCACCTGGCCATAGCCGCCGCGGATGAAGCGTTCAAGACGTCCGGCTTGAAGATCACACCCGAAAACGACGAGCGCGTGGGCGTGCATATCGGGTCCGGCATCGGCGGGTTCGACATCATCGAGCGCGAACATACCGCCCTGTTCGAAGGCGGCCCGCGCAAGATTTCTCCTTTCTTTATTCCGGCGGCCATCATCAATCTTGCCGCCGGCCACGTTTCCATGCGCTTCGGGGCCAAGGGACCGAACGAGGCCACGGCCACTGCCTGCACCACCAGCGCTCATTCAGTTGGAGACTCTTTCCGCATCATTCAGCACAACGATGCGGATGTGATGATTGCCGGCGGTTCGGAAGCCGCCATTACTCCGATGGGCGTAGGTGGATTCGCCGCCATGCGCGCGCTTTCCACCCGCAATGACGATCCCGAAAGAGCCAGCCGTCCCTGGGACAAGGATCGCGACGGGTTTGTCATGGGTGAGGGCGCAGGTATTCTGGTGCTCGAAGAACTCGAACACGCCAGGAAGCGTGGCGCACCCATCCTTGCCGAAGTTGCCGGCTATGGCATGTCCGGCGACGCCTACCACATGACCCAACCTGCTCCCGAGCACGAAGGAGGATTCCGCGTTATGCGCAACGCGGCGCGCGATGCCGGCATCAGCGCCGACAAGGTCGATTACGTCAATGCTCACGGAACTTCCACGCCTATTGGCGACACCCTGGAGGCCCACGCCATCCGAAACTTCTTTGGCGAGCGCAAAATCCCCGTCAGCTCCACCAAGTCTATGACCGGCCATCTTCTCGGCGGAGCCGGCGGCCTCGAAGCCGGCATCACCGTCCTGGCCCTGCGCGATCAGATCCTGCCTCCCACCATCAACCTGGTCAGTCAGGACCCCGAAACCGCGGGCATGGATTTTGTCCCCAACCACGCCCGCAAAGCCAAGCTGGTATATGCCATGTCAAATTCTTTCGGCTTCGGTGGCACCAACGGCGCGCTGCTGTTCAGGAGATGGTCAGAGTAGAAGTCTACACAGCCGCCTCATCAAATCCGCGCGTTTCCGGATAGATTCTGGGATGCCTCTGCTATTTTGGGTGCGGAATGATTGACAAGATGACGTACTCATCTCCGCGAATCACAAAATAGAATCGCCAACTGCGATTTACCCGCGCTTGCCAAATATCGTTCGCCTCGTCGTATTTCTTCGCGCGCAGTGAAGGATGTCCAAGCTGGTTGAGGAGAAATCCAAGTTGCTTGGCGAAAGCCTTTCGTACCTCAGGGAGCAGCGCTGCATAGTCCTTGTCTGCGCGCTCCGTGAAGCTGATTTTCACTTCCGCTTCCTCGGATTCTTATTCTGTCTTCGCGCCCTGCGCTCAAGCGCTGAGATGGCTTCGCTCGAGGATTCATAGGGGCCGTGAGTGCGGCCCCGGGCAAGGTCCTCCATCCCCTCGGCCAGATGCCGGTCGATGACCGTTTTCGGGGTAAAGGTGATTTTGCCGTTTTCGAAGGACGCTTCCAGCAAGTCCCCGATGTCCAGACGCACTCGCTTGCGGATGCTCTGGGGAATGACGACTTGAAACTTTGTTTTTACCGTGACCAGCTCCATGACAATCCTCTGTTGGATAGTTTAACAGTTAAACTATCCGACAGCAATGCGATTTTGAAGCGCCGTGCATTCGAGGTCTCGGCCACGAAAGCCAGCGACAGGGCGTAGCTTAGGCCCGGTCCCTCGCGCGATGTCAACGCAAAATAGAAAGTTCCGCTGCTCTGCAAAGTAGA
>JBAUVZ010000151.1:0-1590 GCA_049583505.1 Candidatus Sulfotelmatobacter sp.
GACCTACAATTCGCTATGATCGCTGCGCTCCGAGTAGCCGAGGTCGTACTTCGTAGATCGTGTAGTACTAGAACGCTCTGCGCGGAGGTTTATTTCGTGAGCGGTGCAGCGACGAGATCCCAAAGGCGTTTCATATTGTGACGAAGAAGTAGACGTTGAGTGAATTCGGGGCCGAAAAAGTAAGCAGGCCGATGTCTAGCTATACGGGCAAGTGTACGAATGCTGCCTAATCGGTCTTTGTTGTTCATCTGATGAGCTACTTTAGAGAGAAGCCTTCTACATTGAACGTTTTTAGCATCGCGGATCAAACCTTTGCCCGACTTGCCATAGCGTCGTTTTACCTGAGCTACGAACGTGGGAAGACCGCGCGCATACCTGTCAGCTTTTTTCCCAGATTCACCAACTCGATAGAGAGTCAGCTTCCCGGGGACATAGACGAATTCTCCCAACTCGCGCAAGAGCAACAGCATCCACTGGTCTTCGAATCCATCGACTCGCTTGAATTCTTCGCAGAATCCGCCAGTGCGCTCGAACACTTGCCGCGGTATCACCCATGTGCTGGGCAGAATCCCCGTCCCGAAGGAGAAAACCGGAAGAAAACGCTCGCTCGCCAGTTCTTCGATGGCAAACGCGTGGCCAAACGCTAATTCACCACAGGCAGCTCCGTTATCGTCTATGAAGCTGTAGTCACTAAATGCCAGGCTAGCCAGAGGGTTGCGCTTTAGCGCGGAGGTCATAATCTCCAGCTTTCCAGGTAGCCATATGTCGTCCGCATCAAGAAAGGCCAGGTATCTACCTGTCGACCCAGCAACCCCCGCATTTCGAGCCACGCTTGCACCGCGGTTAGGCAGAGTGATGATCTGAATGCGATTGCTATACTTCTGGAGAACCGCAGACGTGGCGTCGGTTGAGCCGTCATTCACGACGACGACTTCGTGATCTTCGCAGTCCTGCGCCAGGGCGCTGTCAATTGCCTGAACGATGGTACGTTCGGCGTTGAACGCGGGGATTATCGTTGATACTTCTGCGGACATCTTCGACCGAACCTTGATCTGTGGAGGACGCCTCTTCCGGGAGCGGAGATCTTTCGTCCCTCCTAGCTCGGGCGAGGGAGCACCGATGTGAGATCGCGAAGGCGTTTAGTATTGTGAGGAAGAGACAAACGTTCGCTGAACTCGGAGCTGAAGAAGTATGTAGGGCGAAGCTTGGCGATGCGCGCGAGACTGCAGACCGCGCCCCATCTGCTGTTATCGTTCATTTGATGAGCTGTCTTGGAAAGCAGCCACCTACATTGACGATCCTTTGCCGCTTGAATCAGAGCTTTTCCTCTCGCCCCGTAGCGCTCCCTAACCCGAGAGGTGAAGATTGGGAGGCCGGGCGCATACTTGTCGGCAAGTTTGGCGGTTTCACATACTCGATAGAGAGTCAGCTTCTCGGGAACGTAGACGAACTCGCCCAACTCGCGCAGAAGCAGAAGCATCCAGAAGTCCTCGAATGCTTGAGTTCCCTTGAATTCTTCGCAGAATCCACCGGTACGCTCTAACATCTGTCGAGGAATCACCCATGTGCTTGGAGTGATTGGAAGTAGAC
>JBAUVZ010000152.1:0-5665 GCA_049583505.1 Candidatus Sulfotelmatobacter sp.
GAATAATGTAGCGGAAGTCGCGGTATTCCACGTTTAATGCGCACAGCCAAAGTCCCGCTCCTAACGCCGCTCCAAACGCCAGTGCCACGAACAATGGCAGGGTTAGAACCCGCCAGTCCGGTGCAAATTGATACCACAGCATCATCACAGCCATCAGCCCAAGCGTGATCAAAAAGTCTACAAAACTGGTGATGACCGATCCAGCAGGAACAATCAGGCGTGGAAAATACACTTTTGAAATCAAATTGGCGTTTCCGATAAGACTGTTGCTGGATCCACTGAGCGAAGTGGAAAAAAATTGCCACGGGAGTTGGGCAGCCATAACCATCAAGAAATAAGGCACGCTAACAGGGTGCGGCAGCTTGGCAATACGGCTGAAAACAATCGTAAATACTACGGTTGTGAGAAAAGGCTGGAGTACCGCCCACGCAATGCCCACGACGGTCTGCTTGTAACGCACGAGAATATCGCGCCACGCGAGAAAGTAAAAGAGCTCGCGGTAACGCCACAAGTCGCGCCAATAATTTCTCTCGGCGCGCCCAGGCTCAATGATCAGTTCTTGCATTCAGAGATGATGCCTTGCGGTTTCGTTCTCAAAAAGTTCACCAGAGGGCGCTTTCAGGTCCTTCGGCACATTGCACAGAACCTGTTGGCGGCCGGGACAAGCTACCGCCCTCTCGCGCACAATCGCGGTTGCGGAAACTACGGTTCACATTGCCCCACTTTATTGGGGGGACAGATTTTCTCACTCTAGAACAACTCGGCGTGACGTTCGCCAGAGAACAACGGCGCAACAGCATCTTTTTCGATGACGACCGAGACGGCGCGTTGAAGCAGAGTAATAGAGACGACCAGATGGTACTCATCCTTGACCCGCAAGAAAATCCCCTCCGCCCCCGTTAGCGGACCCGCCTGCAGCCGTATCCGCTGCCCCAGTCTCAAGAAGGGCCACGGCTGAACAGGACGTCCGGACATCGCAACGGCTCGGACGGAGGCGATCTCGCTGTCGTCCACTGGTTCTGGCTTTTTCCCCCGCCCAACAACTCCCACAATGCCTGGAGTCATTAGAATTGGCAGGCGCTTGTTCGAGTCAAAGTGGCAAAAAACGTACCCGGGAAACAGCGCTATATCGATTTCGGCGATCCGATCGAATCTCTTGCGCTTCGTCCGATAAGAAGGCGAAAAAACAGCGTAGCCCTTGCCTCTCAGACTATTTTCGACAGCTTTTTCATGTCGCGATCGAACGTACACAGCGTACCACCGATCAGCACCGACATCAGGCTCACCTCCGAAATGAAGAGGGTCCGCACCTGCCAGCCGGACCTCACCCGGAAGATAGGCTTTCTCCGACCCTTCCACACAACCTCCTATAGCACTATTTGCCGCGAATGCCAGACCGGCACTGGACCGCGCTCCGTCTTATACGGGCCCTTCGAGGCATTTTACCTCAGCAAGGCAGCCCTTATTCCGTTTCCTTCTATGCCGAGCTTTGCCAGTCCTTGATCGGCCACCCCTTGGCAACAGGCACACAGTGTGATCAGGTTTTCTTCTGAATCGTGGCTGGAGTGACTGCGAAACTGTCGCTGATGGACCTCAGATTCAACATCGCCCCGCACGATTGACACCGCCGGCCAACGCGACGCAGAGCCTGCTGTCGCAGATTCTCGTACGACGCGGGATCCAGCCTCAAGGGCGGGAGTTTTTGGCAAATCGAGCTCATGAGGCCTTCTCGATCAGGCTTCCCAGAAATGCCTGCCGTTGTTCTCCGGGCAGGAATTTGAAGAATCTTGTCATCGAATACAGCAGCATCTCCGGATCCCGTTGTCCAGGTTGGCCCCAGCCAGGAAGTCCGCGCAGATCATTTCCAGGCAGTAGCCTCGGGATCGGTCGCTTCCCAATATCAGAGCTGCCGTTTCGACCGCCCGCTCAACGACCGGAGTCTGGCTCTGGTACAGCTTGAAATAGATAATCTCCCACGGTTCGGTTTCCTTCCCGGTCAGTTCCCTTTCGACCTCCTGCTTGAACTGATCCTTGGGCATCTCCCGTGCCCGGTGCAACCTTAGTCACGCATCGATTACCTAAGTAATCTCGACCCAAAACCAATATGGTCTGATCCTTAATGATGAGGCAATGCATTGCGCGGCGCGCACCGGCAAGGGTCGCTTTCCGTAGGATCAGGCGGCGTTGCTCATGCTCGTGATGATGCCATTTCGCCTAACGGCCAGCATTCTCCATGCGGCCATCCGTGGGTTAAGCCCGTTTGGTTGCAATGCGGGCAAGGAGAACATATGTCACCGCTCGGAGCGGCCAGCCAATCGAAGGAGGTCTTGACCCTAGGGGAGCTTTTCCCCGATGGCAGTGCCATCGATCGTTTGCGACAGAACCTCCTGGTGTTGTGGCACAAAGGCAACGAGCGGATCCAGGCAACGGTGGAATGCAACGGCCGCATCTATACCGCCGCGACGCTCGACTCCAAGCTGGAAGAAGTGCTTCGTCTGCCGGCCAGGACGGAGGATTTCGGCACCACCGACAGTTTGACCGCGGATGTGTCGCAGTTGATCAGACGTTATGCGGTTCTGGACGATGCGGCCGCGCTGTTGGTTACCAGCTTCATCGTGAGTACCTGGGTAGTTGACTGCCTTCCGAGTGCCCCATGTCTGAATGTGTGGGGGCCGGCGGGCACCGAAACCATTCTGGTGGACTTGTTATCATGCCTTTGTCGGCATCCTCTGCGTGTGGCAGAACCTTCCGTTCGAGAG
Organism: Candidatus Sulfotelmatobacter sp.; assembly: GCA_049583505.1. GTDB lineage: Bacteria > Acidobacteriota > Terriglobia > Terriglobales > Acidobacteriaceae > Sulfotelmatobacter. The sequence goes on from JBAUVZ010000152.1 coordinate 2,760, forward strand.
CTTCTGAGTCTCCCTCCCGGACTTGCCCCCACCCTCATTATTAAACAGCCAAGCGAACGTACTCTCACCCGATTGCTAGCCGCCACCACCGAGCCCGATGTCAACCTGCTCCGGGACGGTCGTTGTATCAATGTGCAGTGCCCGACCATCGTGTGTACGGGAGAACCCGTCGCTGTATCTGCACTGAGTTTCCGGCTAATACCAGACAAGGCCGAGTACCGTCGCATTGGCAAGCGCGAAGCGCAGGAACTGGCAGAAAAATTTCAACCCCGTCTTATGCGCTACCGCCTTTCTCAGCACCGGCTTGTGGCAGACTCGCACTTTGATCGCCCAGAGTTCGCACCCGACACCCGTCTTTTGGCTCGCATTCTCGGCGCCTCCGTCGAAGGATCGCCAGAGCTTCAAGGTCGCATTGTAGATGCTCTTTCACAAATTGATGAGCAGTGCAAGGTTGAGCAGTCGCAGGGTCTTGGTGCGGTGATTTTGGAAGCACTACTCGCGCTGTGTCACGAACACAAGCCGAGGGCATTGGTGCTCGAGGTCACAAAACTTGCCAACGGGATACTTCTCGGGCGGCATGAGAATCTTGAGCTTACCCCGAAAGCGGTAGGCGGGATCATGCGCAAAAAGCTAGGGCTGTGGACAGAACGACACGGCCCTGGCTACGAACTGCAGCTGATTGGCGAGACTCCCAAACTCATCCATCACCTCGCTGCTGCCTACAACGTCCTTTCCATGCAGAACCCGGTGGGCGATTGCCTCCGGTGCGATGAACTTAATGGTTCCAGTCGGAATGCATCCCAACAGGAAGCATAGGAAGTACAGGAAGTACAGGAAGTACAGGAAGTACAGGAAGTACATAAACTGCAAGAAACAGCCAAAATATCATGATAAAGAGAGCACTACAGCCCGAGCAGTGGCAGGTGCTTCACCGGCTGCGCTCCGTTGGCTGCCCGGTTGATTATGAGCATCTGCCGACCCCGCTGCAGGTTTTTGCCGAGCCCTGGGCGACGCAAATTTTGCCAATGTCAGGCGGCACCGGGATTGCACTTCTCGTCCGCGTCGTTGCCAGTACTTCAATAACCATTCGCCGATTCCGCCTTCGAACGGATTGGCTCAAGGACGAGATATCCTGGCTTAGATTTTGTAACCAGCATCAGGGCGACTCGCAGAAACATTATTGTTTTCAAGCATGTTCTCGCGGGAACGCTCAGTTTTCATCCGAGGAGGTCCTCAATCACCGGACGCTTCATCGCGGAGTGCTGAAGCGCTGCGGCTTCCTGAGCGGCTTCCTTTTGGGGACCTTCCATGACGCGCTTCCTCCAACGGGCATCGGCACAAAACTACAAGCAACACTCAGCATCGAGGATCTATTCGAGCATGAGTACCGATTCCCAATCGTATTGCTCGACCACACGAACGAGAGCGACTACGAAGACTGGATGTGCCAGCGGGCATCGGCGATAGAGGGGACGGTCATGCCCCTGACGGGAAACAAGGATAAATTATTGTGAGTTCGATGGTGTCGTTCGCCAAAACTAGATCGCCCAAACCATATTGACTTTTCAATCGCCTCGCAGGAAGAATCGGGCGACATACTCGCAATCCTGCTCGGTTTGTTTCGGCTCATTTGGCTATTCGGAAGAGGCTATGATGCGGTAGCCCTGGAGAACCTTGCCCTCCGCCAACAGTTGGCTATCTACAAGCGCAAGAACAAGCGTCCACGGCTAATCCCTCGCGACCGCTGGTTCTGGATTGCGCTGGCCACCATTTGGAAGCACTGGCGACGAGCGCTGTTGGTCGTTCACCCCGACACGTTTGTGCGCTGGCGGCGCCGGCGGTTCCGGGGCTACTGGGCGGAACTCTCGAATAAGTGTGGGAAGTTAGGTCGACCGCCAATTGGCAAGGAGGTCCGTGAGCTGATTCAAACCATGGCTCGGGCGAATCCCTTGTGGCGAGCTCCCCGCATTCACGGCGAGTTGCTGAAACTCGGAATCGAGGTTTCAGAACGAACCGTGTCTCGAGTCTTGCAGACCGTCGAACGGCCGCCGTCGCAGACTTGGAAGACCTTCCTGAAGAACCACGTCGGGGAAATCGTTGTGACCGACTTTTTTACCGTGCCCACGATCAGGTTGCCGATAGTGTTCGTGTTCCTGGTTCTAGAGCACAAGCGAAGGAAGGTGCTTCATTTCGGAGTCAGGGAACATCCGAGCGCCCAATGGGTAGCGCACAGATGGTCGAGGCCTTCGCCGATCGGGATGCTACCCGGTACCTGATCTGCGACCGTGACGCTACCTATGGCAACGAGTTTCGGCGCCGAATTCAATCGTTGGGGATGAAAGAGATCATCACCGCACCACGGAGTCCTTGGGAGAACGCATTCGCTGAGCGGCTGATTGGCCCGATTCGACGTGAGTGTCTGGACCATATTGTGGTTCTAAATCAGCGACACCTTCGCAAGATGCTGAGGAATTATGTGGCATACTGTCACCGGTCGCGGACGCACCTGGCTTTGGAGAAGGACGCTCCTGAGCCGCGGGCGATCATGAGGCAAGGTGCGATCATCGCCATTCCGCAGGTGGGCGGGTTGCACAGCCGTTACGAATGCCGCGCCGCGTGAGAATGGAGGAGATCGTGGCCACCCTGAACCGATCGGCCATCGTGGTTAAGCCAAGGCAACCCTTTCTGGATTGGCCGAACGTGGCTGATCCAACCAGCCGCACATTGACGTTGCGGGAACTGGTTCAGGAACCGACAGTTTACCTAATCCCGGAGTGTGATACTAACGAGGACGTTGCGGACATCCTGCGCGAGCTGTGCGAGGGACTTTTCATCGAACAGCTGGCGGGTTAGTTCACCGATACGACGACTTCGCCTCAAGACCGCAGTTTCGGTGTCTTCTGCCG
>JBAUVZ010000153.1:0-2496 GCA_049583505.1 Candidatus Sulfotelmatobacter sp.
GTCACGAATACTCCAGTAGGAGTGCTTCGTGCCATCGTGATACTTCCAAGTCGCCTGTGTGTCGCGGTTGTTCATCGGTCACTACGTCAGACTAGCACCTGCAGTGGATCACGGGCGCTAGCAATGAACCTTGCGACTGCGGATTATGCCTGGATCACGCCCTTACGACCAGTAACCGAGCCATTTGCGATTGATCGGCCTGTCAGAAACTGAAGGCTTGGCTCGTAGTTGACGTTAAATCGCGATATCGCTCATTGACCCATCAACCGAGTTTTGAGTACTAATGCCTGTTTGCATCAACCATCGTATAAAATCACGGGATTGTTGTCTTAATTTACGATCCCCATCGCCCGACGAACTGACTGAGCCACTAGGTGGCTAGCGGAGGTAGATTGGAGAACAGAATGAAGATCGAGATCGTTCACTGCCCGACGTGACAGAACAACAAGGCCAAGGTCACGAGTCTCGTGACCCTCATCAAGAAGCGCCTCGACATTGAAGCCGTCATTACGCCTGGGAAGACCGGTCAGTTCGAGGTCATCGCTGACGGCGAGAGGATCGCCGAGCGCGGCGGGAACTGGTTCACACGGAGCTTTGGCGCCGGCTATCCCGATCTCAATAGCGTGGTCGAGCGGCTCGAGCAGCGCCGTGCGAGTGACACAGCGCGGTAGACAACAGGTCTCGAGTTGTCCAAGTCGGTCAGGCGCTCATCACTCGCTAAAGGAGACGGCGGACCTATGGCACGAGATGGTTCGTTCCACTGTGAACTTGAGAAGTCGAAAGATAAAGATGAAAACGGGAATCAAGTGACGACAATCAAGTGTCATGGCGAGCTGGTCAGTGACACCGCGGGTGAGATAAAAGAACTGGTGAGGCCCCTCATTCCTGTTGGTGGTCGCATCATTATCGACCTTGGAGATGTAAAACATCTGGATAGCGCGGGCCTCGGAGCGCTGGTTGGCCTCAAGGCGTCCGCAATCAAGCAAGGGCTATGCATCCTTGAACTGACCAACATGACACCTGGCGTAGTGGAATTGCTGCGCATCACTCATCTGACGCAGATGTTCTCGTCGTAAGGCCGACCTGATTTTGACTTCATCCCGATGGATGCCCCAGGTGCCGGGGTGCGCCGCTCAAGCTCTGCTTGGTCGGGGATTTGTATTTCGTTCTTCGCCTTGATGAATTGAACGAATTGGTAACTGTCGCAAAATCGCCATTTCACTCATTGACAGGGATGAGCCCGCCGCGCATTTCCAGTAGTGTCGGTAAGTGCCCTCGTGGACGTGCTTGCTCAGAAAAGAAAAGCCCTCTTTCGAGGGCCGAGAATTCAGAAGGAACCCTAACTCAGGCAGCTTTTGCGCGGGCGACTCGACGATAGTTCTTGACTGCCTTTTCGATACCTGGCGTGGCCTTTTTCAAATCGTCAACGTTCATGGCTGGGTGGAGCTCGATGTGGGCGTCGAAGGCCAGAAACCACGGTTCCGCTACAGCTGGAATCTGAGACGTGTCCTTCAGGTCGAAAAAGATGAATCCAGTTCTCTTGCCATTGTCTTCCGCAAAATAGGCCGCCTCAGGTTTCAGGTCGGCGAGAATGGAGTCGATGGTCTTGGGCAAGCTGCCGTCGCTGATCGCGGCGTTGCCTGTCTCCACAGGGATTGAAACCTTGAGCAAACAGCGCATGGAACACCTCCGGCACGAAAGTCTAGTCCTCCCTCCAGGAACGGGTCAATTCACGCTAGGCGGCGAAGTTGTCGGCGTGTCATCCCAATGTTGGCGAAGGATCGCGATTGCACTCATTGATCTGTGCGACCTTTCCCGAGTTAAGGCGTATGATCCAAAGCGATGCCTTTCAATTCGGAAGACCTCTCCATCCTTCGACAAGAAATCACCGATTTGCGGGACATGAATGCCTGTTGTGCGGGAAGAGGCGGTAACAGCGCCCTAGACCGAGCCGCTATTGAACTGCGCACCAGCCGCGTGCGGGAGATCGAGCAGGAGTTGTCGAAGATACTCAATCGTCCCTAGCCCCGCCTTGCGGATTCTGGGATCGACCCGTTGCCTGTGCCCAGGGGGTGGCCGTCGGCCCGCCGTCTATGAATCCGCTGGACTGCGCCCCTGCTGTTGGCAACCTTGCGCGCCCAGCCCCTCCGTTGTCCGTCCTCCGCGCCCATTACCATTGCGTTCCTGAAGCTTGGCAATCGGCTTTCAGCTATCCTTAAGTTAGCGCTTCCTTGTGGCCGTCCCGGTCCTCCGCGATGGACGTCGGCGTGGCATTTCGCACAGAGCGTGATGAGGTTTTCTTCGGAGTCGTCGCCCGAGTGGGTGCGAAACTGTTTGTGATGGACTTCCAGGTTTGCCATCGTGCCGCACGATTGACACCTCCAAGGCTAAATACATTCCCTGTTCTGGAATGCCATCAGGAAATGAACTCCCTGATGTTGCCCTGCTATTTCCCTGTTCGATTCTTACCTTTTGCCGCAGATTCTGCAGCAAAAT
>JBAUVZ010000154.1:0-23468 GCA_049583505.1 Candidatus Sulfotelmatobacter sp.
AAAGTAACTACGCGGACTGGTGATAAAGAAATTCGAGGGTCTTCTCGCTGCGGATTCTCATTCGGATTCTATCGAGGCCCCCATCCTCTGTCAAACGAGCGCGCACCGCTTCGGACGTCTGTTTTGCCTGTCGAGCCAGAGCCTCCAACTCCCGGTTCACGTCCTCCTCGCCGACCTCAATCTTCTCCAGGTCCGCAATCCGCTCCAGCAGCAAAGAAGACTTTACATCATGCACCGCCTGCTCCCGCTGCCCGGCCCGAAGCCGGGGCAGGTCCATCTTTTTCAGGTCTTCCATCTTCATGCCCTGCGCCGCCAGGGCCCGCAGCCCGCGCTCCAGCCGCAGATCAATCTGCCGGTCCACCAAAGACTCCGGCACCTCAAAATCATTGCGCTTCACCAGTTCGGCCACCAGCTTGTCTTTCGCCGCATGCTCGGCCGTATGCCGCTTCTCGGCTTCAATATTCTCGCGAATCTGCTTGCGAACCTGCTCCAGGCTGGTAAACTCGCCCAACTCCTTGGCGAAGTCGTCGTTCAGCTCAGGCAGGCTCTTCTGCTTGATGCCATTCACCTTCACGGTATAGACAAAAGTCTTGCCGGCCAAACGCTTGTCGGCAATATCTTCGGCATAACTTACGTCAAATGTCCGCTCGTCCCCGGACGAAGCGCCAGTAAGGTGCTGCGAAAACTCCGGCACAGTGTTCTTCCCGCCAATTTCGATCAGCACGTCGTCCATGTGTACAGGATTGGCTTTGGCGTCCGCGACGTCTTTACCATCTTTGGGTTTCCCGTCCATGGATGCCTGGGCGAAATCGCCCTCAGCGAGCACGCGCCCCTCCACAGTAGTAAAGGTCGCATGCTGCTCGCGCAAGCCGACGAGCGCCTGCTCGACTTCCTCATCGGTGACGGCAATCTCCGGCTTATCAGCCCGCAGATCTTTGTAGCCCTCGACCTGAATCTCCGGCAGCACTTCAAACGAAGCCTTGAAGGTGAGCGGCTCGCCATCATGAATGTGCAGATCGGTAACCCGAGGCTGCGAAACTGGAATCAGCCCCAGCTTCTCCGCTTCCCGGCGAAAGTATTTCGGGATCAAAGCCTCAGCCACATCGTTCTTCAAACCATCCCCAAAGCGTTGCTTGATGATCGAAGCCGGCACATGCCCCGCCCGAAACCCCGGCAGCCGCGCACTCTTCTGATAGCGCTGAATCTGCAACTCAGTCTCGCGCGCAACCTCCGCGGCCGGGATCTCAATCGAAATCTCCCGCTTGATGTCTTTGTTATTCGCTTCTGTCTTGGTCGCGTCCGTCTTGGCCGCGTCGGTAGTCTCTGTGGGGCTCACATTCCGCCTTTCACGACCGCTGCCTCCAGAGGCTCCGCTTAGCAACCGGAACCGCCCCGAATTCATACGGCGTTAACTTGAGTGTAAAGACAGAGGGAGAGCAGCGTCAAACGAAACGGGGAGGGAGTTGCCCAGTACTCGGTAACTGGGTACTCGATACTGACGAGGTGTACACTCTCCTGAAGCGTCCGATATTTTTCCTTAGCGGGGATCCTTCCATGTTCCAGCCCGCGCCGCCGTTACTAACCGCACTTCTCGTCGTTTTGTCCCCTTAGTAGGCCAGCAAGACACTTGTTATATTAACCTGAAGTAAATATATGAACATTCGTAATCCCCACTGGCTAACCGTCCTCAACCGCGAAGTCATCGCCTGCACCCGCTGCCCGCGTCTCGTCGCCTATCGCGAGCAGGTGGCCCGCGAGAAGCGCCGCGCCTACCGTGACCACGAGTACTGGGGCAAGCCCGTGCCGGGCTTCGGCGATCCCGAGGCGCGGGTGCTCGTCATGGGCCTGGCTCCCGGCGCCCACGGCTCCAACCGTACCGGACGCCCCTTCACCGGCGACGCTTCCGGCAAGTTTATGTTCCCTGTACTCTATGAGACCGGATTTGCCAACCAGCCCAACGCCACTGACCGCAACGACGGGCTCACATTGAAAGACCTGTACATCACTGCTGCTGTCCGCTGCGCTCCGCCCGCCAACAAGCCCACGCCGCAAGAGCTGGCTAACTGCGCGCCGTTTCTCGATCGGGAAGTTGAAGGGTTGGGAAAAGTAAAGGTCGTCGTCGCCCTGGGCAGGATCGGTTTCGACGCGTATCTGAACTACGCGAAACGCCGCGGCTTGCTGGGCAGCAAGCAAGGCTACCTCTTCAAAAATTATCCGTTCAAACATGGTGCCAGTTACCGGTTACCGGGTGGTAAGGTGTTACTGGCCTCTTACCATCCCTCGAACCAGAACACGCAGACCGGAAAGCTCACGCGAAAAATGTTTGTGAAGATATTTAAGCAGGCGGCAAAACTTGCCGATGAGTAAGTTGAGGCGCCGCCGGGCGGATCGTCGCACCTTCCCCATTTGAATGGGGTCACAATGGAGAAGCGGGGGTCACGATCCGGGGCGGCGCCGATCACCAACCTTAGTTTGCCGGGCGTCGCCCACGCCCACACAGGGCGAGACCTCGATGCCAGATCGAGAAGTGTTCCGACTGGAACATTGTACTGAATGTTCCAACTGGAACATTTGTACCGGCAATCGCGTAAGGATAGCTATGTATGTATAATGCTCGTAAATGAAACGAACTAAGGCAGTTAAGAAGCGCCGGAAGATTACACGCCAAAAGACGATCAGCCTGAATGCCTCGGCCGAGGAGCCGCAACGGCGCTTTTCGATTCCGGAGAGGATGGAGTGGTACAAGCCGATCAAGAAGCCGGTCACGCTGCGCCTGGATGCCGACGTGATTGCCTGGTTCAAGGAATCGGGGCGCGGTTACCAGACCAGGATCAATCGGGCGCTGCGGAAAATGATGAAGGATGAGATGAAGGAAGAGAAGAAAAGATCTGGGGAGTGAGGTCGGGCAAGGCTTCGGTTAGGTATAGGCGCGGGCTAGTCGCCCGCGCCCACACGACCTACTTCAACTTTGTCACGGTCACTTCGAGCTGGAACATTCGCTTGGAGTTCGGGTCATCCACGCTGCCGACGACCATCGGCTTTCCCAGTTGGGCGACGGTGCTGGCTTTGATCGACAGTTGACGGAGCACCGGACGCGCCTGCTGGCCTTGCTGGTCGGGCATGGCGAAGTTGCTAATTTCCGCGCGGACAGATATTGGCAGACCGTTGGTGCGCTCTTCGAGCCGGCACCAGATACTGGTTCCGACGTCGAGATAGGTAAACTCTCCCTGCTTGGATTCGACCGGAACGCGGGTTCCAATCTTGATCTCATTCGAATCGCCGGCATTCAGGTTCATGGAGTACTGCCGAGTGTTGATCTTCTTTCCGTCTTCGAACTCGTTGACCGAGAAGTCGAGTCGATAGGCATTCACGATCTTCTCGACCTCGGGAGCCGATTTCGATGGAGAGGAGTCCTGCGCCGATGAATCCCTGACTCCCCCTGACATCAGAGTGAGGATCAACGCTGCCGCTACAACCGCTTTCTTGAACATTAGTCATTCTCCCTTAGTTCGTGCTGGTGCTTCTATTTATTCGATTGTGGTGAATTCTCATGGTAAGTGGGCGCAGCCTCGCCCATCTCTTCCGCGCTATCCCGCCGCAGTTCCTCGGTTCGCGCCTGCGCGATCAGCGCGGCGTGCCGGGGATAGTTCGTGACGTAGTGCGCCAGGATTATCTCCTGCTCGCTCAACGGTTGCGGCGACGGAAACTGATCGAGCTTCGGTGCAACAGCAAGAACCGGCGCTGGGTTGCTGGCCGCGTGCGATTTAAGCCGTTTTCCGGACACCGCATGGGAGGTGAGCGGGCCGCTTCCGTCATTGTTTGCAACCGGCGTCCCAGCGCGCCCGAGGCTCATCGTGGCTGCCGAGTGCGCGGCGGTGTTCCGCAGTAGTTTTTCTGATCTCCACACAAAGGAAACACTCACTACGATCGCCGCCAGTGTGGCTACTACGGGCCAGCGCCACCGCGAGCTGATCGGTGTGCGCTCCTGCTCCGCCCGCAGAGTCGCCAGAACGCGCTCCTCCAGTCCTGTTCTCGGCTCCACGGCTGCGAATTTCGCAAGTGCGGCGTCGAGTTCGCGATTGAGCATGTCGTTCTCCAGGTCCCGGCGATTTGCTTCTTCTTGCCTGCGAATGCTGTTCTTCATGATTTACCGCCGCTCCTTCCTGCTCCCCGTTCCGACAGCTTTTCCCGCAGAATCTGCCGCGCGCGAAACACTCGCGACCGCACGGCTGCTTCGTTGATCTCTAGAGCCGCTGCCACTTCGCGCGGCGACATCTCTTCCACAGTGGACAGGATCAGCGGTTCGCGCAGCTTCTTAGGCAACGCCACGATCAGTCGTTCCAGCAGCGCGCCGACCTGCAAGCCGTGCATCGCCTGGTCTGCCGGTGCGCCTGAAGACCGCATTTCTTCAACCGGCTTCTCGAGATCCTCAAGTGGCATCTCCCGCTGGCGGCCGCGCTGCTCGCTGCGGTCGACCGCCACTCGCCAGGCAATGCGTGCCAGCCAGGTCTTGGGGTTTTCCACGTTGGCCAGCTTGCGGCTGTAGCGCAGCACGCGAAGAAACGTTTCCTGAGTCGCGTCCTCGGCATCGTGATGGCTTCTGAGCGCGACATAGGCGATGCGGTAGACCAGGCGCGAGTGCTGCCGGACGAGGTCTTCCAGGATCTCGTCCTGACTGCGGTCTTGACCGCGGTCTTGACTGCGCGGCACCGTCATGGCCTCGCTCAGGACTGCCTCTCCCACCACCAATCGCTTGACCTCAATCATGAAGACCGCCGGGACGTCTGGTTTGTTCAGGTATTTTCTTGGGGAGAACGTTCGGAGAGGCGTTGCTTGCGGGAAGTCCGGTCGGAATGACAAGTCGCACTGGAGCACAGACAGCCGTGAAGCTGGTTTAAAAGCCCACCATGACCGGTTCCGGTTCGAGGCGGATGCCCCAGATTTCTTCCACGCGATGCTGGATCTGCTCTTTCAGGGCCAGGACATCGGCGGCTGTGGCTCCGCCACGATTGACAATGGCCAGGGCATGTTTGGTGGAGATGCCAACGCGTCCAAAGCCGAATCCTTTGGCGAATCCCGAGCGCTCGACCAGCCAGGCCGCGGAAACTTTCTTGCGGGTTTCGAGTGCGGGATAGTTGGGCACGGTAAATCCTCGCGCGGCTGCGCGCTGCTTCAGATCTTCATGCTGTTCGGCGGAGAGCACGGGGTTCTTAAAGAACGATCCGGCGCTTTGGCAATCCGCTTCTCCCGGGACGATCAGCATGCCCTTACGCGCGCGGATATGGCGCACCGCTTCCCGCGTTTCGGCGAGATTCGGCTCGGTTTCGCGGCCCTCGAAGTGCCGCTTGAGGTCGGCATAGGTGATGCGGGGGCTGCCTCCGGGCGTGAGCGCGTAGGTGACGCGGAGAACGATGAAGCGTCCGCGCTCCGTCGTATTGAAGATGCTGGCCCGATAGCTGAACGCGCAGGCTTCCGGGCAGAGCTCGCGCACCTGGCCGTCTTTCAGGTCGAAAACCTGCACCGAAGCTATGGTCTCGGAGACTTCCTGGCCATAGGCGCCGACGTTCTGCACAGGCGTGCCGCCGACGCTGCCGGGAATTCCGCTCAGGCATTCGACGCCGGCGCAGTGAGCTATCACTGCGTGGGAGACGAACTTGTCCCAGGATTCTCCGGCGCCGACTTCGAAAAGAGTTCTGCCGTCTTCATCATGGCCGCTACGCCGTTCGATACCTTGAAGGGAAACTTTCAACAACAGGCCCGGCCAACCAGCATCGGCGACCAGCAGGTTGCTGCCGCCGCCCAGAATGAACAGAGGCAGGTCGCGCGAGCGCGCGAAGGTTGCTGCCTCCTGCACCTCACCGACATTTCTGGCCTCGACGAAATACTTCGCCGGGCCTCCGATCTTGATGGTGGTCAGCGGGGCGAGCGGGATGTTTTCGAGCAGAAGCACGAATCATTTTCAAATATACACACGACGGGAAGCAGGCGCACAGGCATGGGCCGGAATCACAGCGCGGCCCGGGCCGGAACTTCTCGATAGACATTTTTCGGTAGACAACGGAAGCCCTGCACGATAAAAGAGAAGTGCTCACGAACACCCTCCACAGGCGGGTGTGAGGCAGGGCGGATCAAGATCTATAAATGCTCACTGAAGAACGGCAAAGAGCGATCCTTGAGATAATGCGACGGGAAGGCCGGGTCCTGGTAGTGGATCTGGCTAAGCAGTTCCACACTTCCCAGGTCACGATCCGCAAGGACCTTGAGATTCTCCACATCAAAGGCCGCATTCACCGCACCCATGGAGGGGCGTTGCCGGCGCGCGAAGGCGCTCTGGAAGACCCCACTCTGCGGGAAAAGGAAAAACTGCACCGCAAGGAGAAGTTGCTGATCGCCGCGGCGGCCGTACGCATGGTGGCGGAAGGGCAGGTAGTGATCCTTGATTCTGGCACCACGACCACTGCGATTGCCCGCGCCCTGCGGAATTTTCAGAACCTGACCATCATCACCAATGCGGTCAACATTGCCGCCGAGCTTTCTGGATCCGCGGTGGAAGTGATTCTGACCGGGGGCAATCTGAGGAAGAATTCTTTTTCTCTAGTGGGGCCGATTGCCGAGGAGACGCTGCACAAATTGAATGCGGACATCCTTTTTCTCGGGGTCGATGGATTCGACGTTCAATATGGACTCAGCACACCCAATCTACTGGAAGCGAAGGTAAACCGCGCCATGATAGAGATCTCCAAGGTAGCGGTGGCCACTTGTGACTCGAGCAAGTTTGGCAGACGGAGTCTTTCGCTCATTGCGCCCCCTTCCGCCCTGAAGCACGTCATAACCGATCAAGGTGCTCCGAAAGGAGACCTGAGCGCGCTGAAGAAGGCGGGAGTGGAAGTGACGATCGTCTGAGGACCTGCTTCTCAACGCTGGCACTGTCCCGATAGATACGGCGCAAAACTATGCCCACTACTTGCTTCCAGAGAGCCATCAGGCTGAGAGCTGTACTGCTCGCTTGTTTGCTGCTGAACGGCGGACTGGCCGTGGGGCAGAGTCCTGTGCTGTATGGAGCGTCTCCGGGCGCGGCGAGGGCGAAAGTCCAGGGCCAGCTTTTGTCGCTCTCGAACCAGATGATAGAGGCTCAATGGTCGGCTCACGAGGGCAAGCTGACTGGGTTGAAGTTTGTGGTTCGCGGGACGGGAGTGGCGATGGCCCTGCCGCGCGATCCGTTTTTTCTGACTTTCAAGGATGGGACATCAGTACGCGCCTCTGAGATGACCGTGACCGAGGGTCCGCGAGTACAGTTGCTGCACGCGGATCCCGGAGCCTCGCGAGCCGCTGAGCATTTTGCCGGGCAGGCCATTCTTGTGCGGCTGCAAGACTCGGCGAGAAAGATTTCTGTAGACTGGCGCGCCATTCTGCGCGATGGCTCCAACTATTTTCGACAGGACATTACGATTTCCGCGCTGAATGACGATCAGCCGATTGCAGAGGTCCGCTTGTTCGATGCTCGTCTGCCCGGCGCGAGTGTGATCGGAAGCGTCAAAGGGTCTCCGGTAACGGCCGGAGATTTATTTCTCGGTTTTGAAGACCCCTTGGCCGAGTGCCAAGCGAGAGAGACCGTGACCTGCAGCATGAAGAGGGAACTGCCACTCAGGAAAGGCCAGACAGTCGAATATTCGCTGGTGGTTGGAGTGTCGCCTCCGGGAGAAATGCGGCGGGGGTTCCTGAACTACGTGGAGCGGGAACGGGCACATCCTTACCGTACATTTCTGCACTACAACACCTGGTATGACATTGGGTTTGGAAAGCCGTACGACGCGGCTGCGGTGCTTGACGTCATCGGTGCCTTCGGAACAGAGCTTGTCCGCAAGCGCGGGGTGAAGCTGGATTCTTTTCTTTTGGATGACGGGTGGGATAATTCGCGGTCGACGTGGCAGGTGAACTCGGGATTTCCGGGTGGGCTGGCTGCGGTTAACCGAGTTGCGCACGAGTACGGCGGGGCGATCGGGGTGTGGCTGTCGCCGTGGGGTGGGTATGAGGAGGCCAAGGAGCGACGGCTCGACTTTGGGCGGAAGAACGGCTTTGAAACCAATGAGGGAGGGTTCGCCCTGTCGGGGCCGAAGTACTACGCAAGGTTCCGGGAAGTATCGCTTGATTTCATCCAGAAGGATGGGGTCAATCAGTTCAAGATCGACGGCACCGGGAATGTTGATAGCGTGTTTCCCGGCAGCAGTTTTGACAGCGACTTTGCGGCCGCCATCAGCTTAATCCGGGACTGGCGGGCAAAGAAGCCGGACCTTTATGTGAATCTGACGACCGGAACATATCCTTCACCGTTTTGGTTGCGGTATGCCGATTCGATCTGGCGCGGAGGAGACGACCACAGCTTCGCGGGAGTAGGGAACTGGCGTGAGAAGTGGATCACCTACCGCGATGCGCAGACATACAAGAACGTTGTGCAGGCCGGTCCGCTGTTTCCGCTGAATTCGCTCATGCTGCATGGGCTGATCTTTGCCCGGCAGGCCGAGCACCTCGACAGTGATCCGGGAAATGACTTCAAGAATGAAGTTCACGATTACTTTGGCACGGGAACGCAGTTGCAGGAGATGTACATTTCACACGCGCTCCTTTCAAGGAACGATTGGGACGTGCTGGCGGAAGCTGCGAACTGGTCACGGCGCAATGCGGGTGTCCTGCGGGACACGCATTGGATCGGCGGCGACCCGGGCAAGCTTGAAGTTTACGGCTGGGCGGCTTGGTCAAGGGAAAAAGCCATACTCACGCTGCGCAATCCGAGCGACCGGCGCCAAAGCATATCACTCGACGTGGGCCGGGTTTTTGAGCTGCCGCCAGGCGTGCCGCGTAGATTTTTGGCGAGCAGCCCGTGGAAGGAAGACCGAGGGGCGCCGCCAGTGTCATTAGCAGCGGGTAAGGAACACGACTTCACGCTGGAGCCCTTCGAAGTGCTCACTCTCGAAGCCCTACCGGCGCACCAGTAGGATCTTCTTCCGCGTAAGTTACGCACGCGCCTTGTCGAGCATCGCTTCCCAGATGCCTTTGGATTTGAGAAGCAGTTCCACGGTTTCGCGCACCGCTCCATGACCGGCTAAGGCTCTCGTCGTGTAGTGCGCGGCATCTTTTACTTCAGGGACTGCGTCACCGACAGCAATAGCCAGGCCGGCGCGACGCATTATGGGGATATCGGGAAGGTCATCGCCGATATAAGCTACAGCAGAATCCGGCACGCCCGCTTTTCGCAGGATATCCTCATACGCCGGCATTTTCACGGGCTGTTTCACGTAGATAAACTCCATCTTCATTTCGTTGGCGCGGCGGAGGAGTGCAGCACTTTCGCGACCCGTGATGCAGCCCGTACGTAAGCCGGCGGTCTGGGCCAACGTCAGACCCTGGCCGTCGTGCGCGTCGAAGGTCTTGATTTCGAGGGCGGTGCCGTCGGTCTGGGAGAGCAGAGTGACGCCGCCGTCCGTCATCGTGCCGTCCACGTCCATGAGGAGCAGTTTGATCTGCGCGGCGCGCTTCTTTAGGGCAGGGGAGATTTTGGGAAGACGAGCCAAAGAAGCCTCCAGTAAAAAAGGTAAATGAGAGTCTAAGTCAAAAGCCTAATCTATCGCACGCCAAATACACTTCGTGTGCATGTTCCGCGGCTTCCTGGACCAGATCAAATACTCTACTATTCCGGAACGCGAAGCAGAGTTCATGGATGGAATCTATCAACATGCTCGCATACGACGTCGCGACGGTCGGCGAAGACGGCTTGCCCGGCTAATACTTCATCATCATTGCGCGGCAGTGGCGCGCGATCTGTCGCTCTTCCTGTGTAGGGACAATCCGAATCTTGGCTGCTGTGAGTCCAAGACGCTCAAGGCCCTCCGTTGCCGCGGATCGAATGCGATCGCTGTGCTCTCCGATGCCGCCGGTGAAGACAAGAAGATCCACACCACCCAGCAGCGCCATATAGGCTTCCAGTCAGCAGGGGCTCTTCGTCTGTTGCACCGGGCCGGAAGACGCCGAACTTCAGCGACGAGGAGCCGCTGTTGAGTACGAGGATGAGACCGTCTTTCCTGGCCAAGCCTTTTGTCATTCTATCCCGGCCACTTCCAGTTGCGAATTTCCGCTTTATCGATGCCTTCCGCGTGAGCGTACTGAATGCTCTCAATGATCTGACCCTTCAGCCATTCTTTGACGTGGGCGCCGATGGAGCGCAGGCGCGGAACGCGGTCGATGACATCGATAGCCAAATCGAAACGGTCAATCTGATTGAGGATTGCAAGTTCGAGTGGAGTGTTGATATTGCCTTTTTCTTTGTAGCCGCGCACATGAAAGTTCTCATGATTCGTGCGCCGGTAGCTGAGTTTGTGAACGAGCGACGCATAAGAATGGAAGTTGAAGATGACAGGCTTGTCGGTGGTGAAGAGCGAATCGAAATCGCGATCGGAGAGTCCGTGGGGATGTTCGGTCTCCGGCATCAGCCGGAAAAGATCGACGACGTTGACGAACCGTATCTTCAGGTCGCGAAAATGCTCCTTGAGAATGGCAACGGCCGCGAGGGACTCCATGGTTGCGATATCGCCGGCGCACGCCATCACCACATCGGGATCTTCCTCGTCATCAGTGGAAGCCCAATCCCAGATGCCGATGCCCTTGGTGCAGTGCGTCACGGCTTCTTCCATCGTGAGGTACTGAAGATGCTCCTGCTTGTCCGCGACGATCACGTTGACGTAATCGCGGGAGCGCAGGCAATGATCCGTCACACTGAGCAAGCAGTTTGCATCTGGCGGCAAATAGATGCGCACGATATCCTTGCTCTTGTTGGTGACCACGTCGAGAAATCCTGGGTCTTGATGCGTAAAGCCGTTGTGGTCCTGTCGCCACACCAGAGATGTTATGAGGATGTTGATGGACGGTACGGGCGCGCGCCACGACAGTTCCTTCTTCGATTTCTCCAGCCATTTGGCGTGCTGGTTAAACATGGAATCGATGACGTGTATGAAGGCTTCATAACTTGAGAAGAAGCCGTGGCGGCCAGTGAGAACGTAACCTTCAAACCAGCCTTCAAGCGTGTGCTCGCTGAGCATCTCCATGACGCGCCCGGAGACATCGAGTTCGCCGCCGTCGGCGTCTTCGGGCAGGTATTCGGCGAGCCATGTTTTTTTCGAAGCGGCATAGATCGCTGTGAGCTTGTTGGAGGCAGTCTCGTCGGGCCCAAAGACGCGGAAGGAACTCATGTTACGGCGCATCACCTCGGCAAGAAAGTGCGCGAGAACATCGGTGGGCAGAGCATAGGCCGTACCGGGCGCGGCCACCTCGACCGCATAGTCACGAAAGTCCGGCAGTTCGAGTTCTTTGCGCAGCAGCCCACCATTGGCGTGTGGATTGGCAGAAATGCGGCGCGGTCCCGAAGGCGCAAGTTCCTGCAGTTCCGGAATTAAGGTTCCGTTGGCGTCGAAGATCTCCTCCGGCTTGTAGCTGCGCAACCAATTTTCCACGAGTTTCAGATCCTTCTTATTTGTGGCTGGGTCGGACACGGGAACCTGGTGCGCCCGCCACGAGCCTTCTACCTTGTGGCCATCGACCTGCTTCGGTCCGGTCCAGCCTTTCGGGGAACGAAGTACGATCATGGGCCAGCGGGGGCGCGTGGCATCGCCGGTTGAACGGGCGCGCTGCTGCAGAGAACGAATCTCCAGAATGCATTGTTCCAACAGGGAAGCCATTTTCTGATGCATCACAAATGGGTCATCACCTTCGACGAAATACGGCTTGTGGCCATATCCGATCAGCAGCGCCTCTAATTCGTCGCGCGGAATGCGCGCGAGGATCGTGGGATTCGCGATCTTGTAGCCGTTAAGGTGGAGCACGGGCAGGACAGCTCCATCGCGAATCGGATTCAGGAACTTGTTCGAATGCCAGGAGGTCGCAAGCGGACCAGTCTCAGCCTCGCCATCTCCAACAGTGACAGCGACGATGAGATCAGGGTTGTCGAACGCTGCTCCGTATGCATGCGAGATGGAGTAGCCTAGTTCTCCGCCTTCGTGAATTGAACCGGGCGTTTCTGGGGTGCAGTGCGAGCCGATTCCTCCCGGGAAAGAGAACTGTTGGAAGAATTTGAGTAAGCCCGCTTCGTCACGGCTTTTATCCGGATAGATTTCGGAGTAGTGACCCTCAAGATAGCAATTGGCGAGCGTAGCCGGTGCGCCATGGCCGGGGCCTGAGATGTACATGACATTCAGGTCATACTTCTTAATAAGGCGGTTCAGGTGAACCCAAATCAACGATTGTCCGGGATCTGATCCCCAGTGGCCGAGAAGCCGATTCTTGATGTGCTCCGGCTGTAGCGGTTCGCGGAGCAGCGGGTTCGCGCGAAGATAGATCATTCCCGCCGATAGATAATTGCAAGCCCGCCAGTAAGCGTGTATCTTCCTCAGTTCTTCGGGCGGAAGCGGCGCCGAGACTTCGGTTGCGCTAGCCATGAGATGCTCTCCGACAAAGTCTCGCGCATTCGTCAATGACGAGACTCGATTTGAGGACTACTTCTTCTCTTTCAACGATGGATCATTCGCGGGGTCAACGTAGAGCGTGTCACTTGGTCCATACCCGGAGATATGCACGATTACAGCATCATCAGCAGTCTGGGCAAAATGATTCGCACGGCCCGGTTCGGAGTACACGCTACCGGGCGGAAGAGCCTTCAGCGATCTTTCATCAAAGCGATCACCATAGCCGAATCGCCACTCGCCGGACACAACTGTTGCCATGCGATCATCACGATGCGAGTGCGCCAGGATGGTCGTGTGTGCGGGAACGAACAAGAGAATCGAATAGAAACCAGATTTTGCAGGATCGCCGAAAAGCACCTTCGAGCGAACTCCTGCAAGTCCGGAACTTCCAACCTGACTGCCCTTAAACGTGTCGACTCTAACTTCTGCCGGGGTAATGCGCATCTCGGTAAGTGACGATGAAGTTGACGAAGAAGCTGCCGTAACAAACACCACAGCGAACAAGACTCTTTTCAACATTTGATCCCTCTATTCTGTAAGGGTGAGTGACCGTTGCCTGGGAACGACCACACCTGATGATTCGTCAGAGAAATTTCATTAGCGCGTCCGTCGTTTCCTTCGGTTCTTCCTCGAGCACCCAATGGCCGCAGTCTTTCAAAACGACCATCGTGGCATCCGTGGCCACAATCTTCATTTGGTCGCCCAGGACTTGGCCGTTTGCCTTTTCGCCGCCAATCGCCAGGACTGGCATGGTGAGCTTGGTCTGAGAGAGTTGAGCAAAATCTCTGGCTGCCTGCTGGAAGGAAACGAAATACGCCCAGCCCGCTCGCATTCGTCCTGGGCGAGCATAAGCCGCCGCGTACGCCGCGCGGTCGGCTTCTGGAATCGAGTGCGTCTTGTCGGCGGCGAAGTCATTCCAGAAGTAATCGAAATACGTTCGTTCACGCCCGCGCACCAAGGCTTCTGGCGTCGGACCATTGAAGCGAAAATGCCAGATGCCAGGATTGTTGTATACGTCCTCCCATCCGGCTACGCCCGGGAGAAAGGCGTCCATCACCACGAGTTTTTCGGTTTCTGAGGGAAATTGCGCGGCATATGCGTAGGCGACCATCAACCCGATGTCGTGGCCGACGACGCGGGCCTTTTCGACGCCCAGTGACTTGACGAGCGCGTGGATGCGCACGGCAGCGTTCTTCATGTCCAACCCATCCGCCGGAATATCGGAATCGCCGATTCCAGGCAGGTCGGGCGCGATCACCGTAAATTTCGCTGCCAGAAGCGGGATAATCGGCCTCCACATGCGAGAGGTCTGCGTATAGCCGTGCAGCAGGAGTACCGCCGGGCCACGACCAGCCGTCAGGTAGTGCAGGTTGACCCCGTCGACCTGCGCCATTCGCGAAGCGATCGCTTCAGTCTGTGCCGATGCCTTTGCCGAAGTAACGGCGAAAATAGTCAATACAGCTAAGCCAGTTAATGACTTGAGCGCCAACTTCATAAAACCTCCCGATTAAGATCAGACTGCGCAAATTGTTTATCCTGACCTGCCATCGCATGTTCGTTCTGTCTTTCCAAACAGACCTCTCGGATAGAGGGGATTCTATGCGGCCCTCACTGGCAGATGAAGACGCTGATATTGCAGTTGGAGTTCGCCTCCGACCGATTTGTGGCGATTCGCGTGCGTTTCTGAAGTGTACTCGTTACGGCGGCACAGACGCTCTGCGGCCTCACCTATTGTAAGTCGGGACGCTGGCCGACGGCTAAAGTCGTGGCCGGGATCACGACTCGGAACAGAGATCCTCTCCCGACCTCACTCTTTACAGTAATCGATCCCTTATGAAGGTGGACGATCCACTGCGCAATGGCAAGACCCAGGCCAGCGCCCCCGAGTTCCCGACTGCGCGCTTTGTCGACTCGGTAGAAGCGTTCGAAAATTCTGGCTTGATCCTCGGGCGCGATACCAATGCCCGTATCTTCGACGCTAACGGCGACGTGGCCGTCCTTCTCCTCGGCTGAGAGCGTTATTGTTCCCGGCGAGGGTGCGTATTTGAGAGCATTGTCGAGCAGAATATCGATCACGCGGCGCAAAGCATTTTCGTCTCCCATCACAAGAAGCCGTTGAACTTCCAGGTGTTCCTCGAATTGCAAATTGCGCAGCAATGCAACTTGATTCCATTTCGCGGCGCACTCTCGCAAGATCACGAGCAGGTCGATGGGATGAATATCGAGTGCTTCGCTGCCCGCGTCGGCGCGAGCCAGTTCCAGAAGCTCCTCCAGGAGTTTGGCCGTGCGCTCGGCTTCCAGAAGAATGTGCCGCAGTGCCTCGCGGTATTCGGCCTCATCGCGTGATCGGCGAAGGGTCACTTCGGCTTCAGTGTGGATGAGCGCGATGGGGGTTCGCAGTTCGTGCGATGCGTCGGCGGTAAACTCCGTGATCCGCCGGAACGCAGCTTCGATCCGCCCCAGCATTTCATTCAAGGTATCGGACAGACGTTGCAGCTCGTCTCCCGTATGCAACGCGTCAAGCCGGTTGCTGAGGTTGTGTCCCGAGATTGTCCGGGCGGTCCGGGCTAGCGCGTCGACTGGTGCTAGAGCCTTGTGGCTAAGCCAATAGCCAACACCCGACGCACTGAGCAGCAGCACAGGTGCAAACCACAGCAGGTATCCGCGGAAGGCATCGAGCGTCTCCATTTCTTCATCAAGGGGGTGCCCGATTCGAACTACATACGCACGCCCGTTCACGGCCATCATTTCGCTCATGAAACGGAAATGCTCGTGCCCCAGTCTGCGATTCTCATACCGGGGCCTGGCTAACTGATCCGGTGAGAGCTGGGGGAGCGGATGCTTTTCGAAAAACCTCGAACCATAGATTGAGTTGCCGCTGGCATCACTGATTTGCAAGTAGTCTGCTGACCTCTCGATCTTATAGTCCGCGCTGATCTCGGCCTGCAGCTGCGCTGCAGGCGCATCCTTTCGCGCTTCCATAAACCGCTCCAGGTCAGCAGCCTGTCCCTCCAGGGCGGCGTCGGCAATATCGAACAAGTTCTTTCGCAGGATAAGCCACATGCCCGCGCCAAAAGCGAATTCGGCGAGCAAGAAAATGGCAAAATACCACAGTGTCAGGCGCATGCCGATGGAGAGTTTCTTCACTCGGCCGGCTCCTCACGAATCATGTAGCCAATGCCACGCACCGTAAGAATCAGCTTCGGCATGCCTTGGCGGTCCACCTTCTGGCGCAAAAGCCGGACGAAGGCATCGAGCGTGTTGTCTTCGATCTCCCGATCGAAACCCCAGACGGATTCAATCAGCGTGCGTCGGGGAACCACTTTGCCGGCGCGGTAGATCAAGCGCTCGAGCAGACTGTATTCGGTACGGGTCAGGGAGATGCGAATTCCGGCACGCGAGACCTCACGCGATTCCGGATCGAGGATAAGATCGCCGACTTGCAGCCGGTTCTCCGGGCGAGAAGTGGCGCGGCGCTGGATCGCACGCAAACGCGCCATCAGTTCGTTGAAGCTGAACGGCTTGGTAAGATAGTCATCGGCGCCCGCGTCGAGGCCGCGCACTATGTCCGGGACGGAATCTTTGGCGGTGAGCATCAGCACCGGTGTGGCGATTCGTTCCTTGCGAAGCCTTTTGGCTAGTTCAAAACCATTCATCTTCGGCAGCATGACGTCCAGCACCACCGCGTCAAATTCATAAGCGTGCGCCAGTTCCCAGCCTTCGCTCCCATCTGAGGCGCACATCACATTGTGGCCCTCTTCGGTCAGGCCGCGGCGTAGCAATTCCAGCATGCGGGGTTCATCTTCAACAACAAGCAGCTTCACAAGGTCTCGTTGTACCACACTCCGGGTTACGCACCCGGCGATTGCACCTCCTAATTTATTCGGCCGAACCTGAAGATTGGCTGAAGGAGACGGACAGCGCCGGAAGCCACGGACGTGAGGAAGACTTGTCTTTGCGAATCAGATCGCTTCGTTTACATTAGCTCTGACAAAATGACGAAAGCGCCAAAGATTGACCTTGTCGGTGTGGGACTGAGTTCGACGGACACTCTAATACCTCTTCACCACTATCCTGCGGCAGGCTCGAAGGTTGAGTTTCGTTCGGCGAATGTGTTGCCCGGCGGGCAAGTTGCTACGGCAGTGGTTGCGTGTCAATACTGGGGCATGCGTGGGCGATACATCGGTAAGTTAGGCGATGACAGCGCCGCGGTTCTCCACCGTGCGGAATTTGCGCGCACCGGTGTTGAGACAAGGATCATCACAGCTGCGGGGTGCGCGAGCCAGCAGGCGTTCATCCTCGTCGAGGATTCCGGCGAGCGAACCGTTCTTTGGAAGCGCGACGACCGCTTGACGCTTCGGCCGGAGGAACTCGACCGCCAATGGATCGAGGATGCCCGCGCTCTTCACGTGGATGGACACGATACCGCTGCGGCGACCTTAGCGGCGGGCTGGGCTCGCGCTGCTGGTATTCCGGTAATTGCCGATTTGGATGACCTCTACCCAGGCGTAGAAGCGCTGTTGGAGAAGCTCGACTATGTCATTACCAGCCGGGACATTCCCGGCCGTCTTTCGGCAGAGCATGACCTCGAAAAGTCGCTGCCGGCGCTCCAGCGCCGGTACGGGTGTCGGCTTGCCGCGGCGACGCTTGGTCAAGATGGGGTACTAGCATGGGACGGTTCTAAGTTTCACTACGCATCGGCCTATCGCATTGCCGCCGTGGACACAACTGGGGCTGGCGATATCTTCCACGCCGGGTTTATCTATGGACTCCTGCAGGGCTGGGCGCTCCAACGGCAGCTCGATTTCGCCTGTGCAGCTGCTGCGCTGAATTGCACGGCAGTCGGGGCGCGAGGTGGCATTCAGTCTGTTGAAAACATCGAAAAGCTGATGGCGACACGGGATCGATATACCACAGCTTTCGACGTGTTAACGACCACTTGACGACATCTTGCCCATCCTCTCTCGGTATCCGAGCGCCTAGATTGGCCCTCGGTCGGCATATCGAGTAAGGTTCCGGAAGGACAATCGCAGTCTTATGAGAAATGCAATGGGAGCGCCGCGGCGGAGTTGGATCGGGCCGATGCTTCGCGACCTTCACTTTTGGATTCCCTTGGCGGTTCTGCTCGCAGGATCGCTGATTCTGTGTCTGGTTCGTTGAGCGTAATGAGAGGCACGGCGCTTTGAGTTCAATTATCACCACCAGTCTCACGGAACATTCCCGCCAGCGAAAGCTGCAAGCGCTGGGTGTGTTTTGTGGCCTCGCGGCGGCCCTCTGGCTCGCCGGCGCCGAAGCGCCCACCAAGTTGGTTACCGTTTCCGTGTCCCCTTTCGTGATTTCATTCATGATGGTTCTCGGTGCTTTCGTTTCCCGCTGGAGCCTGCCAGCCCTCATCCGCGGCACTGGCGACACATTTACTGATATGCAGCATGTGCCACACTTGATCGTATGGGGTGTGATGGCCGGTTGTCTGTGGGCGGTGGGGAACACATTGACAGTTTTCGCGGTTCGGGACATTGGGTTGAGTATTGCCTTTCCGCTCTGGAATTCGAACAGCCTGATTGGGATTCTCTGGGGCACCCTGCTCTTCAAAGAACTGCACCGCACGGTTTGGATTCAGTGGGTGAAAGTCGTAGGCGGCGCGGTAGTGATCTTCGGCGGGGCCGTGCTGCTATCCCTGGCTTCCACCTCTCAGGCCCCGTCTGGACACCCGATCCGCGGAGTCGCAGCCGCCTTAGGCGCGGGATTGCTTTTCGGCTCTCAGTACATCCCCTATCGCAAGGCATACATTACCGGAATGAATCCTCTCACTTTTCTGACTTTCTTCACTTTTGGTGAGATGGTGACGATGTCGATCCTGGCGGTCGGCTTTACCGGAGGTGTGCTTCCCTTCTGGCGTGAACTGGCCACCAACAAGGTCATCTTGTTCTGGCCGTTGCTGGGTGGTTTCATGTGGGTTGTAGGCGACCTGTTTCAAAATTATGCCGCCAAGTACGTCGGGATTAGTCGCGGAATTCCATTGTCCAACACCAATCAGCTCTGGGGTCTGGTCTGGGGCACTATGGTTTTCGGCGAAATCCACGGTACGAACTGGAACCTCAGAGCCCAGGTGCTGGGGGGCTCGTTGTTGATGGTGGTGGGCGCACTCGCTATTGCTTCTTCATCCACCACCGATGGTGAGTATTCCAGTTGGAAGGAAGCGGCCCAACGGGAAAGCGATTTGTACGATATTGATCCCGCCTATGTAGCCGCCCGCATGGAAGGCCGCGACGAGCAAGCCCGCAGCTCGTCTCGAAAGTGGGTGGATTGGCTTCTCATTGGCGGAGCTACATGTATTTTTGTCGGTTTCGGTCTGATCGCCCGCGTGCCTCACCTGGAGCTTCGCTGGGGCTGGCTGGCTGGGCTCAGCTCAGTGATGGTCCTGGTCCTTTTCGCCGGCGGCTTCGCCCTCTGGCGCATCGCCCGTTTCAACTAACCCGCCTTCAGTCTCGAACCGCGAGGACCCGGCAAACAGAGGGTAGAGATAAGGAGACTAAGGATAAATGGGTTATCCCGTTTTCAGAGGACCTTCAGGTTCGCTGCGTAGGATCGTTCTCTCGAGCTTATGTTTGCCACGAGCAGATCAAGAGAAGGAGTCGCTTAGAAATCATGAAGAGGATGAACTTGCACCGTCAACAGCTTTCCAGGAAGTTCGCAGTTTTCACAGCGGTCTGCGCGTTGGGATTCGCTCTCGCAGGCGTCAATACCGCCTCCGCCCAGGGATTCGCCATCACCAAGAAAATCCTGATTCCAGGACACGGCAAGTGGGACTATCTTACCGTGGATGAAGGCGCGCGCCGCCTGTACGTCTCTCACGGTGCACAAGTGGAAGTGATTGATCTGGACTCTCTCACGATCGTAGGCAGCGTCCCGAATACTCCCGGAGTCCACGGCGTCGCAGTTGCCCCGGATCTCGGACGCGGGTTCACCAGCAACGGCCAGTCCTCAACCTCCACCGTTTTCGACTTGAAGACTCTGAAGACCATTGGCGAAGTCAAGACCGGGGATGAGCCCGATGGCATCATTTTCGATCCTGCCACCTCGCGAGTGTTCGCTTTCGATGGCGGCGACAACAGGGCGACCGTAATCGATGCCGCGACTGCCAAAGTCGCTGGGAGCGTGGACCTGGGCGGCGGCCCTGAATTCGCCGCCGCGGATGGCAACGGCTCCGTTTATGACAATCTGGAAGAGCAGAGCCAGGTCATCAAGATTGACTCCCGCAAACTCACGGTCGAGCAGCGCTGGCCCACGGCGCCGTGCACTTCCCCGAGCAGCATGGCGATCGACCGCGCCAACCGGCGTCTTTTCCTTGGTTGCCGCAGCAAAGTGATGGCCGTCATGAATGCCGATACCGGCCAGGTCATCACCACCTTGCCCATTGGCGATCATGTCGACGCCACCGCATTCGATCCGGAAACCAAACTGATTTTCAACTCCAACGGCGAGGGCACCATCAGCGTCGTTCGCCAGGACAGTCCCGACAAATACTCCGCAGTCGAGACAGTCAAGACTCTGCCCCGAGCCAAGACCATGGCCCTTGACCCAAAAACCCACCGGCTTTTCTTGTCCACAGAAGAATCCGGACAATTTGAAGTGCTGGTGGTGGGAAAATAGTTGATACTGTTCACGGGGATTCCATTATGTTTTCGCAACGCCGATCTTCGCAATGCCGATCATTCACCCGCGTAGGGTTGCTGTTCTGCCTCACGCTGGCACAACTCGCTTTGATTGGTTGCACCAAGAAGTCGACCGCCCAAGCGTCGTCGGTTGATTTGCAGCTCAACGTGAGCGTCCCGTTTCGCTTCGCGGCCTACGGCGACACTCGCTTCCACGATCCTAAAGATACGGAAGCCGCCAATCCTCCCGTGCGCGTGGCTCTGGTGCAAGCCATCGCTGAGGCCAGTCCCGCGTTCATTTGCTTCACTGGCGATATTGTCTACAACGGCTATGACACCAACGATTGGAAAGTCTGGGACACTGAAACCAGTATTTGGCGCGACAAGAATATCCCGGTTTATCCGGCGCTCGGCAACCACGATCTGCATGGGGACGAGAAGGTTGCGTTGGGGAATTATTTCCAGCGCTTCCCCGATCTGAAGAACAGCCGCTACTACTCTATGCGAGCCGCCAACACGCTCACCCTGGTGCTCGACAGCGCTCTGGATGAAACCTCTGGCCCGCAAGGCCAGTGGCTGGCAAGCAAGCTGGACAACATCCCGGCGGATGTGGACTTCGTTTTCCTGATGTTCCATCATCCGCCTTACACCAGTTCCTCGGACGCCAAGATGTTCGGCGGAGGGCACTCTGCCCGGCCCCACGAGCAAGCACTAGCCAAGATGCTGGAGGAACGCCAACCTCACGCCCGCGCGCGTTTCGTGGTTTTCTCCGGCCATGTGCACAACTATGAGCGCCACGAGCACGGCGGCGTCACCTATTTCGTCACGGGTGGAGGCGCCGCGCACGCGTATCCCATCGAGCGTGCCCCTGACGACCCTTTCCAAAGCAAGGAAATTAACTACCACTATCTGCTCGTCGAAGTCGATCACCAGCAGCTCAAGATTAGGATGAATCGACTAGAGTTGAATAACGGGAAGGCGGTGTGGACCCAACCGGACTCGGTGAAGATTTCCCTTCCGGTCCCAGCGTCCGTCAACGCGGCCGCACACTGACTGCCTATCGCGCCTGCAAGGTGTTGTCTTCTCCGTGAGGAGCTTCTCCGGTTACGCTGAACTACACCGAATCGTCTCAGCCGGAGGAGTTTGCTTGATAAACTTCATTTGCCGCCGCCGATCGTGTCCAGGGGCGAAGGAGATTAAGGAATGGGGAAATGGCCGCTCGTGCTGTTGAGTTTTGTACTAGGGATGATTGCTCTTCCGGCAGTCGTGTATCTCTATTTCCTCGTTGGGCAGCCGCCAGTCGCGGTCGCGGACAATCCTTTTCCTTTTGAGGCGGCAATCGTGCGTGCTCCGTTGCATGCGCGCATCGACCGGGAAATGCCAAAGCAGTCGCCGCTATCGATGACCGATGACAACCTGGTGGCGGGGATGCAGATCTATCGGGAGCAATGTGCCTCGTGCCACGGTCTGAAGCTACCGTCGAAGTTCGGGCCAACCATGTTTCCTCGTGCTCCTCAACTTTGGGAAAGACACAAGAACAAGCCGGACGTGGTGGGGGTGAGTGACGATCCTGTGGGCGAGACTTATTGGAAGGTAAGAAATGGAATTCGGCTGAGCGGTATGCCCTCGTATAAGACCTTGTTGACCGAGGAGCAGCTGTGGCAGGTCGCCATGGTTCTTTCCGTCGCGGACAAGCCGCTGCCGACTGCCGCTGTGAAAATCTTGGTCACACCATTGCCGTAACAGGCGAGAACAGCCCAGCGTTGCTGAGAGCTTGACTTGGACGATTGTTCCTCGCGCTCTTACGCGGATTTCAGGGGAACTTGAGGTTTGGCACGTAAGATCGTTCGATAAGGTGAATGTTCCATTTCGCTTCGTGGTATGAGACAGGGCCGCTTTGATAACTCCAAAAGAGAGGCAAGCTGTCCGAAGAGACGCGTGGAGATAACGAGGATTTCACAATGCGGCTGTCGGCGACGGATGTCTATGCTGGGAACCGCTCTTGATCCCCGGAAAGGATTCGTGCGCCTGAACCCCCGCATGCTGCTGGCGTTTCTTTCTGCGCTCATGGTCTGCGCGTCCTTACCCCTGTTTGCCCAAGGCGGTCCACCCTACTACACGAACGATCCGGGTACCCCCGGCCATCTCAATTGGGAAATCAATCTCGGCTACATGCCGTTTCTCTACAGCGATCAGTCCGTCTCTCACACCCCCGATGTCGACATCAATTTTGGCGTTGGGGATCGCATCCAGCTCACTTACGAAAATGCCTGGTTAAGGGTCCACAATCCCTCTTCCCCGACAAAATATGGCATGGGTCAATCCAATCCCGGCGTTAAGTGGCGCTTCTACGACGCTGGCGAATCTGGTCTCTCCGTCTCGGTTTTCCCCCAGCTGTTTCTCAACAACCCCAACGATGCCGTCCACCGCGGCATCACTCCCGCGAGCGATGTTTTCCTCCTGCCCTTCGAATTCTCCACGAAATTTGGCCCCATCGACGTGGATTACGAAATCGGGTATCAGTTTGTCCACAAAGGACCGGACGGATGGCTCACCGGTCTCGTGGTCGGCCACGATTTCACCCCAAAACTCGAAGGTGACATGGAGCTCTATGCCCAAGGAACTTTCCATCCTTCCGAGAACCAGCCCACCATAGATTTCGGCGCTCGCTACAAACTCCGTCCATCGATGATCCTTCTTCTCATGGCCGGACGCAGCCTCGAACCCAGCCGCAGCAATCAATCCTATTTCCTCGGTTATTTCGGCATTCAATTCCTGCTCTCCACCAAGTCCCAAAAGTCTGAATGACTGTCCCTCTCGGTCCGCGAGATTCAAGCACATCGATGCGAACCGAGTAATCCCCTCCAATACGCGCTTGTCTTCTCGGACCTCCGGTTTGCCCATCAGCCGACCAGAATTGATGCCTGATGTGGAGGTCACTTCTCACAAGCCAATTTGTGGACTGGGATTCTTTCGCGGCTTATTATTACGCGTCTGTGTCTAATTCTCGAGGCCGCCTCGTCCATTGGCGCAGCCAGGCCGGCGACCGAGGCGGTTTTGTAAATCAGCTCTGAATCGTTGTCTTTCGGCTGAAACAATTGGAATCGAAGGCAGGCTTATGTACCCTCAAATCGAAAGAAGCACCGGGGAAACCGCAACCGACGGCCTTCCGACAGTAAGGCACGCTGTTACATCGGCCGCTGCGACCCGACGACAATTTCTGGAGTTTGCTGGCGCAGACATTGTGGCCGCAACGATTCGCCAAGAAGCGCGGGGTGATCAGCCGAAGCACGACATCCCGTAC
>JBAUVZ010000155.1:0-23525 GCA_049583505.1 Candidatus Sulfotelmatobacter sp.
TTCTTCCACAATGAGAACACCCGCCGCCGTGTCCCAGGGGTTAAGGTTGAATTCCCAGAAGCCGTCGAAGCGGCCCGCAGCCACGTTGCATAAATCGAGCGCCGCCGATCCCGCACGGCGCACTCCATGCGAGTGCAGCGTGATCTGGTGATAAAAGTAAATATTCGGATTCTTGTGCCGCTTGTGGCTGGGGAAGCCCGTGGCCAGAAGGCATTCCTTCAGCGTCGCCGTTTTCGAAACACGGATCGTCTCGCCGTTGAGCTGTGCGCCTCTTCCCTGCTCCGCGGAAAACAACTCATCGCGCGTGGGATCGTAAATCACGGCGGCAACACGCTGGCCCTGTCGTGCGGACGACCGGTGTTCCGGTGTCCCTGGCTCGAGAGGCTGGTATTCCAGGGCTATCGACACGCAGAAAACAGGGAATCCGTGCGCAAAATTCGTCGTGCCGTCGAGCGGATCAACGTACCAGCGATACTCGCTGCCCTGATCGCTGAGTCCCTGCTCTTCGCCCAAGACGTCGTGCGTCGGCCACTGCTGGCGGATGCGTTCGCGGATCAGCACTTCGGCAGCTCGGTCCGCCGCCGTCACCAGATCGGCATCGCCCTTGTACTCGATCTTCAAGTGCTGGTGGAAATGATGCATCAGCAAACCGCCCGCCTCGCGAGCGATGGCCGACATGGCGGGGAGAAAGCTGTCGTTGGGGTTGGGCACAGGTCTAGACACCGGGCTTCGGGCTTTGGCTATCGGGCTTCAAGGTCGAAAACAACGCCGGGGCCAGAACGGAATGGCCGAAGCCCGAGGCCCTTTTCATTTCCTCTTTCCGCCGTCTTCTGCGATGTACATGATCTCGTGCTTAAAAATGAAAAGGTTTGGAGCGCCTTCACGCGTCAGGCGAACCATGTGCTTGTCATAGTATTCGATCCAGCCGCTCACCGTCTGACCATCCATCAGCTTGACGCTGACTGGCTTCTGCTTTTCCCCCAGAGCTTTGAGGAAGCTGGCTTCTTCGAAGGTCTCTTCGGGTGGCGGGGTCCGGCCGCGCTTGGCGGCGTTGGCGTTTCCCTGCGCGCGGAAAGACATGAAGGCATTGTACACGCAGACGCTTTCGAGTTGACTTCCCCTCGCGCAGGAAAATAGCCGTGGCGTTGGGCGCAACTGCAGCCTCGTGCAAGGCGACTTTAGAAGCTGATGCGCAGTCCGAATTCGAATTGGCGCGGCGCCCCCAAAGCATAGGTTCCCGACTGGAAACCGGCCCGGAACGGTGTAAGGCTAGAGCCCGGAGCGGCGCCACCCACCACATTCGGCGCTAAGAGTCCGTTCTGGCCCGGGAGCAACGAAGCACCCGGCAAGTTGCCGGGTGGGAAGTAGTTGGCTAAGTTGAAGACGTTAAAAACGCTGGCACTGGGCTCGACGATCACGCGCTCCTTAATCTTGAATGGCCAGGATGCCTTCAAATCCATCGACTTCAGCCACGGGATGCCCGTAGCATTGGGGGGTACGGAACCCAACTGGGGCATGGCCCAACCGAGATCGACCATGTCACTAAGGGTCATCACCGCCGGCCCGGATATTAGCCCGGGGCACATGAAGTGGTTGCTGCTGGGCACGTTGTTAGCCACCAGGCACGCCCCCGCCGGCGTGAGATTGCCGGCATACGCGTGGTTGTAGTTGCTGATTACGCTCTGTAAACTGTTGATGTCAGTGCCGCGCTGGTATTGGCCGATCTGCGTTCCCGGCAGAGGCTCAGGATTCCCAGCGGCACCCAGACCGGATCCCAGCCAGTCGGTGGCAAAAATCTCGCCTCCGTTGGTGAGTTCCGGAAGTTCCAAGTTCTGTGGAAGCGGGCTGTAGAAATGTCCGATCATGCTGAACTTCGTATAGAACGGCAGATCGAACGTTCCACCAAACGAGATCTGCTGCTTCCGGTCCAGTCCGTTCGGCCCCGTGAACCGTAGCGGGTCATCGTTGTCTGTCGCCAGGTTGACAAAGTCCTGGTCCTGCGCCTGGCTGATGAACTTTGAGAGCGAGTAGGAAACCTGGAGGTTCGCAGACCTTACATACCGCACGGGCCTTTCGATCCGCGTCACCAGTTTCATCTGCACGCCGCTGTAGACCGAGCGCCCGTTGGGAAAGAGCATATCGACTCCGCCCACCGTTCCGTTGTTGCCGGTGATCGGGTTCGTGCCCGGAAACGCGCAGTAGGAGCAAGGTCCGCCGCCCGCAGCCTGCAGATTGGAATCCAATCCCGCCGTCGAGTATGCGGTTTGAGCGCCCGACACGCCCAGAGGCGTTCCATTCACGAAGGTCGAGTTGATCATGCACGTCACCTGGCCCAAACCGGTGGGGCAACCATTCGCCACTTGAGCCTTGTCCCTCGCAGCAACAGCATTAGCTTGATTGAAGCTGCGCGCCGCTCCGCTGTGGTTGATGTCCTGGCCGATTAAGTAGTGCTCGCCGATGTTGCGGATGTAATCAACGCTGAGTACCGTTCCCGGACGAATTTCTTTCTCGATGCCAAGGTTAGCCTGCCACGAACGTGGCGTGCGATAGCCCGGATAGAAGAGGTCATAGCTGGGGTTCAACGCCGATAGTGTGGTGCCCACGAAGTTGCCATTCGGCTGGCTCCCAGGAACCGTCGCGGCCGCAGCCTGGAAAGCACTGCTGAGCGCCATGATTTGAGGCGCCACGGTCGAGATGGTCCCGCCGCAGAAGTTCGGCTTCGCCTGCAACACTCCCGTAGTAACGTTTCGCACCACGGTAGCAGCCCCACCCGCAATCGGCTGCCCTGCCGCGCCCGGACTGGTGGGCCAATTGAACGCGTTAGCTACACCACCCTGGCAAACTTCCGGAGCGTCGGGGAAAATTCCTTTCGTAAGTCGGGAGGGGCTGTCCAATAATGTGTTGTTCCAAAACAAGTTCTCATAGAACAACCCGCCCCCACCCCGGATTACGGTCTTGCCGTTGCCCCCCGCATCCCAAACGAATCCCGCCTGAGGAGCGAAGTTTCGGTTCGGATTACGGATCTTTTCACCCAATCCCGCGCCCCACTGATTCAAGTCCGGCAACGGACCCAGGCCGCTATCCGAGCGCCCGCTGTCGCGCACATAGTGGAGACCATAGGTCAGGGTCAATTTCGGCCTGACCTTCCACCCATCTCCGACGTACATTTCCACGCGGTTGTCCGGACCCAGTCCTCCACCAGGAAAACCAAACGAAGCCTTGGCAGTGGAGAACTCAATTCCATTCCCCAAGCTAACCCAATCCGCGGGATAAGAGGTTGGATCGGACGATGTTGAGCCCACTAGCGAAGTCGTGCCCGCCTGCGGAAACGCGGAGAAGGCCGCCAGGCGGGCCCCATCGATGCGATTGAATGCAATTCCGTAGCGAATGACGTGCTTGCCCAAGACCCGGCTACCGTCGTACCTCGCTTCCTTGTCGGATTGAATCGTTTGCTGTGGCCCCAGCCAGCTTGGCCCGCCGCAATAGCTTCCACCATCGCTGAGACTGCAATTTCCCGCGGTCGACGCGCCAATATCAAGGCCCAACCCAGGAATGGGATTGTCGAACCCGCTGAGCGCACTCGTGGCATCCCTCATTGCACCTCGGAGCTTGAGATACTCAAAGCGGAGACTGTGTGCGTACACGCCGGTGTTGAAGTCGACTCCCAACGCGTTAGTCGCAGTGTTGTTGGTGTTACGGAATTGTTGTGTGGAACTCGCGGAGCCATAGGGGCGCAGATCACTGTTCTGGAAGAAATTGAAACGATAAAACGCCCGCGTACTGCCCCGCATGTTCCAGTCCACACGTTCATCCGTGTCGAATTCACGGTAGGGCTCGACAAGAGTGGTATTTAGTCCATCAAATGGAGGAGTAAAAGGCTCGCCCGCCGTGAGGTCCTGCTTCGCGCGTTCGGCGTCAACGAACCAAAAGACCTTATCCTTAATGATCGCTCCTCCCGCCTCTCCGCCGAATAGTTCCCGCTGAAACGAAGGCAGAGGAGACACTGCAGAAGCCGGCAGCGCGGCCGCACCCTGGTCGCCGCGAAACACTCCAAATGCCTCTCCGTGTATCTGATCGCTTCCAGATCGGGTAATAATGTTCACCGCACCTGAGGAGGTCAGTCCGGTCGAGAGGTCGAGCAACGCCTGCGAAAGCTGGAACTCCCGGATCGCGCTCGCCGGAATGTTCTGCGTTGTCCCACCAACCGTCTCGTCGCTGACATCAACACCATCTACTGCAATCCTCTGCGAGCGCCCGTACTGGCCGAGAAATGAAATCGACGAGAGCCCATCCTTACCCACAAAGATGCCTCCGTCCTGCATCTGGACCCCCGGCTCGAACTGAGCAAGGTCAAGAAAATCTGGTCCATTGACCGGCAGCTTCTCACTCCGCTCTGGGTTAAACACACCTTGCACGGTGGCTTGTTCGATGTTGACGACCGTGCCTCCCTGAACCTGAACCTGCCCAAGCTCCGGCCCCACTTTCATCGTCACATCGACGCGAGTCGTGTTGCCAACCTGAACTACCACGGGTAGCGATGCCGGGTTGAATCCTTTTATCTCCACCAGTAGCACGTAGTCCCCAGGCTGAATCGGCCCCGATGAGTACAATCCCACCGAAGAGGTGGTCACATGGATTCGCGCCGCCGTGGCCTTATTCGTGATCTCCACCTTGGTGTCGGCCAATGGCTTCCCAGCTGGATCAGTGACCCGACCTACGATGCTGCCCGTGCCCACGGTCTGGGCCAGAAGAAACGGCGCGGCAAACACGAGGGCCGCTGCTGCGAACAGCCCGGCAAAACGGCGAGCGGAGTAAAAGTTCAAGATCGCAAACCTTCCCTTCCCAATCTTCACTGAACCTCTGTCAAGAGCTTTCGTTCGTTCTCGTTCAGCAACTCCCGGCAGCACTTTGCCGTGCAGCCCAACCATTCAAGATACCATTCAAGAGAAAACTCTCAGAAGTCCGACTTCGTTGTGTAGTAACCCGACCGATGCCGCACGTGGTAAGCCGACGCATCCGGCGGCCCTGTAACTCCCACCTGAATGCGGCGAAACTGCGAATTCGATGTGCGTTGTGATGGATAGTAAGCCAGCAGGTATTGGGTCCGGAGCTCGTCGCTGATCTGGCGGAAGGCATCGTCAAGCTGCGCCATCGAGGTCGCATAGTAGTACTTGCCTCCCGTATCCTCCGAGAGCTGGATGAGGGCATGCTCACCACCAGTTTCGCGTCCCGCGCTGTTCTCGATAGGCACCACGATGATGCTATAGACTAGCGCTTCGGCCTCTTCGGCAGCACGCGCCGCCCCCTTGTAGTCAATTCTGCTGATGGTGTCGCCGCCGTCGGTGATCAGCACCATCACTTTCCGTCCCTGGCGGCGGTCGAGCGAACGCGAGGCCAGATAGACGGCGTCGAACAGCGCAGTGGCCGCGCCCAAGCGGATGTGATCAATACCCTCGTCGATGCGCTTCAAATCTGCGGTGTACCCAAAAGGGGACTGCATCACAGCTTCGCTAAACGCAAACACCGATAGCGCATCAACCGGTCGCAGGATGGCATGGGCGAAGCGCTTGGCCGAAGCCTGCTCCAGCGGCAGATCGTGACGCGTGCTCAGGCTCGTGTCAATGGCCAGCGCAATTGAAAGCGGTAGCGCCGACTCTTTGTGGAACACGGAGATCGTCTGCTCCCGGCCATCTTCCTGCACCACGAAATTCTCTTTCTGGAGCCCGGCGACTGGCGCCCCGTGAGCATCAGTCACGGTAACGAAAACATTCACCAGTTTGACGTCGACTCTGAGCGTGCCCTCTGGTTCGGTAGTCGTTTGGGTCGGTGCCGCAGTCCGCTGCGCGTATGACACAGCGCAGCTCAGCAGCAGCACAATGACAGTGGCGGGTTTTCTCATTCAGTCAAAGAAGTATACCTGCGCAAGTTGGCCTCTGTGGGACAGCCGCCTCGGCTGTCCCGCAGAGCGCAGCGAGGTGCTCTGGCATGCAGGCTCGCTCACTTAGATGCGAGGTCCGCTCCGGGGCTGCCTTGGACAAGGGAATTTCCACGCCGAATTTCCTCGGGAAAAGGCTCGCCGTCAGCCCACACAGCGCCATCCTCGAAATACTCTTTCTTCCAGATGGGAACCTTGCTCTTGAGCGTATCAATCAGCCACCGGCCAGCCTCGAAAGCCGCAGCGCGGTGAGCCGAGGCAACCACGATCAACACGCTGGTCTCACCAATCTCCAGCCGCCCCAGCCGGTGCACCAGGGCAACCTCGCGCACTTGAAACTGTTTCAACGCCTGCTCGGCCAGGCCTTCCATCCGCCGCAGCGCCATCTCCTCATAGGCCTCATACTCGAGATAAAGCGTCCTGCGCCCGCGCGTCTGGTTGCGTACCACACCCTCGAAAACAACCGCCGCCCCGTCTTCGCCCCGCTTGATGCGTTCCAGCACGCCCCGCGTGTCGATCGGGTTGCGGACGAGCGAAGCATATCCCGACCCGCCACTCACCGGCGGCAGCAGCGCTACCTCGTCGTCAGACTTCAACTTGGTCTCCGCTCCCGCGTATTCCTGATTCACTGCAACCGCCAGCGAAGACATCGACTCCCTCATCCGCGGAACCTCCGACAAGTAGTGCGCCAGCACATCGCGCACCGACGCCCCGTCAGGCAGTTCCAGCAAGTCGCTGGCTTTGCCCGCAAGATCTTTCAACCCGCCGAAAAAGAGAACGCGCACGCGCATGAGAACAGTTGCCAAGTAGTCAGCTGACAGTTTAGCGCGAGCGCAACCATCCCCGACATCAGAGGAATTTCCAGTCCGGCAGGCTCGACAGGGCAATCCGGACAGCAAGCGATTTGAGTGTACAATGCTTTCCGTTTTCGCAGTCACTGAGAAGGGTGTTCTGCACCGACAATGGAAATGCGTCGCAGCTACTTCATGAATTTGCGAAAAAGGGAGTTCATCGATGGTGCCCGTACAAAGTCTTTTCGAAGCGCATTTGACTGTCGCAGACCTGACGCGGTCGATGAAGTTCTACGGTGAGACGCTGGGGATCGAGCTGGCAGCCGTCCTTGAGCAACCGAAAGTTGCGTTCTACTGGATGGGCGGACGTGGAAAATCGATGCTGGGCTTGTGGGAAGTCGGTAACTCGCCACAGCGCATGAGCCTCCATATTGCGTTCAGCGTAGAACTGGGAAACTTATTGACCGCACCCGGGAAACTTCGCAGCGCAGGTATCACACCGCTCGATGCCGCGCGAAATCCCACCGACGAACCCGTAGTGTTTGGTTGGATGCCGGCGGCTTCGGTATTCTTTCGCGATCCCGATGAGAATCTTCTCGAATACATCGCCATGTTGCCAGACCGGCCGCAGCGTGAGTTAGGCGTCGTGTCTTGGAGCGTATGGACGAGGCGCTAGCATTCCGCTGGAACAGCGCAGGACAAATTCACCGCGGGGCGCGGCACAGCCCGAAGAAGCGCTCGCTGCTGACTCCTTTTCGTTTCTCTAATTCTGCAGTTTCCTGAGCACTCGAGATTCACTTACCAGTGCGCCAATCCCACACAGGGTTGCCCTTGTCGTCGCGGAACATCAAGGTCTCTTCGCCTCTTACTAATTCTCGTGCCAGGATCACGTCCGACGCATCCAGTTTGACCTTTGAACCGGTAACACTAACCTCGTCACCTTTGCTG
Organism: Candidatus Sulfotelmatobacter sp.; assembly: GCA_049583505.1. Classification (GTDB taxonomy): domain Bacteria; phylum Acidobacteriota; class Terriglobia; order Terriglobales; family Acidobacteriaceae; genus Sulfotelmatobacter. The sequence goes on from JBAUVZ010000155.1 coordinate 7,675, forward strand.
AAACTGATGCCCATCTCCTCTTGAAACGGTTTGGGGCACACGTAGACGAAGACCTTGTCGTCTCCACTCTTGATAATCAGTTGGGTAACGTCCTTCCTCGTCCCCCAGGGAAGCACCTTTATCTCGTCCACTACTCCTTTAATTTTTATTTCCGAATGAAGGTCATACTTGGGAAAGCCACTTTCACTTGGCGGCGCCTTTTGCGCTAGCGTCAGCGTGGCGCACAGGAGCAGAGGCCAGGCTCCTCCCAGCAATGCCGCGGTCGTCAGGAAATGTGGGACGGGGCTCTTCAGACCGAGTAGCACGGCCATTCCTCCTGGCTGGCCGAAAATCTGACCTGGACCGCGAGCGCGCTCTTGACTGCGCACAGCCCCCAAGAAATAATCGGCAGCAGTTTCGGTGTTTGCGTCAAAATTCCGCTACGATAAGGCCGTCTACTCTTCGTCTTGCAGAAAGACAAGAGGATCCTACACCCTCCCAGGTTCCCAAGCCACTCTTGCGGCGGGTGGCCCACCCTTCGTCCTTTGAAGGGTAGCGCGGTGCGCGATCCGATCGGGGACCCGCCGCCTTCCAGGCCCTCCTTAACCCTCGCATTTCGTTTTACTTAGAAGGTATTATACGTACATCGACATACGCATATTATTGCATCCACAAATGTTCCGACTGGAACAATTAGCGCGAATGTTCCGACTGGAACAGTCAAGCGGTTCCGCTCAAAAAAACAAGCCGCCAGTCAGAAACTGGCGGCCGACAACTGGCTACTGCTCCTTCAAGATTGCCAGGGCACAACCTTGTCGTGAACCACCACAGGCTCTTGGATGGACCGCGTGGGCGGAGCTTCCGTCTTGGAATCTTTTGGTGTCGGCGACAGGATCACCTTCGCAGCCAGAGTTTCCGCCACCACCGGCAACGAGACGCGCAACGCCTCGCCAATGGTCTTCACGTAGTGAATGGCGAGGTTCTCGACCTGCTCAGGCGTGAGGTCCTCCTCAACGTTCATCTTGTTTTCTGCAGGCAGAATCACGGTCGTGACTCCGGCGCGTTTGGCGGCCAGCACTTTCTCTTTAATGCCCCCTACCGGAAGCACGTTGCCGCTGAGCGTGATCTCACCCGTCATCGCGGTGAGGGGCCGGATGCGATGGCCTGACAACAGCGAAACCAAAGTGGTCGCCATGGTCACACCCGCCGATGGGCCATCCTTCGGGATCGCACCCGCCGGCACGTGCATGTGAATGTCGTGGTCGGCAAAAAACTCCTCCGCAATGCCAAGATGCGCCGCGTTCGAGCGCACCCAGGTCAGCGCCGCTTGCATGGATTCCTGCATGACCTGACCAATCTGTCCAGTCATGGTGAATCCACCTTTGCCCTTCATGACATTGGCTTCCACGAAGAGCACGTCGCCGCCCGATGGAGTCCAGGCCAGACCAACGGCCACGCCGGGGCGCTCGGTCCGCTCCTCGATCTCGCCTTCGGTGCGAATCTTGATGCCGCCCAGAAACTCTTGGATGATCTCCTGCGTGACCACAAGCTTCTCGGTCTTGCCCTCGGCCAGCCGCCGCGCCTGTTTGCGGCAGATGGTGCCGATGGTGCGCTCCAAGCTGCGCACGCCAGCTTCGCGCGTGTAATGGCGAATCACATAACGCAGAGCTTCGTCAGGAAATTCGATCTGCTCAGCCGTGATTCCGTTCTCTTCCACCTGCCGCGGTACGAGGTAGCGCCGCGCGATGTGCAGCTTTTCTTCCTCACTGTAGCCCTGCAGTTCGATGATTTCCATGCGATCGCGCAGCGGCTCCGCGATGGGGTCGAGCATGTTCGCCGTCGTGATGAACAGAACCTTTGATAAGTCGAAAGTGACGTCGAGATAGTTGTCGCGGAATGTCGAATTCTGCTCGGGGTCGAGCGCTTCGAGCAGAGCCGAAGCGGGATCGCCGCGGAAGTCGCGGCCAACCTTGTCGATTTCGTCGAGCATGAAAACCGGATCTTTGGTTTCGGCGCGGCGAATGCCCTGGATGATTTGTCCCGGAAGTGCGCCGATGTAGGTGCGGCGATGACCGCGGATTTCGGCTTCATCGTGCACTCCGCCAAGAGACAGCCGCACGAACTTGCGGCCCAGGGAACGCGCGATGGACTTGCCGAGCGAAGTCTTGCCGACACCCGGAGGCCCAACGAAGCACAAGATCGGGCCTTTCATGTTCGGCTTCAGGCGCCGGACGGAGAGATAGTCGAGGATGCGATCCTTAACCTTCTCGAGGTCATAGTGATCCGTATCCAAAATCTCTTTGGCTTTGAGGATCTCGATCTCCTGGCCGGAGGTCTTGGCCCAAGGCAACACCGCCAGCCATTCGACGTAGTTGCGCGTGAGCGAATAGTCTGCGGCCATGGGAGACATGCGCGAGAGGCGGCCCAACTCCTTGAGCGCCTCCTTTTTCACTTCCTCAGGCATGCCCGCGTCATCGATCTTCTTTTTCAAGTCATCGACGTCGCGCTGGCCTTCGTCCTGCTCACCCAGTTCTTTCTGAATGGCCTTCATCTGCTCGCGCAGATAGTACTCGCGCTGGGTCTGCTGCACGCGGTCCTGCACTTCGCTCTGGATCTTGTTGCGCAGTTGTTGCACTTCAAGTTCCTTAGCGAGATGCTGATTGATCTTTTCCAGGCGGACGCGGATGTCGAGCGTCTCGAGTGTGTCCTGCTTGTCGGGTGTCGAGAGCGAGGGCAAAGATGAGGCGATGAAATCTACTAGGCGGCCCGGCTCGTCGATGTTCAGGGCCACCGTGGAAAGCTCGTCGGAAAGCGTGGGCGAGCCGGAGACAATCTGCTGGAACAGCGTGAGCACATTGCGCTGCAGCGCTTCGATTTCGGAACTGTCCGGTGGTATAGCTTCTGGAATAGGGGAGACCTTCGCGCGCATGAATGGAGCTAACTGCGTGAACTCGCCCAGCCGCACCCGCTCCAGACCTTCGGCAAACACGAAGAGGCTCTGGTTGGGCATCTTGACGACTTTGTGGACCACGGCGGAAGTGCCGACGGTATAGAGGTCACTAGCTTGAGGGCTATCGACGCGGGCTTCGCGCTGTGCCACCACCACGATGGTCTTGTCTTCTCCCAGCGAATTGATCAACTGGACGGAACTCTCCCGGCCTACCGTAAGGGGCAGGACGGCGTGCGGAAACAGGACGGTATCGCGCACAGGAAGCACGGGCAAAGCCCGTACGTCGTTTGTTTCCCGATGCTTAGGAAGCTGCTCGGAAAGCGGCTGCTGGCTCATTGGCTCTCCTTGAGTGTAACTCGCTCAAGTTTAGATGATACTGCGGCGGAAAGGTTTCAGGCTCCCCGCTAGTTGCCCGCGAAGTGGATTCTATTCCTGTTGCCGATCGTTCGCACTGTACCAAAGGTGCAGCGGCTACTGCGGAGGTACCCGGCCCATTTCCGGAAAAAGGCAGCGGGCAAGTGTCCGCACTCCAGACGAGCGCCTCGCTGCGCTTGGCTGGACCCCCTCGGCTTCGCTCGGGGCAGGCTCTCGAGGCGGCCGCCCCCAGACGGTCTGTTCACGCTGCACAATAAATCCCCAGGACCTTGACGAACTCTGCGACCTCACCCAGGTGGCGGAGGGCGTTGCGGGCGGGTTCGTCATCGCCGCGGAGGAAGTCCACGTAGAAGACATATTCCCAAGGGCGTCCGCGCATGGGACGCGACTCGATCTTGCTCAGGCTGATGTCGCGCAGGGCGAAGACGCTGAGCGACTTGAATAGCGCTCCGGGCAGGTTTTTTACCTTGAATGCGATCGAGGTCTTGTTGGCTCCGGTCGGAATGAGCCGCTGGTAGCTCAGTGCGGAGGTGGCGCTTCCCTTCCGCGGAGCGGCGGTTCCCATTTTCCCAGTCGACTTGCGAATCAGGAAGAAGCGGGTGAAGTTGCGTTTGTCGTCCTCGATGCCAGCCTGGAGAATCTTGCCGGAGTATTCGCGCGCGGCGTGCTGACCCGCTATGCCTGCGGCGTCGGGCAAGCGATTGGCGACGACGTGTTTTACGCTGCCGGCGGTGTCGTAGAACGGGACCGGTTCGATCCGGGGATGGTGGCGGAAGAAGTCGCGGCATTGGTCGAGGGCCACCGGGTGCGAGAGCACCTTGCGCAGCGCGCCCAGCTTCACGCCAGGGGCGGCGATCACGTTATGCACGATGCGCAGCAGAAATTCGCCCTGGATGAATACGTCACGCGTCACCAGAAGATCGGCATGTTCGGCGACCGTCCCGGCCAGCGAGTTCTCGATGGGGATTACGGCGGCCGCGACGGACCCGCGCTGCACGCGGTCGAATACTTCGGCGGAGCGCGCGCAGGGGACAACCGTGCAGCGCCGCAGCATGCGTTCCGCGGCTTCGTGGCTGAAGGAACCGAGTTCGCCCTGGATGGCAACTTTGATGGCGGCTTTCATCACATGGCAAGGTAGCTGGAGAAGGCGGGCAAGTGCAAATCGATTCTACGGCTCCAGCGCCTGAAGGCGCGATTGAGCATGTGGCGTTTACGGTACGCCTGAAGGCATAACCTGATGCGAATCATCGATGCTTCCACAGCTCGTCGAGGCACGCCCTGATATGCGTCTCGCCCTCGCGGGCCGGCTACTTCTGGGCGAGATCTTTCTGAAGCACGAGGGCATCGACACCGTTTGAATAGTAGCGAGGGAAGGTTTTGATCACGCTGTAGGCGTGACGTTTGTAGAATGATAAGGCGGAGATGTTGTCCACAGCGGTTTCCAACTCGACCGAAGGGCAACTGGCAGCCTGCAAACGATCTTCGGCAGCGGTCAGCAGCAGTGATCCCACACCGGAGCGGCGGGCAGCGGCACTTACATCAATGGTTATGATATGACCGTGGCCCCGACCGTCCGCTTCGGCCACGATGAAGCCGGCGATGCTGGCCGAGGCGATGGCTGGCGAATGCTTCCCGTCTTTTCTCGAATCGGGAACGCTCGTTGCTATTGCTGACGGCGCCGCATCTACGGCGACCAGCGTGAAGGACCTGCGGCGCCGCATGTAGAACTTGAGCTCCGTCCGCGAGTAGGAAATGCCGGGAGGAAAACAATCCTGGTCGATGCGCCAGAGCGTGTCGAAGTCGGCGGGATGGAAGTCCCGAATCGTGAAAGGCACGGGGCCATTGTAGCGGGACGATGGCCGTGGGGTGAGACACGGCGGTTCGTTCCTGGGGATGGCTGCGAAACGGATTGGTCCCGAGTTTTCCACAGATAATCCCTGCGTGGCCGCTTGGAGGGATGAATTAGGGCGGTGTCCCCTTGCTTCGCCGCATCCGCGGACGTACCATGAGCATCAGAGGAAGCGTTGTGGGACGCCTTCTGCTGATTGACGTGATCAGTTCGGTCGCCGTTCTGGGACTGTGGTACCTGGTGTTTTCCACCTACAATCGAAAAAAAGGAGCTGTGGCATTACGCTGGGTGCAGACCGCGTGCGCCGGCAAAGGACGCATTCTGGAAGCGCACTGGGTGGGAAGTTCGCATCTGCAGGCGCGGCTGCATTTTGCTTCGCGCTGGTTCGAAAATGCTCGCGTAACGGTGAAGTTCCGGCCTCGAGCGCTCCCCGTACATTGGCTGCTGAGCTGCTGGCGGCGTCAGAAAGAAACTTTGACATTCGAAGCCGATCTGGGCGGTTCCCCGAGCTTCCATCTGGAAGTGGTGCGGCATCGGTGGTGCGCTCACAACCGAGGGACCACATCGCGGAAGCGCGACGGGCGGGAGTGGGATCTGTACGAGCCCGGCCCCATCATCCTCACCACGCGGACGCACTGGAAGCAAGATCCTACGCCGGAACTGAACGCGCTCATGTCGGCCAGGCGGCAGGATATTTTGCAGGTGCGCTTCCGTCCGGAGTCGCCGCAGTTCTCGGCTACCGTGCATCTGGAAGCGCTGGCCGACCCGGACGCTGCCGCAACCTTTGTCAGCGCTCTGCGCGAGCTTGCGGCTGGAGCCTCGGCGCACCGGCAATAGCTCATCCCCTTCACTGCTCCGCGAAGTGCAGGCTTGATTGCCAGCGAATTCCCACTACCGATTCTCTTTTCCTTTTTCCTTGGCGTGGGAGGCCGTGCTATTGTTCCGGACCATGTGTGGCAGATTATGTGTGACAGAGCATGAGTGACAGTTTCAGCAATCCCACGCCGCAGTTCGGCACGGCTGAGTACGTGGGCACGGCGGGGGGCAATCGCTGCCGGGTTTGCCAACAACCGATGGGTGCAACTTACTATCGCGTGAATAACGCGATCGTGTGTCCTGGCTGCGTGGAAAAGCTACGCGGCGGGGCGGCCATGGACACGCACTCGGCCTATGTGCGCGCGCTCACGTTTGGCATCGGCGCAGCTGTGGTGGGGCTGATTGGGTACGCTCTGATAGCCATCCTGTTGCAGGGGTGGGTGATCAGCTATATGTCGATCGGGGTTGGGTGGATCGTGGGTACAGCCATGATGAAGGGGTCCAACGGAACCGGCGGCAGACGCTACCAGATTACCGCGGCAGTGCTGACCTATGCGGCGGTGTCGATGGCCGCGATTCCCATCTGGATTCACTTTGCCCATGAACGACGCCAGCAAAAGCAGGTTCAGGATCAAAAGTTTGAGGATGAGGAGCGCAAGTTTGGGAACCAAACCGGACAGCAACCAGACACGCCACCGGCGCCGAGAGCGGAGAGACCTCAGGTGAGCTTGGGGACATGGTTGGGACGGGCGGCACTCCTCGGACTGGCGTCTCCGTTCATTCAGCTTTCGGGCAATTTCTTCTGGGGGGCAATGGGCCTGTTAATCCTCTTCTTTGGCATGAGGATCGCATGGAGAATAACGGCGGGACGGCGCTTTGAAATCTACGGACCGTTTGCCGATTCTCCACCAGCTTCCCCTTGAACGGTAGTTGGCGCGCAAGCGCTTCCATCATCTGTGTCTACAACCACTCCAGAACTGACTCGCAACTGCAAGCGCTGCTCGCGTGAACTGGCGCCCGGGGCAGTGGTGTGCGACCACTGCCAGACGCTGGTGCATTCCGAGGAACTGGAGCGCTTGTCGGCGGAAGCGAAAGCGCTGGAGGCTCGGGGCGATCTGCGGCAGGCGCGGGAGAAATGGCTCTCCGCACTCCCGCTATTGCCGTCTGCCTCGACCCAGGCCGACTGGATCAAGCAGCACGCAGGGGCACTCGACGCGACCGGGATCACGGGGTCGGGGAAAAACCGACCTCCGGTGACGACGCGGTTTAAGTTGACGTCTGTCCTAAGTTTCCTAGCGTTCGTTGGGATCTATTCGGCCGCGTCCGGAATGAAGTTCGGGATCGGCTTCGCGGTGCTGATTCTGATTCACGAGATGGGCCACTTCATCGATATCAAGCGCCGCGGGTTGCCGGCGGATATGCCGGTGTTCCTGCCCGGCCTGGGAGCCTACGTGCGCTGGCAGGCTATGGGCGTGTCGATTGAAACCCGAGCTGCGATCAGCCTGGCCGGGCCGCTGGCTGGGTTTTTCGCCTCGGTCGCGTGCGCTGTTCTTTGGTGGCAGACCGGCAATCCGCTCTGGGCGTCGCTGGCCCGCGTGGGCGCGATGCTGAATGTACTGAATTTGATTCCCGTATGGGTGCTGGATGGCGGACAGGCCGCGCTCGCTCTGAGCAAGACAGAGCGCATCGCTTTGCTTGTCGCGTGTGTTGCTCTGGGGTTGGTACTGCGACAAAACATATTCTTTCTGGTGGCTCTGGGTGCGGGATATCGAGCGTTCTTTGCCGGTGATCTACCGGCTCATCCCAGCCGCACTACGACGGTCTACTTCGTCGCGGTCCTCGCGCTATTAGGCGTGATCATCCGACTGATGCCCGGACAAGGCCTGGGTGTTCAGTAGGGGCGCCAAAATCGCTACTAGACTCTCGGGCGAAAGTTGACGTTCAACGTGTGACGGCGGAGTCCGGCAGGCTTCTAGACGTGGCTTCCGAGTCGGTGCCATCCGTCGAGAAATGCAGAATTCGTTGACTGGCAGATGCCGTGTCCGTAAGATGGAGCGTCCGGAAAGCCGGGGCGTCTCTCTGTGATCGACCAGACCATCTCCCACTACCGCATCATCGAGAAACTCGGCGGCGGCGGCATGGGCGTGGTTTACAAGGCCGAGGACACGCGCCTGCACCGTTTTGTTGCCCTGAAGTTCCTGCCCGACGAAGTCGCGCGCGATCCGCAATCCCTCAGCCGCTTCCGACGCGAGGCCCAGGCCGCATCGGCTCTGAATCACGCCCACATCTGCACCATCTACGACATCGGTGAGCAAGATGCGCAAGCATTTATTGCGATGGAGTTTCTGGATGGTCAGACCCTCAAGCACAAGGTCGAGAACCGGCCGCTCAAGATAGACGAGCTGTTGGAGCTGAGCATTCAGATTGCCGATGCACTCGATGCCGCCCACAGCCGCGGCATTGTGCATCGCGACATCAAGCCTGCCAATATCTTCGTCACCAGCCGTGGGCAGGCGAAGATTCTCGACTTCGGACTTGCCAAAGTTAGCGCGACCCGCAACCTTACGGCTTCGATGAACGGCTCAACGATAGCGGATGTCAGGGACGAACAACTCACAAGTCCCGGCAGTACCGTGGGCACCGCCGCCTATATGTCCCCCGAACAGGCGCGTGGAGAAGAACTCGATGCCCGCACGGATCTGTTTTCATTCGGCGCTGTCCTGTATGAGATGTGCACCGGCCAAGTGGCATTTGGCGGGAGCACTTCCGCCGTCATCTTCGAGGCCATCCTCAATCGCGTCCCCACGCCGCCGCCCCAGCTCAATCCCAGCTTGCCACCCGATCTCAACCGGATCATTGGCCGGGCGCTGGAAAAAGACCGCGAGTTGCGCTATCAGACGGCTTCTGAAATACGCGCCGAATTAAGGCGCTTGAAACGTGACTTGGACTCAAACCGGAGTGCCGCCGCGCAGGGTACGGCATCAGCAACGCAGGCAGCCGCACTTCCGCCGGCAGCCGCGGCCAAGAAGGGACATTCCATCCGGTCGATGGGATTAATCGCCTGCGCCGCCCTCATTCTGGGCGCAACTGCAGGCTGGTTTCTCCGCGCCGGTTGGATGCCGGCGTCACAGCCCCTCTACCATCAGCTCACCTTTCGCCGAGGTACCATTCGGTCCGCGCATTTTACGCCTAATGGACAGTCGGTCGTCTATGGGGCTTCCTGGGAGGGATCTCCTATTGATCTGTTCATTACCAGTCCCGAAAGTCCGCAATCACGTTCCCTCAATCTCGGGGGATCTGCGCTTTTAGCGATCTCCTCCACCGGAGAGATGGCGGTATCGATAGATAGCCGTCCGTCCGGAGTTTATGCCCAGGTGGGCACGCTGGCCAGAGTGCCACTCAACGGTGGATCTCCGCGTCCTGTGCTGGAAAACGTGCAGTGGGCGGATTGGTCGCCGGATGGCAATAACTTGGCGATCGTGCGCGATGTTGGCGGTCGAAACCGGCTAGAGTTTCCCATCGGGAAAGTCCTGTATGAAACTTCAGGCTGGATCAGCCATCCGCGAGTTTCGAGAAAAGGCGACTTGGTGGCGTTCATGGACCATCCTCTTCCCGGGGATGACGGAGGTTCTCTCCGCATCGTGGACCTGAGCGGAAAGGCCAAGACTTTGGCTACGGAACTCAACACAGCACAGGGACTGGCCTGGTCTGCTGACGGCGGACAATTATGGTTCACCGCTAGCCGGTCCGGGTCGGTCAAACGCGCCATCTATGCTGTGACCCTGGGCGGACGCGAGCGGCTAATTGCAACGGTTCCCGACACTTTGTCGGTGCAGGATATTTGGCAGGATGGGCGCGTGCTGCTTTCCCGGGACACCTGGCGAAGAGAGCTGATTGGCCTCACTCCTGGTGACAGCAAAGAACACGATTTGTCGTGGCTTGACTACACGTACCCCTCAGATATTTCGCCAGATGGCAAGGTGCTGCTCTTCACCGAGGCGGGTGAAGGCGGAGGACCTAACTACTCCGTTTATCAACGAAAGATCAGTGAGGCTTCGGCCGTCCGCCTGGGAGACGGACTCGCGATCACCGTGTCCCCTGACGGCAAATGGGTTATTGCCAGTCTGCCTTCAGCCCCGGCTCAGCTTATTCTTCTTCCGACCGGGCCTGGCGAGGCCAAGCCTATCACTCACGACTCCATCAATCATAGCCGGGCGAAGTGGCTTCCAGATGGCCGGCGCTTCCTTTTCTCCGGCAAAGAGCCCGGTCACGCTGCCCGTATTTACCTCCAGGATTTGTCCAGCGGAGAGCCCACGCCTATCTCACCGGAAGGAATCGACCCCCTTGTTCTGGTCCTTTCTCCGGACGGTCAGCAGGTGGTTGGCGTGGGGCCGGATGAGAAGGCGTATTTCTACCCCGTTGCAGGCGGAGAACCTAAGGCTGTTCCAGGCATTGAACCTGGGGAGCAACCTATTCAGTGGAGCGACGACGGAAAGGCAATCTATTTCTATAGGCTGGGAGATCTGCCAGCCAAAGTCTATCGGCTGGATTTGTCAACTGGGCACAAGACTCTGTGGAAGGAGCTTATGCCTTCCGATTCAGCCGGCGTAAGCCGCATTGGTCCTATCCTCATCACGCCGGACGGCAAGTCCTGTTTCTATGGCTATCACCGTATTTTGTCAGACCTCTATCTTGTGGAGGGATTGAAGTAACGGAACTCTTTTCTTAGCCTGCATTATTCTTGCGGCGCTCGACCTTTGCCGATGACGGGTGACCGGAAGCAATTCTGCCGTAGGTGGCGGGGACCTGGAATCGCACGCCGAATAAATCTCTTTTATGCCTCGCATCAGCTTTTTCGATTGGCGGGGACCATACGGTCGCGTTATTCTTGTCGGTTGAAACCCAGCCATTTCAACTTCACTGTATCTGTGGCATTTGCCGACATTATTCTTGCCGACAACAAATAGGAGACTGAAGGACATCCATGCCCAACGAACTGCGTAATTTCCTGGCACTCACCTACGATGAACTGGAAGACCTGAATTTGGAGGCGAAGGAGCAGCGCAGGAACCGTGTGCCAATCGGCAAGATCCAGGAGAAGCGGTTGAAGTATCTGACCGACGAAAAGCGGATCAAGGCCGTGACCGTGCTGTTCAGCGACCTCGAAGGCCGGCTGCACATGCTGGATTACGACAAGAAGTTCCTTATCAAGAGCTGGGACAATCTCACCTTCGACGGCTCTTCGATTCGCGGCTTTACCGCGCAACGGGAAAGCGATCTTCGCCTGGGCATTGACTGGGCGGCGTTCTACTGGGCTCCGGCGGATGTATTCGGCTCCGGCAAAGTGCTGGTCTTTGGCGAAGTCATCGACAAGGGCGGCACTTCGTATTCGGCCGACATTCGTGGCGTGCTGAAGAACTATGCCGACGAGTTGTACAAAAAGAAGAGCTACACTCTGAACGCCGCCAACGAAATTGAAGGCTTCCTGTTCAAAGGCGCGGATGCCGAGCGCCGCTACCACGAAACGGGCAAGTTCGAATACGTCAACACCGGCGGCTACTACCACTCGCTGCCCGGCGATCCGCTGCGCACGTTCATCGACACGACGGCCGAAGTGCAACGCTCGATGGGCTTCCAGAATGAGAAGGACCATCCGGAAGTTGCGCCTTCGCAGTTTGAAATCAACTATGGTTATGGTGAGGTGGTCGCGGCCGCCGATCAGATTCAACTCTACAAGCTTATCTGCCGGCAAGTGGCGACCAACATGGGATTCACCGCCTCGTTTCTGCCCAAGCCGGTGGTGGGCGTGAACGGCAGCGGCATGCACACTAATGTTTCAATCAGCGAGAACGGAAAGAATCTGTTCTGGGACGCGAAGGGCGAAGAGAAGCTTAGCAAGATGGGATGGGCATTTCTCGATCGCATCCTCACGCACGGCAACGACATTTGCCTGCTGCTGAATCCGAGCGTGAACGCCTACCGCCGTCTTGATCCGCACTTCGAGGCGCCGAACCAGATTAAAGCTTCCGCCGTGGACCGGGGATCGATGATCCGCATCCCCATCGGCAACGAAAAGAGCATGCGCGTGGAGGTTCGGTCGGTCGCTCCGGACGCGAATCCTTACCTTGTGATGCTGGCAATCTTCAAGAGCGGCATCGATGGCGAAACCTCGAAGATCAAGAACCTGCGCCAGGCTGAACGCTACCTTCCGGATAACATCTACGACGCGCTTGCAAACTTCCGCAAAGCGGAGTGGACGACGAAACTCCTTGGCGAGGACGTGAAGGGTCGCTATGCAGACCTCAAGCAAGCTGGCGCTGACCGCTGCCCGCGCTTGCTGGGAACCTTCGTGAAAGCGCCCGAGGTCCAGTATCACCACGACGTTTACAACCAGTTCCTGTGGAACCTGTTCTAGAGCACCGCAGGTTTTGCGTAAGAAACGCCCCGCCTGAAGGCTGGGGCGTTTTTATTTATGGCCCGGAGTTCTTCGTTCGGAGTTCTTTGCCCGGAATTCATGGGATGACAATTCACCGGCGGTTCAGCAGCTACAATGCCTGTCGGAGGACCCATGTCGAGATCGCGCCGACAGTTCCTGACTCAGACGTCTCTTGGCTTGTTGGCCGTGGCAACCGTCTACCGCAGCTATGCACAGCAGCCTGCCGACCTGCCGCCCGGGGCTCCTCCGGCATTCGGTACAGGACCAGCCGTCGGGCCTGAGGTCTCGCCTTCCACCTTCGCCGAGGCCGAGAAGTTGGTGCAGGTTGAGTTGAACGACAGCGAGCGTGCCATGGCGGCGAGTAGCTGGCGCAAGACCATGGCAGCGCTCTATGAGCGGCGCACTGGGCCGCGCAAGGTTGCACTGGAGACAAGGCTCGCACCAGCCTCGCACTGGAACCCGGTGCTGCCTGGCTTGAAGACTGGCCCTGAGCGTGACTGGTTTATCCGCAGCAATACCGATCCTGGTCCATTACCAGCGCGCGATGAGGATATCGCCTTCGCCTCGCTGACCCAGCTTTCGCGCTGGATCGAGCAACGCAAGCTGAGTTCGGACCGGCTCACCCGCATTTATCTGCGGCGACTGGAGCAGTTCGATCCCAAGCTGCACTGCGTCATCACGCTCACGCGCGAGCTGGCGCTGGCGCAAGCCAAGAGAGCGGATGAGGAGATTGCCGCCGGCCACTATCGCGGACCGCTGCACGGCATCCCGTGGGGCAGCAAGGATCTTCTCGACACCGCCGGAATCCGCACCACATATGGCGCTGAGCCTTTCCGCAACCGCGTGCCTGCCGTGGACGCCGTCGTGGTGAAGCGGCTGCATGAGGCGGGCGCGGTGCTGGTTGCCAAGTTGAGCCTGGGCGCGCTGGCGCTGAACGATATCTGGTTCGGCGGGCAGACGATGAACCCGTGGCTACTGGAGGAAGCGTCGTCGGGGTCGAGCGCGGGTCCCGGCGCGGCGACTGCAGCGGGGTTGGTCGCTTTCGCGATCGGGAGTGAGACCGGCGGCAGCATCGTCAGTCCATCAATGCGTTGCGGAATTACTGGACTTCGTCCCACCTACGGCCGCGTAGCGCGCACGGGCGCAATGACCCTGTGCTGGTCGCTCGACAAACTTGGCCCCATGACACGAGCGGTCGAAGACGCAATGCTGGTGCTGCATGCCATCTCCGGGCCTGACGCCGGAGATCTGGCGAGCGTACCCAGCAAGCTTGATTTCGATGCTGGCGAAACCGTGCGTGGGCTGCGCGTAGGTTATTTCCCACGCTGGATGAACGAGAATCCCGCCACCGCCGTGGACCGCGCCGCCCTGGAGACGGTGAAGAAAGTAGGAATGGTGCCCGTGGAGATAGAAATTCCCGACTGGCCGTACGACTCGCTCAACCTGATTCTTTTCGCCGAAGGAGCAGCGGCTTTCGAAGAGCTCACTCTGAGCGGTGGGATGAATCAGCTCAAAGCACAGGTGCCCGACGCCTGGCCCAATATTTTTCGAGAGTCCCGGTTCCTTTCCGCAGTCGACTTCGTACAGGCCGACCGCTTCCGGCGCAAAGTCGCCGAGGAAATGGCTCGCGTCTTCTCTGAAGTGGACCTGCTGCTCGTGCCTTCGTTGCGCGACGAGATGCTGACTCTTACCAACTTCACCGGGCATCCTTCACTCACCCTGCGCGCCGGTTTCGTTGAAGTATCTAAGGCGCGCAGCGACTGGGCGCCTGACCCAAACAATCCCATGCCAACGTTTTCGTCGCCACGCCGCGTGCCTCACGGAGTGACATTGATCGGACGGCTCTTCGACGAAGGTACGCTGGCGAGGGCAGGCCTCTCCATGGAGCGCGCCTTCGGAGTCGTCGATCAGCGGCCTCCGGGTTTCTAGGTGTGCTGCAACCGTTTTCGGTGTGCCCGCAGAGTTCTGTTTATTCGGTTCTGGACAAAGCTCCGCGTGTGGCTAGACTGATTGGTCGCTAAGGGGGATCTCCATGAAGCGCATAATTTCAGCATTCTGTCTGTTTTTTCTCACGGTCGCGTCGATCCACGTCACCGCTCAGGGCCATCCTTACAGGGACGGTACTCCCAGGGTCACGGGATATCGCTCCGAGGTCCTGGCGCTAGTCATGATCCAGGGAGACGAGTTCACCCGCCTCGCGGAAGCGATCCCGGCGGAGAAGTACTCGTGGCGGCCGGCACCAGGTGTTCGTTCCGTCGCCGAGGTATTGCTGCACGCGAGCGCGGCCAACTACAACATGTACAAGCTCGTGGGCGCGAAAATCCCGCAGAGGATCGAGACGAATAGCATGGAACAATCCACGACCGACAAGGTCAGAGTGATCGCCACGCTCAAAGAATCGTACGCCCACGCGAAGCAGGCGATCACTGACATGCCGGATGCCGACCTGGAAAAGAGCATGGACTGGTCTGGCGGAAGGATTACAGAGCGCGGCGTTCTCCTCTTCATTGTGCCCCACATCGCAGAGCATCTGGGACAGTTGATCGCCTACGCACGGGTCCTCGGAGTGGTTCCGCCATGGACGGCAGATGAGCAGAAGAAGCAGGCGGAAAAGAAAGAAGACCCGAAGGAAAAACGGTAAGGGCGCGAAGACTCGCCGGGTGTGCTAGATTCAGAAGTTTCATGGATCTCGCACCCACGATCTCTACGCAAGGCCTCACCCGCCGCTTCGGAGAACTCCTCGCGGTGGACGCCATTGACCTGCGCGTGGCCCCGGGACAATTCTTCGGCTTTCTCGGCCCCAACGGCGCCGGAAAATCGACGACCATCAAGATGCTCACCGGGCTGCTGGCGCCGAGTTCCGGGCGAATCGAAATCCTCGGCCTGGATCTCACGGCGCGTCCTGTCGAAGTGAAGCGGCAAATCGGCGTTGTCCCTGAAGGCATGGCGCTGTTCGGAAGGCTGACGGGATCGGAGTTCCTCAACTTCGCGGGACGGATGTACGGACTTGACCGACAGACCGCGGCCAAACGCACTGCGGAGCTGCTGGACTTCATGCAGCTCGCCAATCAGCCGAAGAAGCTGGTCACGGACTACTCGCACGGAATGCAGAAGAAGCTGGCGATGGCGGCGGCTGTGATTCATGGACCGAAAGTGCTGTTCCTCGACGAACCGTTCGAAGGAGTGGATGCCATCGCCGCCGGAACACTCAAAGCGATGCTGCAAGGCATGATTGCGCGCGGGGCCACGATTTTTCTCACCTCGCATGTGCTCGAAATCGTGGAGCGGCTGTGCAGCCACGTCGCCATCATTCATCAGGGACGGCTAGTGGCGCAGGGATCGCTGGAGGAACTGCGCGCCGGAGTAGAGGCACAGACGCCCGCAGTGGTGGGAGATGACTCGCGAAATATCTCGAGCGATGGCTCGGGAAACGGCGCAACGCCATC